>JAFAEX010000066.1 GCA_023423795.1 Chloroflexota bacterium | reverse complement strand
TCCCGAGCCTGTCGAGGGATCTCGTTTCCGAGGCGAGAAGTCGAGAAGTCGAGGAGCGACGAGATCCCTCGACAGGCTCGGGACGACGGTAGTGAGCGTCGGGATGACGGCCGAGAGGCTCGGGATGGAGGCGAAGGCGGTTGCGAAACGCGCTCCCGGTGGCTGGCTAGGCCTGCTTCGCGACTTCGAGTTCGATGTGGATCTTGACCTCGTCGCCGACCAGGAAGCCGCCGCTTTCCAGCGCGGCGTTCCAGTTCACGCCGAACTCCTTGCGGTCGATCTTGCCCTCGGCCGACCAGCCGGCCACGGTAACGCCCCACGGGTTGACGCCCTGCCCGTTGAAGGTGGCGTCCAGCACGACCGGCTTGGTGACGCCGCGGATGGTCAGGTCGCCGGTGACTTCGTAGCGGTCCTTGCCCTTGGCCTGGACGGAGGTCGAGCGGAAGGTGATCTTCGGGTTGTCGCCCGCGCCGAAGAAGTCGTTGGAGCGCAGGTGCTCGTCGCGCTTCTCGTCCCGCGTATCGATCGAATCGGCGTCGATCTCGACAACGACCGAGGCCCGGCTCGGGTCGCCGTCGGGCATGGTGATCGTGCCCGAAAACGTGGAGAACCGGCCGCGCACGGTGGCGAACATCATGTGCTTGACCGAGAACTCGACCGCCGAGTGGCTGGGGTCGATCGACCAAACCTCGGCGCCGGTGGTGGTGGTGGCGGACATGGTGGTGCGTCCCTCCTTGGGATTGGCCGGGCCGCGTTTGCGGGTCTCCGGCCTCGTTGCCGGGTGGGCTGCTGGTGGAGCGCCCTGCGCCACCGTCCCCGCCGGCTCGTCTTGGGTAGTTGTAGCGTAAGCGACATACGGTTGTCAAGTTGCTTACGATACGTTAGTATCTACCTATGAACACGACCGGCATCGATCACCAGAACGACCTGCCAGAATCGGGCCACGGCGTCGAGCCGGGAACGACCGCCGGCCACGACGGCGCGCCGATCACCCCGTTCTGTCCGACCTACCACCGCGCGGCCGAACTGATCGGGCGGCGCTGGTCCGGCGCGGTCATCCGGGCCCTGCTTTCCGGCGCGACGCGGTTCTCGGACATCGTCGCCCTCGTCCCCGGATTGAGTGACCGCCTGCTTTCGGACCGCCTCAAGCAACTGGAAACGGAAGGCATCGTGACCCGCACGGTCATCCCGGAGACGCCGGTGCGGGTGGAGTACGGGCTGACGCCCAAAGGGGAGGCGCTCGCCGACGTGGTGATGGCGATCTCGCGCTGGGCCGAAACCTGGATCGGCGACGACCCAGACCCGAACTCCCGCTGCCACCCGGACGGCGCCTGCCCCGAGCCTGAATAACGCACCGGGACCGCGGTTCTCGACTGCTACACTCGCGCGGGTTTCGACCGGTTCGCGGAGGGCGGGTGAATGGAAAGCACGCTCGGATTCCTGTCGTGGATCGTCTTCGGCGCGCTGGCTGGCTGGCTGGCCAGCAAGCTCGCCGGGGACGACGACCAGCAAGGGTGCCTCACCAACATCATCGTCGGCATCGTCGGCGCGTTCGTCGGCGGGTTCCTCTATTCGCAACTGACCGGGAACACGGTCATCTTCGGGTGGAACCTCGGCAGTTTCGTCGTTGCCGTGCTCGGCGCGGTGGTCCTGCTCGTGATCCTGCGCCTCATTCGGCGCTGATCGGCAGACAAGGAAACGTGAAGACGGGGGAGGGCGATTGCCCTTCCCCGTCTTCATTCGCTCGTTCGGTTGCCGGGACCCGTCGCGCTACAGGCCGACCCCGCAGGCGCTCGGGCCGCCGAGCCAGCCCTGGGCGAACTCGGAACCGCGCTCGCCCGGCGTCGGGTGCGTGCGGACATCGTCCGGCAGGAAAGCCGGGTCGCCGACGATGATCTGCAGGTACATGCCGATGTTGTAGATGCTCTGGGGCGCGAAGCCGCGGGCGACCGCGTCCGCCGCGTAGGCCCCGGCGAGGCAGTCGGCCTGCTTCTCGGTATCGACGCTCACCGTGGATTCCAGCCCCAGCAGCGACTGGATGTGGTGGCCCCACTCGTGGCCGAGCACGACGTACCAGAGGGCCGAACTTTCGCCGGAAACGTCGAGCCACAGCGGCGACACGTAGATGATGTGGTCCAGCGTGCAGTATCCGGCCGGGCCGAAGTACGGATCGAGCAGCCCGCAAGCGCTGGCGGTGGTGTCGTAGACGACCCGAAGGCCGGGCGACGAGTAGGCGAGTCCGCGTTCGGCGAACTGCGCCCGCCAGTAGGCATCGATGTCGCTCGCCACGCCGTCCGGCGAGGTGTCCTGGGCCTGCGCCGCCATCGGCAGCGCCAGCCCCGCGATCAGCATGAGCAGCAACGCGAGTCGCTTGAACACAACCGTCCCTTCCCGTTGGCGCCGGGTTCCCGCCCGGCGTCGTCTCCCCTCGACCCGTGGGTCGGTCCCATCATAGGGCGGCGCCCGGCCCGTCGCAACGCCGCGGGACCAAACGCCAGCGGCCCCGGACGGGGTCACCGCCGGGGCCGCCGATTTCGCGCTTTGGGATGCCGGATCAGATCAGCCCGCAGGCCCCGATGCCGCGCATGTAGCCGTCCATGTAGGTGGTGCCACGCTCGGCGCCGGTCCCGTGAACGTCCGCGTCGTCGGGCAGGAACGGCGGCGCGCCGGCGCGGATGGACGCGCCCATGCCGCGGTTGAAGGTGCCGGAGGGGACAGCGCCGCGCGCTTCGGCGTCGGCGACGTAGGCGCCGGCCAGACAGTCGGCCTGCAGTTCCGACTCGTCGGTCGCGTACCCGGCGAAACCCATCACGTGCTGGGCGTGGTGGCCCCATTCGTGGGCGAGGATGGTGATCCACTCCTCGGCGGCGTAGACCTGCTCCCAGACCGGGGCGACGTACACGGTGGAATCCAGTGGGCAGTAGGCGGCCGGTCCGAGGATGTACGGATCGACCGGGCCGCAGGAGGTGGTGGTTTCGCCGGTGACGGCCACGAAGTTGGGCGAGGTGTAGCCGGGGATCTGCGCCGCGTACCAGGCGTCGATGTCGGCGGCGATGGCGGCTTCCATCGACTGCGCGGCGACCGGAGCCGGCAGCGCGACCGGGACCAGCGCCGCCGCGAAGGCGGCGACGGCGATGAAGGTGCGGCGAAGCATGAGGCGGATTCTCCGTGGTGCGGCGACGGCGGCCTCGGACGGGGAGCCGGCCCGGGGCGGCCGACGAGCGGAGTATACGCGCCGTATCCGCCGCGGCCGCCCGCCGCGCCCGAATCAGGACCGGCAGGCCCCGGACGGCCATCGGGCGCTCGGGCGCGGTTGCGTCGTATCCTGAACGTTGTTGCCAGCCTTCCGCCCCGCGCCACGCCGGGGAAGGAGTTCCCCGCCATGCCCGCCCGTTCCGACCAGTTCCTCGACCTCCTGCGCGACCGCGTCGTCGTCTACGACGGCTCGATGGGCGCGACCATCCTCGACCTCGAACTGGGGCCGGACGGTTACGGCGGGCGCGACAAGGAGGGCTGCAACGAGTACCTCGTCCTCCACGAACCCGGCATCATCGAATCGATCCACGCCTCGTTCCTCGACGTCGGCGTGGACGTGCTGGAGACCGATACGTTCGGCGGCAGCACCATCAAACTCGAGGAGTACGGGCTTGGCGAGCGCACCTACGAGATCAACCGCGCCGCCGCCGAGCTGGCCCGCCGGGTGGCGGCCGAGTATTCGACCCCCGAGCGCACCCGCTTCGTCGCTGGCTCGATCGGCCCGACCGGGTTGCTGCCGGCGTCCGAAGATCCGCTGCTGGGGCAGCACCGCTTCGGCGAGGTCGTGGACCTGTTCCTCGACCAGATCCGCGGGTTGGTCGATGGTGGCGCGGATCTGCTGATCATCGAGACGGTGCAGGACATCCTCGAACTGAAGGCCGCGATACATGCGGCGCATCGGGTCTTCGATGAAAAGGGCGTCCGCATCCCGATCCACTCGTCGGTCACGCTGGACGTCAGCGGGCGGATGCTGCTCGGCACCGACATCGCGGCGGTGCTGGCGATCCTGGAAGCGCTGCCGATGGATGTGGTCGGGCTGAACTGCTCGACCGGGCCGGAGCACATGCGCGAACCGGCCCGCTACCTCGGCGAATGGTCCACACGGCCGGTGGCGATCATCCCCAACGCCGGCATCCCGCAGAACGTGGGCGGGCGGGCGGCCTTCCCGCTCGATCCGGACGGTCTCGCCTCGGGCCTCAAGGAGATGGTCGATTCCTTCGGGGTCGGCGTCATCGGCGGCTGCTGCGGCACGACGCCGGCGCACCTGAGCGAGGTCGTGAAGGCGGTCGGGATTCGCGAGGTCGCGCCGCGTCCGGCAACGAAGCCGTCGCTGCTGGCGAGCATGACCCGCGCCGTGTCGCTCGACCAGGACCCGGCGCCGATGATCGTCGGCGAGCGGGTCAACACGTTGGGTTCGCGCAAGGTCAAGCGGCTGGCGCTGGCCGACGACCTCGACGGCATCGTGGAGGTCGCCCGCGGCCAGATGGACGACGGCGCTCATGCGCTCGACGTCTGCGTGGCGATGACGGAGCGCTCCGACGAGCGCGACACGCTGCGCAAACTGGTGAAGAAGCTGGCGCTGAACGTCGAAGCGCCACTGGTCATCGACTCCACCGAGCCCGACGTGGTGCAGGACGCGCTGGAGCAGTACCCCGGCCGGGCGGTGGTCAACTCCATCAACATGGAGAACGGCCGCAAGCGCATCGACGCGGTCGTGCCCCTCGCGGTCGCCCACGGCGCGGCGCTGGTGGCGATGACCATCGACGAGGAGGGGATGGCGAAAACGGCCGAGCGCAAGCTCGAGGTCGCCCGCAAGATCCACGACATCGTCGTCGGCGAATACGGCATGTCTCCGGAAGACCTGATCTGGGACACGCTGACCTTTCCGCTTTCGACCGGCGAGGAGGAGTTCGCGCGTTCCGCCGTCGAGACGATCGAGGGCATCCGGATGATCGAGGAGGCGCTGCCGGGCACCCGCAGCGTCCTCGGCATCTCCAACGTCTCGTTCGGGCTGAACCCGGCCGCGCGCACGGTCGTCAACGCCGTCTTCCTCGACCACGCCGTGCGGGCCGGGCTGGATCTGGCCATCGTCCACCCGTCGCACGTCATCCCGCTCGGCGAGATCCCGGCCGAGGAGCGCGAACTGGGCGAAGACCTCGTGCTCGCCCGCCGGCCGGACGCGCTGGCCCGGCTGATCGCCCACTTCGAGGGCCGCACCGAATCCGCCGAGGCGACCGGGCCGGACCCGATGGCCGAGATGGAGGTCGAGGAGCGGCTCCACTACCGCATCGTCCACCGCAAGAAGGAGGGGATCGAGGCCGACATCGACCTCGCGGTGGCGCGGCAGGATCCGGTGGCGGTGCTCAACGGCGTGCTGCTGCCGGCGATGAAGGAGGTCGGCGACAAGTTCGGCTCCGGCGAACTGATCCTGCCCTTCGTCCTGCAATCGGCCGAGGCGATGAAGCGGGCGGTGGCCCGGCTGGAGACGTACCTCGAACGGCAGGAAGGGGTGACCAAGGGCACGGTCGTGCTGGCGACCGTTTACGGCGATGTCCACGACATCGGCAAGAACCTCGTCAACACGATCCTGACCAACAACGGCTACACCGTGCACGACCTCGGCAAGCAGGTGCCGGTAAACCGGATCATCGACAAGGCGGTGGAAACCAACGCGACCGCCATCGGGCTCTCTGCACTGCTTGTTTCGACCAGCAAGCAGATGCCGCTGTGCGTGCAGGAACTGCACCGCGCCGGGCACCAGTTCCCGGTCATCATCGGCGGCGCGGCGATCAACCGCGCCTACGCCAACCGGACGCTGTTCGTGGAGGACGAAACCCCGTACGAATCGGGCGTTTTCTACGCCAAGGACGCCTTCGAGGGATTGGCGCTGATGGATCGCCTGATCGACCCCGGCGAACGTCCGGCGCTGGTCGAGCACACCATCGATGCCGCGAAAGCCGCCCGCAACCGTCCCGGCCGCGAGGCCTTCAGCGTGCCGGACGAAGCGGCTTCGACCGAGGGCAGCACCGTGCGCCCGGTCGATCCGCCGCGGCCGCCGTTCTGGGGGGTGCGCGAGATGACCGACGCCACGCTCGCCGACGTCTGGCCGCACCTCGACCTGAAGACGCTGTTCCGGCTGCACTGGGGCGGCAAGGGACTGAAGGACGAGGCGTGGGAGGCGATGCAGCGGGACGAGTTCCTGCCGCGGCTGGCGCGGATGCAGGCGGAGGCCGAGCGCGAAGGGTGGCTGCAGCCGCGCGTCCGCTACGGCTACTTCCCCGCGAACTCCGAGGGCAACGACCTCGTCGTCTACGCGCCGGACGAATCCGGCCGCGAACTGGCCCGCTACACCTTCCCGCGGCAGCCGCGCCGGGACCGCCTGTGCCTCGCCGACTACTACCTGCCGGCATCGTCCGGTAAGCGGGACGTCGCGGTGTTCCAGATCGTGACGCAGGGCCGCGAGGCGACCGCGCGGACGGAGCGGTTGCAGGCAGCTGGGGAGTACTCCGAATCGTTCTTCAGCCACGGCCTGAGCGTCCAGAGCGCCGAAGGGTTGGCCGAATACGCCCACCAGCGCATCCGGGCCGAACTCGGCATGGGCGAGGAGCAGGGTAAGCGCTACTCGTGGGGCTACCCGAGTTGCCCGGACCTGCGCCAGCACGTGCTGGTCGATGCGCTGCTGGACGTCGGCAAGATCGGCGTCGCGCTCACCGACGGCTTCCAGTTCGACCCGGAGCAGACGACCGCCGCGCTGGTGGTGACCCATCCGGACGCCCGCTACTTCGCGCTGGCCCGGACCGGCGGCGACGAGGACTAGCGTCCGGGGTCGGACGGATCGTCGCGCTCCCAGCCCATGTCGCGGCCGATCAGGTCGTAGAGCCGCCGGTTGTGCGGTTCGTACCACTCGGCGAGGCGAGCGCGCGTATCGGGATCGATCGGTTCGTAGTCCCCGCCGTCCTGTTTGACGTCGAAGTGTTCGGGTTGCCACGGCCGCATCCCGACGAACCGTTGCGCCCGCGCGAGGATGTCCGCCGGGTCGGCGAAGAAATCCTCGCTGCGGAGGATGAGCAGGTTGTCGGGAGCGACGGCCTCCAGCCACGGTTCGAGGTGCTCGGCGTACAACCCGCGCGACCGGTAGGCGGACCGGTTCCAGTCGGCCCGCAGGTTCCCGTCGTGATTGAGCCGGTCGATCGCCGCGTCGTCGATGGCGACCTCGAACGATCGTGCTTCGTGGCCCCGCCGCCGCTGCATCCAGTACTGCGAGTACGCCCGTTCCACCGGGTTGCGGAGGAGGACGATGACCTTGGCGTCCGGCAGCGCGTCGGCGAGGCGGCGGGCGGACGCCGGGTGTGCGAGGTAGTTCGGGCTGGCTTCCCCGGCGATCTCCGCTTCGCTGGCCAGCGGGAAGAACGCGCGGTACCAGTCGATCCCGCGCCGGTGCCAGCGATTGAAGAAGTGGACTTCCTTGGTGAACGCCGGGGCGGTGTCCGGGTGCGACGACAGGTAGTGGTAGAGCGACGATGTTCCGCCCTTTTGCGCGCCGATGATGACGAACGACGGCAACAGGCGGTCGCCAGCGGTCGCCAGCCGTTCGGGCGGGAGGTCGTACCGGGCGGAGGGCGCCGCCCGCGCGCCATCGTCGGGTCGCTGCTCTCGGCGTCGGCTCATTCGCTGCTCCTTGCTGGCACGCCTGGAGATCCTGAATGGTACGGCCGATCGGGTTGCAGGGCGATCGTCCTGATGTCGCGTGGGTTGTCCCGGATCACCGAATCCGGTGGGGCTGTCCACCCTGCAATCGCAGCGGTCCGTCCCGACGGCAACTCGCGAATGGGGTACCCAAGTGATTCGATCGACGGGCCGCAGTGGATGCGGAGAATCGCGAGGTGCGCGTCGGGCAGGTGTTTCCGGGAATCGCCGGCCCTGGCCGACCGGAGGTGCAACCGTGGGGCGCGATTGTCCGCAATCCCTGAACGCACCTCGGCCGGGTTCCGGTGCGGGTCTTCGTATCGGACGGCCGTGGTTCGGCCGCTTTCGACCCAGCCTTTCGTGAGGCGGAGTTCCTCGCGGTCGCCGCCGCTGCGAAGATAGGCCAGCACGTCGGGGTGTTCCATCGGCTTGCCGCTGGGCGCATTCCGTTTGAACCCTCGTCCCGTTCGGCGCTGGACGGAATGGACGCAGGAGACGAACGAATCGTTCGGATCGCGCACGATCGTGGCAATGTGGGCGGGCGCCGCGTCGATCGGATCGGCGAGGTCGTCGGAGTAGGGGAAATGGTGGTGGAACACCGACCCATCGACGAACCCGCCGGCGGATTTACACGCCCGGAACGCATCCAGTGTCGGCCGCCGCGGGATGCCGGGATCGACCAGCACCCGGCGCTCGTACGCGTGCGCGAGCAGGCATTTGAGCAGAACGTTGCCCGACTTCTGCGTTCCGGCGATGACGATGCGCACGGGCGGGCTCCCTTTCGTTCTCCTCGTCTGCCAGCGGACGGCGGATATGCGGGATTCGCGACCAACGTGGGGTCGCCATTGGACGGGATACGGAACGGCGGCGCCTACTTGGGTGCTGAGACGTTCGGGTCATTGGGGCGACCCAACGCCGGCCGCACGCGGATTGCGCTGTCCGGAAACGCGGCGTGTGGGCCGATGCCGGCCGGAAGGCCGCGAGCCGCCAAAGCGCGGCTGGGTGAGGGTCACGTGACCGAATCCGTAGACGTCGTGGTGGTTGGCGCGGGACCGGCGGGCAGCGCGGCGGCGGTCGCGTTGGGCCGAGCCGGGCGCGAGGCGCTGCTGTTCGACAAGGCGGCGTTTCCGCGTGACAAGCCGTGCGGCGACCTGATCGGGGCGCGGGCGATGGCCTTCGCGCGCCGCCTCGGGATCGACGAGGCCGACCTCGCGCCCTACGGCCGCCTCGCCGGCGTGCTGGTGACGGCGGACGGCGGTTCGCTCGATCTCACTCCGCGAACGGCTGTGGGCCGGCTGCCGCTGGGCGGAACGGATGCCCGCATCGTTCCCCGGTTCGTCTTCGACCACGCGATGGTCCGCGCTGCCTGCCGCGCCGGAGCGTCGCTGGAGCGCGGGACCGTGCGCGAAGTCGGTCCGGCCGACGGCGATGGGCGGATGGTGCGGGTGCAGGCCGGTGGAGGCGAGCGGCTTTTTCGGGCGCGCGGCGTCGTCCTCGCCGGCGGCTACGGCTGCCGGGTGGCCAGCGATGTCGCTGCCGACGCGCGGCCCGGCGACCCAGCGCGCGGGATCGCGATGCGCGGCTACGTGTCCGGGTGCAGCGCGCCGCCGGACCGCATCGTCTTTTCGCTCGACCGCTGGGTGCTGCCGGGGTACGGCTGGGTCTTTCCCCTGCCGAACGGCGGCGCGAACGTCGGTGTCGGAACCCTCGCCGGTCCGGGCCGGGACGGCGCGGAACACTTGCGCGACCTGTTCGCCCGCTACACGACCGATCCGGCATCGCCCGCCGCCGGTTGGCTCGCCGGCGCGGCTATGGACGATCCGCCGCGCGCGTGGGCGCTCGATCTCGGGCCGCGCCGGCGCAAACTGGTCGCGGATCGACTGGTCGTGGCGGGGGAGGCCGCGGCGCTCGTCGGGCCGCTGACGGGTGCGGGCATCGCGTTCGCGCTGGATTCCGGGGCGCTTGCCGGCGACGTGCTCGCCCGCGCGCTGGCCGACGGGAACGCGGATGCCGTCGCGCTCATGCCGTACCAGCGAACGATTCGGTGGCGCTACCTGCCGTGGCTGCGCGCGGAGTTGTGGGCGCAGCGGTTCCTTGGCGATCCGAACCGGGTGCGCTGGCTGCTGGACGCCGTCCGCCCGCTGCCGCCGACGGCAACCGCCGGGGCGCGGCTGCTGCTGCACCTCGGGTAGCGGCGCTCGGCCGTTCCCGGTTCAGGATGCCGACTGGCCGGAGGCGGCGGTCGCCCAA
This sequence comes from Chloroflexota bacterium, assembly GCA_023423795.1. Lineage (GTDB taxonomy): Bacteria > Chloroflexota > Chloroflexia > Thermomicrobiales > UBA6265 > CADCWF01. The sequence continues at coordinate 26,489 of JAFAEX010000066.1, read as the reverse complement.
TCGAGCGCGTCCGCGCCGTTGGCGCGGGCCAGCGCGCCGTCGCCGGTTGCGTCCAGCACCAGCCGCCGCACCTGCCCGGCGAAGGCGCTCGGCGCGGCGAACGTCCAGCGGCGGACGTCGGTCAACGCGTCGGCCTTCAGCCAGCCGCGGGAAACGACCCAGCGGTCGTCATGGTAATCGCCGAGGACGACGACGCCGCCGCCGCGCCAGACGAAGAGGGTTGCCTGAGGGGTTTGCGCGGCGTCCAGCCTCGATGCCGGAGCCCGCCGAAACTCGCTCACCGTGCCAACCTCGATCGCTGTTCGGCGCCGGTTCGCTGGGATACGGGCGGCAATCGACCGCCCACGGTGCGACATGACTACGCTACCGGCTGGGTCGCGCAAGGTCATTGGCGTTTGGAACCAATCGTCCGGCGCCCTTTTTTGGCCCAACGGCCAACGCTCGCGCCGCTCCGTGCTCGCCGTTTGAGGAGCCAGTTCGCCCGTCCGCGCGCCGAGGGGACGCTCCATGGAAGCGCGTTAGGCCGAGGTGCGCCGTGGTTCGTAGCCGGTTCCCGGCGCCGTCGAGCCTCCTTGCATTCCTGCCCCATCGGTACGCCGAGCCGGTCCAGGACCGCGTCATGCCGCGGCGCACGTGGCGCTCGAGATCGAGAACCCGTTCACGGTCGGGTCAGCGTCACGGACTCGGCAAACGGGGAGACGCCAACCAGCCGTGCCCATCCCGCGACCCCCCGACAAGCCGATTTCGACGGGGCGTCAAGCCGCCCGCGCGTCGCCGCGTCGAACGCGGATCGAGCGCTGGATCGTTCGACTGTTTCCGGCGGAGTCCGTGGCGGTGAGGGCGACCACGAGGAACCGCCTGCCCTGCACGTCGTCGGCTGGAAGCGGGAGATCGATTCGTCCGCCGGGCGATGCGAAGAGCAATTCGGTGACGCCGGCGTCATGCTCGATCGACGCCGACCACGTCAATCCGTCGCCGGAGACCGGGTCGCCGTAGGCGTCGAGCGCCGAACCGCGCAACGACACCGTATCCCCGGCTCGGACCTGTTCGCCGGGGTCGGGCCGCGCCATCGCGGGCATTGGGGGAACACGCGCCGGGTCGTCGTAGGAGGAATCCTCGACCTCCCAGCACGCGGCCCCGGCGGCGCCTACGAGCGCCGCGAGGTGCGCCGATAAGCGGACGGTCGTCGCGGGAGACAGCGAATCGGCGAGGTTGTCCAGTTGGGCCGCGTCTTCGCGCAGGTCGTAGAACTCCTGCTCGCCGGTTTCGTACTCGACGTAGACCGCATCGGTTTTGCGCAGCGCAGCCCACGACGGCACGACGACTTTGCCGTCGTCGTCATCATCCTCGTCGCGCTGGAGAGCAGGGCTGGACAACCGTGCCGGGCCGGCGACGCGCAAGGCACTGTTGCGGTACTTCTCGCACAGGATGGCCTCGCGCCACGGCAAGTCCGCCGGGTCCGATGCGAGCACCGGCAGCAGCGAGCGCCCATCGACGAACGCCGGAGTCCTGGCGCCGGCCAATTCCGCGATGGTCGGCGCGAGGTCGGCCATTCCGGCCAGCCGGTGCTCGCGCGTTCCGGCCGTGATGCCGGGTCCGCGAACGACGAGGGGAACCCGGATCGATTGCTCGTAGGGCGTCCCCTTGCCCGTATCGAGCCGGTGCTCGCCGAGGTGGTAGCCGTTGTCCGAGGTGAAGAAGACGTAGCTGCGGTCGAGTGCGCCGTGGTCATCCAGCCGCTGGATGAGCCGCGCCACCATCTCGTCAACGGCGAGCAGCGTCTCCGAACGGGCCCGCCAGAAGTCGTCGATCTCCGCGATCTCGTCGGCGGTCAGCGGCGGCGAGTCTCGTACCCACCCCGGCTTGCCCGAGACGTCGGCCAGGTTGAACGCGGGGTCGCGCGGCGGATCGGCGTCGGCGAACGATCCCTTGTGGCGCTTCGCCGGCTGGGCCGGACCGTGCGGCGCCCGGGGCGCGACGTAGAGGAAGAGCGGCCGATTCTCCGCCATCGAGCGGTCGATCGCGTCCAGCGCCTTGCGGGCGTACACGTCGGTGGAGTAGTGGTCCGGTTCCTTGCCGTAGGGAACGCGGACGCCGTTCTCGTTCAGCGTGTAGTTGCGGTACCCCTTGCCGGTTGACCGGCCGATGCCGTCGGTGGGCGCGTACCACTCGTTCCAGCCGGGCGGTATGTAGGTGGGTCCGCGGTCGCCCGGGTAGTGGTTCAGGTATTTGCCGACCAGGACGGTGCGATACCCGGATTCCTGCAACCAGGTCGCGATCGTGGACTGCTCGTGGCCCAGGTCGTGGAATCGCTGGAATCCGCCGAACTCGCCCGAACTCCTCAGGACGCCGTGGTTGTGGCCGTATTGCCCGCGGAAGAGCGACACCCGCGAGGGCGTGCAGCCCGGCTGGGTGACGATGAACGACTCGAAACTGGCGCCTTGGTCGATGAGGTGGGCGTGGACGTTCGGCATCCCGGCGAGCGACCGGCTATCGAGGTCGTCCAGGTTGATGACGATGATGTTCGGCCTGGCATCCTCCGGTTCGGCGGCGTGTCCGCTCATCGTTCGTCCCGGGACCGTTGCCTGTGCCGCGAACGGCAAGGCGGAGAGGAGCGACCGTCTCGTCAGGCCAGAAGACATGCACCGTCCTTTCCCGACGCCCGCCGCTCGAGCCGCGGGGCGCATTGCACCCGGCAACGCATGAACGGACGCATTCCGGTCGCGGCTGGCCGCGACGGATGACAGGGGCTCGGGTGCACGAGCTATTCGTGCACGATGCGTGCCGGGGGCAGGGACGTACATCGAGCGAGGCGGTGGTTGGCGATACCAGGGCGCGTCCGAACGTCGTGTCAGGTCAACGACCTTGTGACCCCGAGCGTGTCGAGGGATCACCGAGGGTTGGGTGGCGCGGCACGACGTTCGGGCGCATACCCGTCGGGCACGTACGGCAGTCGATGGCCCGGTCCGCCCGCGCGACCCGGGTTCGGTGTGAGCGGGCCGGAGGAGATCAGCGCGGCGCGGGGCGCTCCCGCGCCAGCACGGCGATCGGGTCGTCAGCGGTCGCGGCGGCGCCGTGCCGCGGAAGGGGCACGCGCACGAACGTTTCGCGGGACAACCGCATCCGAAGGTCCTCGGCCGCGATTTCGGCGATGGGGCCGCCGTCGCCGAACTGCGTCCGGTGGGCGAGCATCGCCAGGCGCTTGCATTTGCCCCACGGCGCGACGTCGATCCAGGTGTCGATCTCCTCGCGGGGAACGCCCATCTTGCCGTGGAACTCTTCCGGCATGCCGTTGCCGGGTTTGCCGCGCTTCTCCATCATCGCGACCAGTTCGTCGCGCGGGGCGGCGCTGTAGTAGAGGGCGGGCGTTTCCCACGCCTCGCCGATCTCGGGCCGGTAGGCCGGGTCGGCGGCGAGGTTGACCGCCGCGACCGTGGTCCGGTAGGCGACGAGGTGGTCCGGGTGGCCGTAGATGCCGTCCGGCCCGAAACCGACCACCGCCGCCGGGCGCATCGCCCGGATCGCCACCACGAGTTGGGCCGCTACCGCCGCCTCGTCCGCCTGCACGAGGGCCCGCGGATGGGCGGCCTCCGGCGAGCCGGGCATGCCGGAGTCGCGGTAGATGCCGAGACGCACGTCGGTCATGCCGACGTGGGCCATCGCCGTCCGCAGTTCCTGTTCGCGAACCGCGCCGAGCAGGTCCGGCGCGTCGAGGTTGGGAATGGAGGAATCGCCCGCCTCGCCCCGCGTCAGGCAGATCAGGGTGGAATCGACGCCGCGTTCGGCCAGCGCGGCAATCGTGCCGGCGCAGCCGAACGTCTCGTCGTCGGGGTGGGCGAAAACGAACAGCACCCGTGGCCGTTCCGCGCCGTGGTTGGTCATCGTGGGTTCCGCTCCGGTTCGATGCGCGCCGCGAACGATGCAGGCATGGATGATGCCATTGTTGACGGCCAAGCCGACAGCGCGGCGGCGATCAGCGATAGAGGCCGCGGCGTTCGATGTACGCCTCGACCGCCAGCGGTACCTGGTGGCGGATCGGCGCGCCGGCCGCGACCCGCCGCCGCAGGTCGGTGGACGAGACGCCGACCGCCGTGGTTTCGACGACGGTGATCCTTCCCGCCGAGCCGGGCAGCACGATGTGGATGGCCGGCAGGTCGGCGTCCACCCCCGGCCGCGCGGCCACCCCGATTTCCGCGAGCGCCACGATTTCGTGCGGACGCTCCCACCCGGGCAGGTCGCGCAGCGAGTCCTCGCCCATCAGGAAGACGAGCGTCGCCGGCGCGAGTCGTTCGGCTAACAGCGCCAGCAGGTCGGCGGTGAAGGACGGCCCCGGGCGTTCGAGGTCGATCGTGCTGACCTCGAACGCCGGGTCATCGGCCAGCGCCAGGTGCAGCATCGCCAGCCGGTCGTCGTCGTCGCTGATGATGGCGGCGTTCTTGTGCGGCGGCCGGCCCGCCGGTACGAACAGGAGCCGGTCGAGATCGAGCGCCCACGCCAGTTCGGTGGCGACGATCAGGTGCCCGATGTGGGGCGGGTCGAAGGTGCCGCCGAAGACGCCGATGCGCTGTCGATCCGTCATGCCCGCACTCGGCCGGCGACGACGGCGGCGTTCGGCGCACGATCCAGCATTGCCGAATCAGCGTACGCGGACCGGGCTTGCCTGTCGTTCGCTTTCACCGTGCCCGATCCCCCTTGGATTCGATCCTGCCGCCGGCGTTGGGCCGCCACCTCGTCGAGCGGCGACTCCCGGCGTTGAGGTGCGTCGGTTGCCGTGCCGAACGGCCTGGATCGGCACGCTTGCGCCGGTGCGTTCGCGGCGGACCGGCTGGCGACGGGTATGCCGTCGCGGTTCGGCCGCCGTGTCGGCTCGTTCCGCCGGGCCGGCACGCGATTCTAGCAGGGCGACCCCGGCAGGAAGCCGCGCCGCGGTTCGCTGGTATAGTGCTCGCCGTCCGGGTTCGGAATCGGCGCGAAAACGGGAGCGGGGCGGTCGTGTTCGATTACCACGTGCACAGCGAATATTCGGTCGATTGCGCCATCCCGATGCGCGCGCAGTGCGACGCGGCCATCGCCGCCGGCGTTACCGAGATCGCCATCACCGACCACCTCGACCACGAACCGATCGATCCCGGCTGCGGGTATTACCGCGTCGAGGACTACCTGCGCGAGGTTGGGGAGGTCAAGCAGGAGTACGCCGGCCGTCTGACGGTGCTGGCCGGGGCGGAGATCGACTACAACGAGCGGATCGCCCCGCAGGTGCAGGCGTTCGTCGAGCGTTACGGCGGCGAGTACGACTTCATCATCGGTTCGGTCCACTACGGCGAGGACGGCGCGATCATCTTTCCCGACTACTTTGCCGAGCGGACCGAGGAAGAGGTCCTGCTGCCTTATTTCGACCGGTTGCAAGCGGCGGTCGAAACCGGCTGGTTCGACACCATCGGCCACCTCGACCTGCCGAAGCGGTACATGCCGAAGACCCACCGCGCCTACGACCCGCTGGCGTACCGCGAACGGCTGCGGCCGATCTTCCGGTCGATGATCGAGCACGGCGTCTCCTTCGAGATCAACACGTCCGGCCTGCGGCAGACGCCGAAGACGTCGATGCCCGGCCCGGCCATCGTCCGCTGGTACGCCGACGAGGGCGGCCGCTTCATCACCACCGGCACCGATTCGCACGCGCCGCAAGCGGTCGGGACCGGGCTCGCCAAGACGCTGGACATGCTGCCCCTGTGCGGGATCGACGAGGTTTCGTCGTTCCGTCGCCGGCAACGAACCCAGGTCCCGATTGCAGATCTGCGGCCAGCCGCGACCGCCAGTTAGTTACCGGGGCCGCGCGTGCAGCCGACCCCGCCTCGTCCGCGCCCGGCGCAACGACGGCCCGCCGAGCCGGCCAACCGTCGCCGCATCGGCGGCCCGCCGACGATGCGGGAAGCGGCCACGCACGTCCTCGCCGTCGCCGGACCGTGGCTGGCGACGGCGGTCATCGCCGCGCTCGGCGCGTTCGTGCCGTTGCCGTTCGACGTGCTCGGGTTGCCGGTCGCGATGATCGCCCTGATCGCGGTCCAACTCGGCGGCGTCGCCGTCTCGCGCGAAATGGGCCTGCCGCGCGCCCGCCGCGCCTGGTGGATGGCCGTCGCCTGCACGGCGATGCTGGCCCCGGTGTTGGCCCTTCAGGCGTCGGTCGCCCGCACGCCCTACGTCTCGCTGGCGAACGGAGCGGCTGGCCCGCTGCTCTGGCTCACGCTCGGCGTGCTGGTGCTGCTGGCGGTGATGCTGGGGTGGACGGCCAGCGTGTCGGCCGACGAGCCGAGCACGGCGCCGCTCCTGTGGGCGCCGGCTGCACTGCTGGTCCCGGCGATGCTGCGCGCCGGCGAGCAGGACATCGACGGCCGGGCGGCGCTTTCGGCAGTTGCCATCGCATTCGGGCTTTCGGCGCTGGTCGTCGCCATCGGGGAGGCGACTCCGCGCGGGGCACGGATGCCGCTGGTCGCCGCCGCGTTCGTGGCCGAACTGGTCGCGCTGTTCGTGCTTGGGCGTGGTCCGGCTCCCGTGCCGGGACAGGGGCGCGTCGTCGCGCTGATGGCGGTGGTGGTGCTCGTCGCGGCGATCGCCTCGATCGTGGCCGCGCCGTTCGCCGCCCTCGTCGGGCGGCGGTTCGCGGAAACGGCGGCGGCCCCGCCCGCTACCCCGGTGAACGGGGAGCACGGAGCGGGGCCGCCGCGCGAACGCCGGATCAGCCGGCGGTCAGTTCGACCGAATGACCGTTGAGGTCGCCGGGGACGAGGTCTTCGGAGTCGTCGCGGCGCGGTGACGCCGTCATCGACGCGACCGTCTCGCCCTCTTCCATCCGCATCAGGGTCACGCCCTGCGTGGCGCGTCCGATTCGCGGGATGGCCTTGCCGGGGATCATGATGACGCGCCCGGACGAGCTCATCATCATCACCCGGTAGTCGTCGGAGATCATCGCCGCCGAAACGATGAGGCCGGTGCGCGGCGTCAGCTTCATGGCGGTCACGCCCTGGCCGCCACGGCCCTGCCGCCGGAAGTCTTCCGGCTTCGACCGCTTGCCGAGCCCGCGCTCGGCGACGACGAACAGGTCTAGCCCGTCCTCGACCACCTCGGACGCGATCACCCGATCCTTCGACGCCATCCGGATGCCGATGACGCCGGCGGCTGGGCGACCCATCGCGCGGACGTCGTTCTCGTCGAAGCGGATCGCCTGCCCCTGTTCGGTGACGAGCACGATGTCGTCCTCGCCGGAGGTCATGCGGACCCAGGCCAGTTCGTCGCCCTCGTCCAGCCCGATCGCGATCATGCCGGTCGAGCGGACGGACTGGAACTGGTCCAGCGTCGTGCGCTTGACCCGGCCGAGGCGCGTGGTGAAGAACAGGTGCGTGGCCTCGGAGTAATCCCGGATCTTCAGCAGCGTGGTGACCGTCTCGTCGGGCTGCATGCTGATGAGGTTGACGATCGGCATGCCGCGCGCCGCCCGGCCCGAATCCGGCAGTTCGTGGACCTTGAGTTGGTACACCTTGCCGCGCGAGGTGAAGACCAGCAGCGAATCGTGCGTGTTGGCGTGGAGGATGTGCTGGACGGCGTCCTCGTCCCGCATCTTGACGCCGGTGACGCCCTTGCCGCCGCGGTGCTGCTCGCGGAAGTTCTCGTCCGCCGAGCGCTTGACGTAGCCGCGGGCGGTGATCGTCACGAGGACGTCGCGCTCCTCGATCAGGTCTTCCTCGGAAAGGTCGCCGTGGGCGTCGCGGATCTCGGTGCGCCGCGGGTTGCCGTACTTTTCCTTGAGGAACGCCATGTCGTCGCGGATGACGCCGAGGATGAGCTTCGGATCGCCCAGCAGCGTTTCCAGCCGCGTGATCTCGGCGCGGACCTCCTTCAATTCGTCCTCGATCTTGCGCCGTTCGAGGGCGGCGAGGCGGGCCAGCCGCATGTCGAGGATCGCGTTGGCCTGGATCTCGGAGAGCTTGAACCCCGAGATCAGGTTCTTGCGCGCGGTATCGGTCGTCTGCGAGCGCCGGATCGTGGCGATGACCGCGTCGATCTGGTCGAGCGCGATCTTGAGGCCTTCGAGGACGTGGGCGCGGCGGCGGGCCTTTTCCAGTTCGAACTGGGTCCGCCGGGTGATGACTTCCTGCCGGTGCCCGACGTACTCCTGCAGTGCCCGCTTGAGCGTCAGCACCCGCGGCTGGGTGCCGTTCTCGACGAGGGCGAGCATGTTGACGCCGAAGGTCGATTGCAGGGCGGTGTGCTTGAACAGGTTGTTCAGCACCTTGCGCGGCTGGGCGTCGCGCTTGAGCTCGATGACGGCGCGCATGCCGTTGCGGTCGGACTCGTCGCGCAGGTCGCGGATGCCTTCGAGCTTGCCGTCCTTGACCAGATCGGCGATGCGCTCCAGCAGGGCGGCCTTGTTGACCTGGTAGGGCAGTTCGGTAACGACGATCTGCATGTGGCCGCCGCGCGCCGCCTCCTCGATGAAGGCGCGGGCGCGGATGACCACCCGGCCGCGGCCGGTGGCGTAGGCGGCCTGGATGCCTTCCTTGCCGAGGATGATGCCGCCGGTCGGGAAGTCCGGCCCCTTCACGATCTCCATCAACTGCTCGATGGACGCGTCGGGGTCGTCGATGAGCAAGGAGATCGCGTCGCAGACCTCGTCGAGGTTGTGCGGCGGGATGTTGGTCGCCATGCCGACCGCGATGCCGGCCGCGCCGTTGATCAGCAGGTTCGGCAGCCGCGCCGGGAGTACCTTCGGCTCCTCGGTCGAAGCGTCGTAGTTCGGGGCGAAATCGACGGTGTTCTTGTCGAGGTCGGCCAGCAGTTCGTCGGCGATCTGCGTCAGCTTGGCTTCGGTGTAGCGCATCGCCGCCGCGCCGTCGCCATCGACCGAACCGAAGTTGCCCTGCCCGTCCACCAGCGGGTAGCGCAGGTTCCAGTCCTGCGCCATGCGGACGAGGGTGTCGTACACGGCGGAGTCGCCGTGGGGGTGGTAGCTCTTGAGCACCTCGCCCACGATGCCGGCGCTCTTGCGGTAGCGGGCGGTGGAGCGCATCCCCATTTCCGCCATCGCGTAGAGCACGCGGCGGTGGACGGGCTTCAAACCATCACGCGCGTCCGGCAGGGCGCGCTGCACGATCACGCTCATGGCGTAATCGAGGTAAGACTGGCGCATCTCGGTGTCGATGCTCGCCAGCCGAACGTTGCCGATCTCCACGCGCGAAATCCTTTGCCTCAATAGCCGTCAAGACATTTCCGAGCAGACATAAGTATACCCCGTTTCGCCCGATCTGGCCGGGCGAAACGGGGCGTACGGACGTGGAATTTCGGCGAGTTGCCCGAATCCGCGGAAACCGCCTTCGGCTACTGGCTGGCGTAGGCTCCAGAGCCGTCTGCGCCGCCCGGGTTGTCGCCCAACGCCAGCGAGTTGCCGCCGTCGGCGGAGACGATGCCGCTGTCGCCACCCGTCGTCACCGCGCCGGTGGCGTCGATCGAACCGCCGCTGCTGAGCGCGATGCCTTCCTCGACCTGCGCCGCGATCTCCGCCGTCAGGTCTTCGACCGTAGGCGCCTGCGCGGCGGCGCTTCCGGCGAACCCGAGCGCGAGCAGCGCGCCCGCCGCGATCGCCCGCATCGTTCCGGCCTGGCCCATATCGTCCTCCCTTCGTGCCGTGGCGTCATCCCGTGCGCCCGGCGCGTCTCCCGATGGTACCCGCTGCGCGGCGCGGGGAGCCAACTGGCGGTGAGTGCCGAGTTACGGGGTCGGCAAGTCGGCAAGTCGGCGGGTCGGCAAGCACGAACGCTGCGCGCCGCCGAACGGGCCTGCCATTCTCGGCACTCGGCACTCGGCACTCGGAACTCGGCACTCAGCCGGAGAGCCCCGTGCCGCAGTTGATGCAGAACTTCGCGCCGGCGGGGTTCTCGGTGCCGCACTTCGGGCAGGCGACCGTCGCCGCCGCGGGCTGCAGGGACTGGCCGCAGTTCGGGCAGAACTTCGCCCCGGCCGGCGCCGCGAACTGGCAGTTCGGGCAAGGCTGGGTTGCCGGTTGCTGTTGCTGCTGCTGCGCCGCGCCGCCGCCGGAGAAGGCGTCGCGGACCGCGCCGGCCATGGCGGCGCCCATGCCCATGCCGGCGCCGACCCCGACGCCGGCCGCCGCCGCGCCGCCGGCGTCGCCGCCGCTCGCGCCGATGTCGCCGATCGCCCGCGCCGTCTGGTATTGCATGTACTGGTTCAGGTCGCCGAGCGCGGCCATGCCGGAGCGCTCGTCGATGCGCGCCTGCACTTCGTCCGGCGGGGTGATGGCGCTGATCTGGAACCCGCGCAGGTCCAGCCCGAGCTGGGCGAAGTCGTCGGTCAGCGCGCTGCGGGCGGCGATCGCCAGTTCCCCGGTCATCGCCTGGATGTCGAGGATCGAGGTCTGCGCACCGCCGAGCAGGTCGTTGAACTCGTTGAGGATGATCGAGCGCAGGTAATCCTCGATCGCCGGCGTCGCGTAGCTGCCCCGGGTGCCGACGATCTGGGTGACGAACAGTTGCGGGTCGGCCACCCGGATCGCGTAGGTGCCGTAGGCCCGCAGCCGGATCATCCCGAGTTCCTTGTCCCGGTAGACCAGCGCTTGCGGCGTGCCCCACTTGAGGTCGGTGAAGTCCCGCACCGAGACGAAGTAGACCTCGGCGGTGAACGGCGAGCGGCCGCCGAACGGCAGGTTGATCAGCCCGCCGAGCAGCGGGATGTTGTCGGTCGAGATCGTGTGCCGGCCGGGTCCGAAGACGTCGAGCGCCTTGCCGTCGCGGAAGAAGACCGCGCGCTGGCTTTCGCGCACGATGAGTTGCGAGCCGAGCCGGAACTCGCCCGCGCCGACCTCCGGCACGCGGTGCACCAGTTCGTCGGCGCGCTCGTTCGGGTATTCGATGACGTCGAGGATCGCCATGCGGCCCTCCGGGATGAGCGGCGCACCGGCGCCGGGCGGATGCGGGGGAGGGGAGACCGACGCCGGCTACCCCTCGTTCTCGGTCGTGCTGCTCACGTTGGCCGGCAGTTCGCCGGCCACGCTGGCCTTCAGCAGCGCCAGTTCGGCTTCGATGTCGTCGTCGGCGTCCAGTTCGCGGAACTGGGCTTCGAGGCTGTCGTCCTGTCCCATTTCGAGCGCGGCAGCCGCCTGCGCTTCGGTCTGGCGGATCTTGCGCTCCATCCGTTCGAGGTCCGCCGACGGGTCGAGCGGGTTGAGGACCGTCGCCGACGCCGCGCTCGCGACCTGGTGCTGCGCCTGCGCCCGTCGCTGGCGGGCGATCAGCACGTCGCGCTGGCTCAGGGTGGCCTGGTACTTCGATTCGAGTTGCCGCAATTGCTGCTTGAGCCGCTCGACCGTCTGCTGCTGGAGCGCGAGCTGCTCGGTGTAGACGCTGGCGTTCTCGTCATTGTCGCGCTTGCGCCGGAGCGCCTCGCGCGCGAGGTCGTCCTTGCCGGCGGTGACCGCCCGCTCGGCCTTCTTGCCCCACTCGCTGGCCAGCATCTTGGTCTGGTTGGCGTCGGCCTCCAGTTCCTTCTCTTGCACGATCATCGACGCCACCTGCTGGCGGGCGTTCTGGATCGAGCTCTCCATGTCGCGCAGGATCTGGTTGATCGTCTTTTCCGGGTCCTCGGCGCGGTCGAGCATGTCGTTGACGTTGGCCCGGATCAGGGTAGACATCCGGTCGAGAATGCCCATCGTTGGATTGCCTCCGTTGTGCGCGAGCGTCCTCGGTGCGCCGGGTTACAAGCCGACCGGTCGGCCGAAGATATCGACGTCGTCGGGATGGACTTCGCGGCCGGCGAACGCCTGCCGATCCTTGCCCCAGTCCAGCAGCAAGCCTCGGGCCGACGCGTCCTCCGCGCCCTGCAGCACCCGGTAGCGCACCGGCCGCACGCTCGAACCGCCGCCTTCGCCGACGACTTCGCCCTCGGAATCGCCTTCGGCCGCCACGGTGAACGTCACGCCGTCCAGCGTCGGGCCGTCGCCGCCGTTTGGCACGTTCACCGGGCGCAGCCGGGCCAGGCCGAGCGGTGCGTCCTTCGGCACGAACAGCCATTCCTCGGGGTCGGCGTGGAGCCGGAACAGCCGGAAGCCGCCGGTGTCGTCGCCGACGCCGATCTTGGCGTCCACGATCGCGTCGTCGCCCAGCACCGACAGCGCCACGCCGAGGTCGAGGTTCCACGCCGGAACCGGCAGGTCGGGCACGGTCGGGGCGAGGGCCTTCAGCGCGCTCTCCTGCGGCACCGGTTTGCCCGATTCGACCACCTGCCCGCGCAGGTCGAAGCGCGCCAGCAGCGCCCGCGCCGCTTCCGTCCCCTGCCGGGCCGGCGCGGCGAGGTCGCCGCCGGAGGCCAGCGCCGCTTCCAGCGCGCCGGTCGCCGCCGCGACCTCCTCGACGCCGGACGCGAGGGACTGGTCGAACCTGCGGAGTTGCTCGGCCGCGCCCGGTTCCGGGTCGAGTTCGGCCATCAGGCCGCCGTAGCCGTAGGTCGCCGTGCGCAGGCGGTCGATGAAATGACCGAGCGTGCGGTTGAACTCGTCCACCGGCCCGATGTCGTTGAGCCGGCGGTCTTCGGCCAGCCGCCGGGCGACGGCCTGGATGCGGGTCTGCTCGGCCGCATAAGTGTCGGCCAGCCGTTGCCGGAGGGCGCGGTCGGCATCGCGGATGCCCTCCTTGTTGCCGGCGCCGCGGTACGCAAAGATGCTTTCCAGCAGGCCGCGGCCGGTGCGTTCGCCGGATTGCGCGCGAAAGACCATCGGGTTCCTCCTCGATCGCGGAACGGCCGCGGGCGTCCCGCGGCTTAGCCCTGCAGGAAGATCTCGGCCCCGCAGTACGGGCACTTGACCAGTCCCTTGCCCGCCAGCTGGAGCTGGCCGCCGCAGTTCGGGCACGTTTGCCGCCCTTGCAACTGCGATGCCTCAACGCTGTAGAGGACGCCTTTGTTCCAATCGACGTAGCCGCTGAACAGGCCTCGGCCCACCAGCGCGTGAAGATCGTTCTCGACCTGGTCGCGGCTGGAGTTCATCTCCAGCACGAGGTCGGGGATGGCGACCTGCCCACGGGTGGCGACGATGTCGAGCAGTTTGCGCTGCCCGGCGACGGCGGTCTGTTCACGCGCTTCCCGGGTGCCGCGGAACAGGAAGTAGAGCCCGAAACCGACCAGCGGCAGCACGATGACGAGCGCGAGCAGGAACGCGCCGAGCAGCGCGCCCGATTGCCGGGTCGCCCCTTCGGCGAGACCCGCCCGCAGCCATGCGCCGCCGACAACCGCCGCGGCAATGCCCGCGACCACCAGCACGATGCCCAGCAACCTGGCCGAGTTCATGCACCCCGCCCCGGCGGCGCGGCGGCGCGCCCTCGCGCCGCCCCGTTTGCGCCTCTCGCCCGGCAGCGTACCGCAGCCGGCGTGCCCCGCGCTGCCGGAATCGGTCGCCTGAAGTCCGGGTCGCTCAAAGACCGGCCGGTTTCGGCACCAGCGCGAACATGATGTTGCCCCGCGCCGCGACCTCGCCGTCCACCGTCGCCACGCCGGAACCGGTGCCGATGCCGCGCCGGATCTGGCCGATCTCGACCTCCAGCCGCAGCAAATCGCCCGGGCGCACCTGCCGCTTGAAGCGCAGGTTGTCGATGCCGGCGAACAGCGCGAGTTTGCCTTCGCCCTGCTCGCTGACCAGCATGGCGACCGCCCCGACTTGCGCCAACGCCTCGACGATCAGCACGCCCGGCATGACGGGGTAGTTCGGGAAGTGCCCGGCGAAGAACGGCTCGCCCATCGAGACGGCCTTCACGCCGACGGCGCGCTTGCCCGGCTCCAGTTCCAGCACCTTGTCCACCAGCAGGAACGGGTAGCGGTGCGGGATGATCTCCTGGATCGCGACCGCGTCCAGCGGCAGCGTCGGCCCCGGAGCGCCCTCCGTCCGTTTCGTATCGTCGTTTCCGGTCGCCATGCCGTCCTCCCTCCCGTTCGTGCGTCGTTGACGATGCGACGAGTGTAGGGGAAAGCCGCCCCTGGGCTTCCCGTCACCCCGTCATCCCGAGCCTGTCGAGGAATCTGGTTCTTCCCCTGGATTCGTTCGGACGACGAGATCCCTCGACAGGCTCGGGATGACGGTGGAAGCGGGACCGTCGTCATTCCAGAGTGGACTCGCCCGGTAGTCGCGCCGTCCCGGCAGCCATCATCATTCCCGCCTGGCGGCACCTCGCGGCATCGCTAGCCGCGATGGTCGTGTACCCCATCGGGGCGAATCTTGCGCTGTCGGCATGGCGAGGCCGGGTTTGGGCAGTTCGCGGAGGGGAGGGGAGGCGATGACCGAACCGGGACGCAGGGTCACCGTAATCGGCGCCGGAAGTTGGGGAACCGCCCTCGCCCTGCTGGCCGCCCGCGCCGGCGTGACGGCCACGCTCTGGGTGCGGGAGCCGCTCGCGGCCGACATTGCCCGGCGGCGCGAAAACGCCCGCTACTTGCCGGGAGCGATCTTGCCCGAATCCGTGAACGTAACGGCCGACCTCGCGGACTCGCTCGCCGGCAGCGCGGTCGCCGTGTTCGCCGTTCCCAGCCACGCGATGCGGGACGTAGCGTGCGCCGCATCACGCCATCTCGGTGGCGCGGTGCCGGTGAGCGCCGCCAAGGGGCTCGAACCGGGCTCGCTGCGCCGCATGACCGAGGTTCTCGCCGGCGAACTCGGCCCGGATGCCGCGCCGATCTGCGCGCTTTCCGGCCCGAACCTCGCGAAGGAGATCGCCGCCGGCAAGGCTGCGGCGGCCACCGTCGCCTCCGCCGACCCCGGCGCTGCCGCGATCGTTCGCGACCTGCTGATGTCGTCCCGGTTCCGCCTTTACACGCACGACGATGTGATCGGCGTGGAGATCGGCGGCGCACTGAAGAACGTCGTCGCCCTCGCGGCCGGCATGTCGGACGGTCTCGGCGCGGGCGACAACGCCAAGGCCGCGCTGATGACCCGCGGGCTGGCCGAGATCGCCCGGCTGGGGGCGGCCCTCGGCGCGAACCCGCTCACCTTCGCCGGCCTGTCCGGCCTCGGAGACCTGGTCGCCACCTGCGCCAGCCCGCTCAGCCGCAACAACCGCGCCGGCCGGATGCTGGCCGAAGGGCTAGACGTGCCCACGATCCGCGCCCGCCTCGGGGAAACCGCCGAAGGCATCGCCACGGCTCCGGCCGCGCGCGAACTGGGAGAGCGACTTGGCGTCGAATTGCCGATCACCGGTTTGGTGTACGCCGTCCTCGCCGGAGACATCTCCCCGGCTGACGCCGTCCCGTTGCTGATGGAACGCGAACCCCGGACCGAACTTGGCGCGGGTCGGACGGGCACTGCGTCCATCGGCTAATGGTGCCGAATTCCGTTCGCACGTTGTAGGGGAGGGCCCGGCGCCCTCCCGCGACCAGAGCCGCGAATGAACGCGGGAGGGCGCCGGGCCCTCCCCTACGAGGACGGGGTTGGGTCGTCGTTTGAAGTGGTGGCTACTATGCGGCGGCCACTGGAGAAGTCAGTGCGGCAGCCGTCAGGCGAGAGCGCTGCCGATCCCCGCGCCCTCCCGCATGGGAACCAGTTGCTCCCGCCCCGGCCCGACCCCGACCAGCGTTACCGGCGCGCCGAGTTGCTCTTCGATGAACCGCAGGTAGCCGCGGGCGTTCTCGGGCAAGTCGCTCGCGGCGCGGGCGCTCGTCGTGTCCTGCGTCCAGCCGGGCAGCGTCTCGTAGACCGGTTCGATCGCCGCCAGCAGGTCGTCGCGCGCCGGCAGGTGGCGGATCGTCTCCCCACCCAGCCGGTAGGCCGTGCAGACCCGGATTTCGTCGAAGGCGTCGAACACGTCCAGCAGCGTCATCGCGATTTCGGTGACGCCGTTCAGCCGCGCGACGTGCCGGGCGGCCACGGCGTCGAACCAGCCGGTGCGGCGGGGCCGTCCAGTCGTCGTGCCGTATTCGCGCCCGCGCTCGCGGATGAGCTGGCCGGTCTCGTCGGTCAATTCGGTCGGCATCGGGCCGGAGCCGACCCGCGTCGAGTAGGCCTTGTAGACGCCGAGCACGCGACCGACCTGCGTCGGCGCGACCCCCGCGCCCTGGCAGGCCCCGGCCGCCGTCGGCGAGGAGGACGTGACGAACGGGTAGGTGCCGTAGTCGACGTCGAGCATCGCGCCCTGCGCGCACTCGATCACGACGTCGTTGCCAGCGGCCAGCGCGTCCTGCACCACGACTTCGGCCGGCACCACGTTGGCGGCGATCCGCTCGCCGAACGCGGCGAGGTCGGCGGTCAGCGCGTCCACGTCGATCGGCTCCGCGCCGTACACCTTCGTGACGACCGCGTTCTTTTCGTCGGCGAGGCGGGCCAGCTTGCGCCGCAGCACGCCGGCGTCGAGCAGGTCGGCCACGCGCAGCCCGCGGCGGGCCGCCTTGTCGGCGTAGGCCGGGCCGTTGCCGGTGCGGGTGGTGCCGATCTCGTCGTCGGCGCGCTGCTCTTCTTCCAGCCGGTCCAGCAATGGATGCCAGGGCAGGACGACGTGCGCCCGGTCGGCGATGCGCAGGTTGGCCAGCGACACGCCGCGCGCTTCGAGGTCGTCCAGTTCGCGAACGAGTTTGGCGGCGTCGATGACCACCCCCGCGCCGACGACGCAGGTGCAATCGGGGTTCAGGATGCCCGAGGGCACGAGGTGCAGCTTGAAGACGCCGCGGTCGGTCTCGACGGTGTGGCCGGCGTTGGCGCCGCCGTTGGCGCGGACGACCATCCCGGCACGGACCGCGAGGGCGTCGGTCAGCTTGCCCTTGCCTTCGTCTCCCCACTGCCCGCCCATGACGATCGTGGCCGGCATCTCGCACCCCTTCCGCGAGCGCCAACCGTCTGTGCGGCAGGCGCGGCAACGGGCGGCCCTTGGTCGGGGCCGCCCGTGGGGGAATCCTAGCGTTCGGAGAGCGCCCGCCGCAACGCCAGCATCTCGCGCTGGAGGGCGATCACCTGCTGCCGTAGGTGCAGCACCGCCGCGACCCCGGCAAGGTTGACCCCGAGGTCGTCGGTCAGGCGGCGAATCCGCGCCAGTTGTTCGAGGTCCGCGTCGGAGTAGAGCGTGCCGCGCTCGCCCCGCCGGGGCTGGATCAGCCCCTCGTCTTCCCAGCGGCGGATCGTCTGCACCCGGATGCCGATCCGGGCCGCCGCCGCGGTCGCCGCGTATCGCGGTTCGTCGCTCGGCTCCGGTTCCAGTTCGAGTTCGGTCCAGCGCACGCGCAGGCTGGCGTCCTCGCGGTAGCTCACGATCGCGCTCCCTCCGGGCGGAGTTGCCGAAGTTCCTCATACAACTCGCGCTCGCGCTGGGTGATCTCGGTCGGGACCGTTATGCGGACGCGGGCCAGCAGGTCGCCGCGCTGCCCCTTCGGTCCCTTCAGGCGCGGCATCCCCTGGCCGCGCAGCCGGAACGTGCGGCCCGCCTGCGTGCCGGCCGGGATCGTCAGCGCCACCCGCCCGGTCGGCGTCGTCACCAGCGCTTCGCCGCCCAGCACGGCCGTCGTCACCGGCACATCGACCTCGGTCCGCAGGTCGTCGCCCTCGCGCTCGAACCGCGGGTCCGGGCGGACCGTGACGAGCAGGTAGACGTCGCCGCTCGGCCCGCCGTTGTCGCCCGGCCCGCCCTGCCCGCCGATGCGCACCCGCGATCCGGTGGCGACGCCGGGCGGGATGGTCACCTCCAGCGTCCGGGCCCGCGACGTCACCCCGGTGCCGTCGCAGGTCGGGCAGATCGCCCCGCGCACGTAGCCAGCCCCGCCGCAGGTCGGGCACGTTTCCGGCGCCTGCAACTGGAGTTGCCGGGTCGTCCCCTTGAACGCCTCGTCGAACGAAACCTCGACCGGTGCTTCCAGATCCTGGCCCCTTCGCGGACGCGACATCCGGGTCGTCGTGGTGGCGCCGGCGCGGCCGCGCCCGCGGGAGCCGAACAGCGTCTGGAAGAAGTCGGAGAAGCCTTCGCCGTCGTCGTCGCCGCCGGTAGTGAACGTCCAGTCGCCGGCTTGCCCGCCCTGCTGGCCGGAGAACCACTGGCCGAAGTCGTTGGGGTCGAACCCCGCGCCGCCGGCGCTGCCGCCCATCGTCTGCCCGGCCGGTTCGTCGCCGGTGAACCCGGCGTCGCGGTAGCGCTGCCAGTCCTCGCCGAAGCGGTCGTAGAGCTTGCGCTTGTCGGGGTCGGAGAGGACCTCGTAGGCCTCGTTGACCTCCTTGAAGCGTTCCTCGGCGGCCTTGTCGCCCGGGTTGAGGTCCGGGTGGTGCTGGCGGGCGAGCTTGCGGTAGGCCGTGCGCAGGGCTTTCTCGTCGGCCCCGCGCTCCACCCCGAGCGTCTTGTAGTAGTCCTTGAACTGGACCGCTGGCATCGTCTCCCCCCGGCTGCATCTGCCGGACAACGATACACCTTGAGTCGATTCGACGCAAGGTTGGTGATGCGATCTACATTGGTTTCGCCATCCGTCGGGCCCGCAGGACCAGCCAGACCGCGAGCGCCAGCAGCACCACGACGAACAGGACGGCCAGCACCGGCACGAAGATCGCGGCGATCGATGCGATCACCGCCAGCATGTCCTCGCCCATGCTCACGAGCGGGTTGAACAACCCGGCCGAGCCGACCGTCACCGCCGGGCGGGTCGCCGCTTTCGCCGCGTGCAGGCTGCCCGCCGCCAGGATGCCGAGGATGGCCATCAGCACCGGGCTGATCTGCACCTGCTGCGAGGTCGCCGCCAGCATCAGGATCGCGCCGGCCGCCGGACGGATGATGGTCTGCACGAGGTCGTTGAGGTGATCGACCCCCGGAATCTTGTCCACCACGATCTCGATCGTCAGCAGCACCAGCAGCAGCAGGATGACCGGGGTGGAGGCGAGCACGTCGAACGGGGCGGCCAGCGTCACGCGGTCCGTCGCGCGGTCGGCGATGCCGAGCGCCAGCAGGGGGATGTAGGCGTTGAGCCCGGCCGGCGCGGCGAGCCCGAGGCCGGTTAGCAGCGCGGTTTCCACGACGAACTCCCGGACACGGCATCGCGGCCGTCTCAGACGGCCGCGAGTGTAGCACCGCGAAATGTCAGGCCGGTTACGGCTCCAGCGGTGGGAGCGGCTCCTGCCGGACCGGCGCTGCCGGCGCGGTCGGCGGCACGACCGCCGGAACGGTAGCCGGAGGAGCGGCCGGCTGCGCCATCATCGCCAGCACGGCCCGGGACCTGAAGTAGACCTGTCCCCACAGGTGCGCCAGCGCCAGGGTGGACCACGGCGCGGTGAGCAGCACGCCCAATCCGAACACCGCCCACCCGGCCTGCCCGATCAGCGCGAGCACCATGCCGAGTGGCACCAGCACCAGGTAGTCGCCAACATTGACCTTCACCAGCGACAGGATCGTCCGCCATTCGAGCGCCGACTGGATCGACTCGGTGGCCGCGAAGTGGGCCGACACGGCGGGGATGACGACGACCCAGCCGATGGTGAGGGCGACGATGGCGAGGATGCTCAGCCCGACCAATCCGCCGTCGTCCATCGCGCCTCCGACCGGCAGCACGATCGAGACGACCATCAACGGCAGGAACCAGATGAACTGGACGACCATCCACTTGAGGCCGAGCAGCGCCAGGCCTCCGAGGTCGTCCCATTCCGGCAGCGGCGTGTCGTAGCCGTCCATCACCCGGCGGGTGAGGCGCAGCGCATACCCGATGACGGCAAAGATGCCGAAGAAGTTGACGATCGGCACGACGGCCAGCAGGCCGCCGATCAGCAGTTTGGTGAACCAGCGCGGATCGTCGAAGACGAACCGAAACGAGCGCCCGATGTCCATCCCGTGCCCCTTGTCGCGCGGCCGACCGCCGGCCGCCCTGTTCCTTACGCCCTCATGGTGCCACCCGAATGCGGAGAAGGCGTGAACGCGACCCGGAGGATCGTGGACGAGCCGCAATCCCTCATCAAGCCGTCATCCCGAGCTTGTCGAGGGATCGCGTCCGCTTTTCGAGCCAGGGAGCAACGAGATCCCGCGACAAGCTCGGGATGACAGGCGGACGAACGGCGGGATTCCGACCCGCATCGCCGACGGACAAGCAAACGGGCGGCCGGTGCGCCCTGCCCGCGCACCCGGCCGCCCGTTCGGCGATATCGGACCGTGTTCGCCGCTAGAGCCCGGCGCGCACCACCGTGACCAGCCGGCCCTGGATTTCGACGTTGCCGGCCTCGGTGTAGATCGGCTCCATCGTCGCGTTAGCGGGCTGCAAGCGGACGCGCTCCCCTTCGAGGTAGAACTTCTTGAGGGTCGTCTCGCGCTGGTCGCGCAGCCAGACTGCCACCGTTTCGCCGTTTTCGCAGGTTTCCTGGCGGCGCAGCACCACCACGTCGCCGTCGTTGATCAGGGCGTCGATCATCGACAGCCCCTTGACCCGGAGCGCGAACAGCTCGCGCCCGCCGTCCGGCACCAGGTCGCCGCCGAGTTCCACGGTCTCGTTCAGGTCCGCGTATTCGAGGTCGCCCGGCACCGGAATCGGCAAACCGGCCGCGATCTGCCCGATCACCGGGATGGCGACGACGCGCCGGTTGGTGGTGCGCCCGACCAGTTCGATGCCGCGCGAGATCTTGCTGTTGCGGCGGATCAGGTTGCGCTGCTCCAGCACCTTCAGGTTGTAATCCACGACGCTGGTCGAGGAGATGTCCAGTTCGCTCTGGATGTCGCGGATCGTGGGCGGGTAGTCGTTGGCGTCCAGGAATCGCTCGATGAAGGCGAGGATGGCTTGCTGGCGCCGGGAGAGGTCTTTCATGGCGTCCTCACGTCGTGGCAGGCTCGACCCGCGGGCGTCCCGGGCCTGGGCGGGGTGCGGTCCCCCGGTGAGATGGCCCCAGTATAGGAACGAACACATGTTCGCGTCAATCCGGACCGATGGGCCATTTCGTTCCGTCGTCCGGCTACACTTCGCGCCGGCGCGATCGCGACCCGTCGCCGCGCCCGTTCGTCATGCCCGGGAACCCCGATGAGCCTCCACCACGCCGTCCTCGCCAAGCTCGAATTTCCCGCGGTGCTGGAGATGCTGGCCGAACGCTGCCGCTTCTCGGTGGCGGCAGAACGCGCCCGCGAACTCGGTCCCTCCGGCGACCCGGCGACCGTCCGTTACCTGCTGGACGTCACCGCCGAGGCCGCCGACCTCCAGACCCATTTTCCGGAGATCACCATCGGCGGCGCGCGCGACGTGCGCGCCATCGCCGAGCGCGCCAGCAAGGGCGCTCGCCTCCAGCCGGGCGACCTGCTGCAGGTGCTCGACATGGTGTCGTCCGCCCGCAACCTGCGCCGCTCGTTCATGCGGCTGCCCGAGGCCGAAGCCCGGTTTCCGGAACTGACCCGCTTCGTCGATCACCTCGCCGAATTGCCGGACATCGAGACCGACATCAACCGCTCGATCGGCCCGCGCGGCGACGTGCTCGACACCGCCTCGCCGGCGCTCGCCCAGATCCGACGCGACGTTCGCATCGCCCAGTCCCGCCTGATGGACCGGTTGCAGGCGCTCGTCTCCGGCGGCAAATACGCGTCAGCTCTGCAGGACGCCATCGTCACCACACGCGACGGGCGCTACGTCGTGCCGGTGCGGGCCGAGGCGCGCAACGCGGTGCCCGGCGTCGTCCACGACACGTCGGCATCCGGCCAAACGGTCTTCATCGAGCCGTTCGACGTGGTCGAACTGAACAACAAGTGGCGCGAGCGGCAGATCGAGGAGCAGCACGAGGTCGATCGCGTGCTCGACGGGCTGAGCGCCCGCGTCGGCGCGAAGGCCGAACCGATCGACCGCACCGTCGAGGCGACGGCGGCCATCGACCTCGCGATGGCCAAGGCGCGGCTCGCCTTCGACCAACGGGCGAACCGGCCCCACGTCTGGGACGGCGAAACCCAGGCGAACCCGAACCCGGACGGCCACCAGACCCACCGCATCAAACTGGTCAAGGCCCGGCACCCGCTGCTGGAGGCGGACGGCGTCGTTCCTACCGACCTCGAAATCGGCCCGGACTTCCGGGTGCTGGTCATCACCGGCCCGAACACCGGCGGCAAGACCGTCGCCCTGAAGACGGTCGGCCTGCTCACGCTGATGGCACAGACGGGGCTGTTCATCCCCGCCGAGGACGAATCGGTCGTCTCCGTCTTCCCGGCCGTCTTTGCCGACATCGGCGACGAGCAGTCCATCGCCCAGAGCCTCTCGACCTTTTCGGCCCACATGCGGACCGTCGTCGCGATGCTCGGCCACGTCACCGCCGACAGCCTCGTGCTGCTCGACGAACTCGGCGCGGGCACCGACCCTCAGGAGGGCTCCGCGCTCGCCCGCGCGCTCGTCACCGAGTTGCTGGAACGCGGCGCGATGGTGATCGCCACGACCCACTATTCCGAAGTCAAGGCGTTCGCCTACGCCACGCCGGGTGTGGAGAATGCCTCGGTCGAATTCGACGTCAAGACCCTCGCGCCGACGTACAAGTTGATGGTCGGCGTGCCCGGCCGCTCCAACGCGCTGGCGATCGCCAAGCGGCTCGGCATGCCCGGCCAGGTGCTCGACCGCGCCTCCGGTCTGCTCGACCCCGACGAAATCCGAGCCGACGCCCTCCTGCAGGACATCCGGCGCCGGCGCGACGAGGCCGACGCGGTGCTGGCGAAGGCCCGGGAAACCGAGCAGGCCGCCCAGCAACTGCGCCGGATCGCCGTCAAGGAACTGCGCGACGCCGAGCGCCAGCGGCAGGAAGCTCGCGCCGAAGCGCTCGCGCAGGCCGAGGCCGAACTGGCGCAGGTACGGGATACGCTCAAGATCCTGCAGCGCGACCGGGGCACCGTCTCCCTCACCCGCGAGCACGTCGAGAACCGGCGGCAGGAAGCGGAGCAGGCGGCGGAGACCGTGCGTGCCTTCCGGCGGCAGAAGGTGTTTCGTCCCATCCCGAATCAGGAGCGCAAGGCGATCTCGGTTGGCGACCGCGTCCGCATCTCGGCGCTGGGGCAGGAGGCCGAGGTCGAGTCGGTCTCGGACGGCATGGCCGATCTGCGCCTCGGAACCCTCAAGATGCGGCAGCCCCTCGACGCGCTGGAGCGGCTCGGCCGCGTTCGCCCTGCCGCCCAGCAGGAGCGGACGATCTTCAAGCCGCCCGCGCCGGACCCGGTCGGCATCGAACTCGACCTGCGCGGCTACCGGGCCACCGAGGTCGAACCGATGCTGGAACGGTACCTCGAAAACGCCTACCGTTCGGGGATGCCCTTCGTCCGCATAATCCACGGCAAGGGTACCGGCGCATTGCGCAACGTCGTGCGCGAATACCTCGCCGGGCACCCTGCCGTCGGCCGCCACGAACTCGCTCCACTTAACGAAGGCGGCGACGGCGCGACCGTGGCCTACCTGCGCGAGACGTAGCGCGCCGCCTCGTCGTCATCCCGTTCCCATTGTCATCCCGGTTTTCGTCGTCATCCCGAGCCTGTCGAGGGGTCTCGTCGTGAATCCTGCCTGATTGACCGACGAGATCCCTCGACAGCCTCGGGATGACGATGGAAACGGGTTAGCGCAGGCTTGGGATGGCTGGCAGGGTCGCGATCGCAACGAGAGGGCGACAACCGATGCGGCACGCCCGCTGGCGCCGGGCTGCGAAACCCGTCCGTACAGTCAACGTCGAAAGCCCTTGCACGCGCCCACGTCGGCGTGCCATTCTTGAAAGGCCATCGACTTGGTAGGGAAACAAGGCGGGGCGCCGTCTGGCCGGTTCGGAGCGCCGAGCGGACGGCTGGGGGAGGGAAGACGACGTGTTGGACCACCAGCTCCTGCTGCCGGTCTCCGGACTTCTGGTCGGCATCCTGGTCGGCCTGACCGGCATCGGCGGCGGCGTGCTGATGACCCCGCTGCTGCTGGCGCTCGGCCTGCCCGCGACGGCGGCGGTCGGGACCGATCTGGCCTATTCGGCGTTCACCAAGCTCGCCGGCGCCGTCCAGCACGGGCGGCAGGGTACGATCGACTGGCGCGTCGTCCGCACGCTGGCGCTCGGCAGCATCCCCTTCACGGTGCTCGCCGTCTGGCTCCTCTCGCTGGTGCACGGCGGCCCGGCCGCGCTGATGGTCGAGGACCGGTTGAAGCAGGTCATCGGCGTCATGCTGGTGGTCGCGGCGGCGCTCATGGTGCGGAAGGTGCTGGTGTCGCCGCCCGCCCTCGCGGCGCACGACAGCGGAATGTCCAGCCTCGCGCTGTTCCCGACCTGGAAAATCCTCGCGGTGGGCGCGCTCGGCGGCTTCCTTGTCGGCATGACCTCCATCGGTAGCGGCAGCCTGATCATCGCCCTCCTCGTGATGGTCGTCACCCTGCGGCCCGCCGTGCTGGTCGGCACCGACATCGCCCACGCGTTCCTGCTGGTGACTGCCGGCGCGCTCGCCCACCAGCTGTTCCTGCAGGATGTCCAGATGGGCGTCGCCGGCCTATTGCTGGTCGGCTCCATCCCCGGCGTCCTGATCGGCAGCCGGATGTCCACCTGGGTGCCCCGCCGTCCGCTCCAGATCGGCCTCGCCGGTCTCCTGCTGACGTCGGCATGGACGTTGCTGCGGTAGGCTCCGGGCCTGCCACCCTCACCACTCGCGAATCCGGCGCGGGATCTCGCCGCGCGGTTCGGTAGCAAAGGAGAACGGTTCGTGCAAACGGAAACCCGGGCGGCCACGTCCCTCATCGCGCCCTACGGCGGCCGTCTCGTCGATCTGATGGTGCCCGCCGAGGAACTGGCCGAGGCCAAGGCCTACGCCACCACGCTGCCCTCGATCCAGATTTCGCCGCGCTCGGCCTGCGACCTCGAGATGCTGGCCACCGGCGCCTTTTCGCCGCTGGACCGCTTCATGGGCGAGGCGGACTTCCGCGGCGTCCAGAACGAGATGCGGCTCGCCGACGGCACCCTCTTCCCGATGCCGATCACCCTCCCGGTGCGGCCCGAGGACGGCCTGCAGGTCGGCAGCGACATCGCCCTGCGCGACAGCATGAACGACCTGCTGGCGATCATGACCGTCGAGGAACTCTACGCCTGGGACCCCACCGAAACCGGCGAAAAGGTCTTCGGCACGACCGACACCAAGCACCCGATCGTCGCCGAGATGCAGCGCTGGGGCGGCCTCAACGCATCCGGCAAGCTGCGCGTGCTCCAGCTCCCGCGCCACTACGATTTCAAGGAGATCCGCCGCACCCCGGCCGAAACGCGGGCCGTGCTGGAGCAGACCGGCCACGCCAACGTGGTCGCCTTCCAGACCCGCAACCCCATGCACCGGGTCCATGAGGAGCTGACCAAGCGTGCCATCGCCGAGGTTGACGGCGTGCTGCTGCTGCACCCGGCGGTCGGCATGACCAAGCCGGGCGACGTGGACCACTTCACCCGCGTCCGCGTCTACAAGGCGCTGGCCCAGAACTACTACGACCCGGACCGGATCGTGTTGTCGCTGCTGCCGATCGCGATGCGGATGGGCGGCCCGCGCGAGGCGCTCTGGCACGCCATCATCCGCCGCAACCACGGCGCGAACCACCTCATCGTCGGCCGCGACCACGCCGGCCCCGGCAAGGACTCGCACGGCAACCCGTTCTACGGCCCATACGACGCGCAGGAGATGGTCCGCGCCCACGAGGCCGAGACCGGCGTCAAGATGGTGCCGTTCGAGGAACTGCTCTACCTGCCGGACGAGGACCGCTACGAGGAGGTCTCCAAGATCCCGGCCGGTACGAAGACGGCCAACATCTCCGGCACGCAGGTTCGCGAGGACTACCTCGGCAAGGGCCGGCTGCTGCCGAGCTGGTTCTCCCGGCCGGAGACCGCCGAAATCCTCGCCGAGTCCTACCCGCCGCGTCACAAGCAGGGCCTCTGCATCTGGTTCACGGGCCTTTCTGGCGCCGGCAAGTCCACCACCGCCGCCGTCCTCTCCGAACTGCTGCTGGAGGCCGGCCGCCAGGTGACCGAACTGGACGGCGACGTCGTCCGCACCCACCTGTCGAAGGGCCTCGGCTTCTCCCGCGAGGACCGCGACACCAACATCACGCGGATCGGCTTCGTCGCCAGCGAGATCGTCCGCCACGGCGGCACCGTCATGTGCGCCGCCGTATCGCCGTACCGCGCCACCCGCGACGCCGTGCGCTCGATGATCGACGAGGGCCAGTTCGTCGAAATCTTCGTCGATACCCCACTCAACGTTTGCGAGCAGCGCGACGTCAAGGGCATGTACGCCAAGGCGCGCCGCGGCGAGATCAAGGAGTTCACCGGGATCAGCGACCCCTACGAGCCGCCGCTGCACCCGGAGATCACCCTCGACACCGAGCGCAACAGCCCCGAGGAGAACGCCCGCCTCATCGCCGACTGGCTGGCCGAGAAGGGCTTCATCCGGCGCGAAGCGCCCGTCAACGGCAACGGCGCGGCTCCCCGGTAGGTCGCAGGTTCATTTGGTCTCAAACGGGAGCGGGGACCGGCACACGCCGGTCCCCGCTCCCGTTGCCGT
>JAFAEX010000051.1 GCA_023423795.1 Chloroflexota bacterium | reverse complement strand
GCCCGCTTCCGACGGCGCATCGACTCCGGACGACGCCGCGACCTCCGGCGACGACGCCCCGTCCGGCGCGAACTCGGCCCCGCCCGCCGACGCCCCTGCCGCCGCGCCCGCCCCCGGCGACGCCTGCGGCTACCCGAGTTGGCTCGACGCGCAACTTGCGCTGGAAAAGGACTCCGATCTCGCCCCCACCCTCGACCCGGACGGGGACGGCATCGCCTGCGAAGACGCGATGTCCTGATTTCGGACCCACCCGGCAGCAATCTCGGCACCCGCGACGACGGCCCGCGCTGATTGCGCGGACCGTCGTGTGCGTGCCGTCGGAACCCGCCGGGACCCGTTCGCTCCACCAATTCCGGGATGAATGCGACGTTCGCGAATCGAACGCAAGAACCGGGAGGCCGTTCGCGAACCCGGCCCCTACCCTCGCGACGGTGGCGCGGCCAGCCCGCGCCGGCTCGACCGGAGGACAGGGATGACCGGTAACCGTCCGTTTCGCTTCGGCGTCATCCACGAGCGGATGACGACGCGCGCCGCCTGGCAGGAGGATGCCCGCCGCGCCGAGGCGCTCGGGTTCGCCACGCTGCTGGTGCGCGACCACTTCGTGCCCGACTACTTCGGCGACCAGTTCGCCCCGTTCGCCGCGCTGATGGCCGCCGCCGACGCGACGACCACGCTGCGGGTTGGCAACCTCGTGATCGACAACGACTACCGGCACCCGGTCGTCCTCGCCAAGGAAGCGGCGACGCTCGATCTGCTGTCCGACGGTCGGTTCGAACTCGGGCTCGGCGCGGGGTGGCTGCAAACCGAATACGAGCAGGCCGGCATCCCGTTCGACCGGGCAGGCGTCCGGATCGACCGCATGGAGGAAGCGATTCGGGTCATCAAGGGCCTGTTCGCGGACGGGCCGGTGCGCCACGCCGGAACCCATTACGCGATCGACGGGCTGGAGGGGTTCCCGAAACCGGCGCAACGCCCGCATCCTCCGCTGCTCCTCGGCGGCGCGGGCAAGCGGCTCCTCGGCGTCGCCGCGCGGGAAGCCGACATCGTGCACGTCATGCCGCGCCCGATCGCTGCCGGCACGCTCGTTTCCGACCCGCGCGACCGCCTGGAACGCGCCGTCACGGAGAAGGTCGGCTGGCTGCGCGAGGCGGCCGGCGCCCGCTTCGGCGCGATCGAACTGGGACTCGGCGCGACGTTCGTGGTCGCCGACGACCGCCGGGGCGCGACCGAGCGCCTGATCACGGAGATGGGCTGGAATGGGACGACACCGGAGGAGGTCTGGGACATGCCGTCGATCTTCGTCGGCCTCGTCGAGGCCATCGCCGACGAGGCGCGGCAGCGGCGCGAACGGCTCGGGTTCTCCTACTTCGTGGTGCAGGACGAGGCGATGGCGGCGTGCGCCCCGGTCGTCGCCCGGCTCGCCGGCGGTTGAGCCCGCAGCCACCGATCCGGGCTTTCGGCCGAGCGGAGGATCGACCGGCGCCCGCTCGATGGTCTCGGGTACCATCGTGGCCATCCGATCCGGTTGGCCCGCGCCGCGCGAACGCCGCGGGACGATTCCGGCGCGCCGCGCCCGGGGAACGCTGCCCATGACCGCCGACACCGCCACCACCATGCCCGCCGTCGCCGTTCGCCCCGGGCAGGCGCACTCCCTCCACGCCACCCGCATCCCGCGCCCGAGCGCCGGGCCGGGGCAGGTGCTGGTGGACGTCATCCGCGTCGGCGTCTGCGGCACCGACCAGGAGATCATCGAAGGGGCGATCGGCGCGCCGCCGACCGATGCGGACGCGCTGGTGCTCGGCCACGAGGTCTTCGGCCGCGTGGCGGCGCTCGGCGAGGGCGTGCGCGGCTGGGAGGTCGGCGAGTTCGTCACCAACACCGTCCGCCGTCCGGGCGGCTGCGATCCCTGCCAATCCGGGCAGGCCGACTTCTG
Source organism: Chloroflexota bacterium (assembly GCA_023423795.1). Taxonomy (GTDB): domain Bacteria; phylum Chloroflexota; class Chloroflexia; order Thermomicrobiales; family UBA6265; genus CADCWF01. The sequence goes on along the minus strand of JAFAEX010000051.1, from coordinate 5,558 downwards.
TGACGACCTCGCCTACAGCGAGTACGGGATCTTCGGCCTGAACGGGTTCATGACCGAGCAGTTCGTCGAGGACCCGCAGCGGCTGGTGCGGGTGCCGCCCCACCTGTCCGAGATCGGCATCCTGACCGAGCCGCTGAGCGTGGTCGAAAAGGCGCTCCAGCAGGCCACGCTGATCCAGCAACGGATCGAGGGCTGGCAACCGCGAACCGGACTCGTCATCGGGGCCGGGCCGATCGGGCTGCTCGGCACGCTGCTGCTGCGGTCGCGCGGGCTGGAAACGGTGACCGTCGCCCGCCGCGCCGCGCCGAACCGGCCGGCGGAGATCATCGAGGCCGCCGGCGGGCACTACGCCTCGGTGCGGGAAACGTCGCTGACCGAGATCGCCGCCGGCCTGCCGCCGATCGACCTGGTTTTCGAATGCAGCGGCAACGCCGGCATGGCTTTCGAAGCCGCGCGGGTGCTCGGCAACAACGGCGTGCTGGTGCTGCTCAGCCTCACCCCGGCCGGCATCGTGGAGCCGATCGACATCGGGGCGGTCAACCGCGAGTTCGTGCTCGGCAACAAGGTAATGGTCGGCTCGGTGAACTCCTCGAAGATCCACTTCGAGATGGGCGTCGCCGATTTGGAGCGGTTCGAGGTGGCGTGGCCTGGCCTGTCGTCGCGCCTCATCACCCGCCGGCTGCCGGGCTTCGCCTCCTGGGAGCAGATCGTCCAGCGGGAAGCGGACGGCATCAAGACGGTGATCGAGGTCGGCTAGTCCACGAACGCGCCAGCGGCTGTACGACAGGAGGACGAGTCACCTCCCCGTTCGCCAGGGATCTGCACACGTCCCTCGACGCAGCGGCGCGCCCGCGGTCATCACCCCGCCGGCTCCGCCGAGGTTCATCGCCCCGGCCGCAGAGCGTTCGTCGGACCCGCCCCGAACCGGGCCGGGGAAGCGCCCGACGCCGGCGTCGCGTCGTCCATGCGGCCTGACACCGGGGAGTCATCACCCCGAACGATGACGCCGGTGAAGACGACGGTCGTCCTCCCCTGGGGAGATTCGACGCCGAGGGCAATGCCGAACGGCTCCTCGATCGTGGGAATGCGCGACCCGGCTGGCCAGGGCGCGGAGACGCCGCCGAGCGTCGGAACCGCGTTGCCGTCCTCGATCCGAAACCCGAGTCGCCGGAACGCCGCCACGTCCGAGGGCAACGGGAGGGGCGTTGTCGATGCGGTCGCATGCCCGTCGGCATCCCGCACCTCGGCGCTCCATTGACCCCGGGTCTCATCGACCAGCACGCTGACGAGGTGACCGTCCGCCGCGCGGAGCCCAAGCAGGGCGCTGCCGGGGCCCCGCACCGGGGTGACGAACGCCTCGACGTCGAACGAGCGCACCGGCGCGATGCGCGCGTCGAGTTCGTACAGGGCGGGAACGCCGGGATTGCCGTTGGCGATCACCAGACTGCCGTTTCCGATCCGGCCCGTTTGGTCATCGGCGGCGAATTGCAGCGCCCTGGGCAACGTTGGGGACCCGAAATCCTCGTTGAAAAGCACCGTCCGTTGTCCGTCCGCGCCGTCGTGGTCGCGCTGTTCGTCGGCGGACGCCGCGGTCGGCAACGCGGCGCCCGACGCGCCGGCACCCCCGGCCTGGGCGACCGGGGCAGTCGTCTCGGCAGATAGCCGGTCGAAGCGGACCTCGGCGGGCGAACTGAAGTAACCGGTCATCGTCGCCGACAATTCGACGGCGAACGGCCCGTGGAAACCGTGCGGCGCGGGTGCGATGTCCATCCAGTCGCCGGCGCCGGCCCGAGCCGACACGAATCCGCTCGCCACGCGCAGCCCGAGGCGCACCGGCATCTCGGGCGCAGCACCGGACGCGATCCACGGATTGATCCGTTCGCCTCCCCGTTCACCGCGGTATCGAACGCGCCAGCGCTTTCCCTCGGTATCGATGTCCATCATGACCGCCGCCCTGCCGTCCAGTCCGGCGATCGTCAGCGTCGCTATCCCGTCTCCTGCCAGGGCGGCAATGTCGGCCTCGGCCACGATGTCGCCGTCCGGCAGAACCCGGTCCCAGCGCCAGGCGGCGGTGGTGTCCCCCTCGGCGTGCAGGAACAACTCGCCGGCGCCGCGCCGTCCGGGCGGCCCGTCCGGCGACGTGGGCAACAGGTCTTCCGCCGGATCGGGCTGGGAAAAATCTTCGACGAACCGCGCCAGGGTCGCGCCAGCCGCCGGCGGGGCCGTCGCGGTCGGGACCGGCGTCGCCGCCGGCGCGGTCCGAATCGCCGGCGCATCACCGGGTTCTTCGAGCGCGTCGATCCGAAGCGACCGGAACTCGGCGGTAGCCGGATCGGTTTGGTAGGTATAGACGCCGAGTTCGGTCTGGAACGCTTCCTCGAACCGGAGCGACGCTCCGCTCGGCCAGGCCATGGGCACGCCGTCGATCACGATCCACGCCCAGTCCGGGGTGCGAACGACGCCAATCGTCTCGATGGGCGAACCGTCGCCGGGCAGGCGCTGCCACTCCTCCTCCGTAACGCGCCGGTGTGCCTCGACGAGGTCGTAGGTCCAATTGCGGCGCTCCGGCTGCACGAAGACCCGGAGCGTCCGGCCGCGCTGACCCCGCAGCACCAGCGCGGCCATCCCGTTCCGCACCTCGCCAACGTCCACCTCGACGGCGACGGTCCCGGCCGACACGACGGGGCCGACTGGATGGGAAACCCAGATTTCGCTGGCTTCGTGGCCGTCCACGAGGAGCAGCCGACCCCCACCCTCATCGCCGGAGAGGCCGGGCGTGTCGAACGCAAGGGCGCGCGGCGGGTCCGTCTCCGCGAAGTCGGTGGCGAAGACCGGCGTCCACGATTCGGAAACGACGTCGCGGGCGCGGACCGAGTCGAAGGACGCCCGCGCCGGCTCCGGTCCGAGCGATTGTTCCTGCGCCGCCCCGACGACCACGTCGAACGGGGCACGGATCGTTTCCGGATCGCCGTAGTGGAGCGGAACGCCGTCAACCAGCGCCACGACCCGGCCCTCGACGGCCCGCAGTTCGAGCGTCGTGCCGTCGCCCGTGGCAGGCGCCCGGGCCGGCAGCGGTCGGGACGCCGGGCCGGTCAGCCACTCGGCCCGCGCGTCGCCCGCCCGTGTGCCGAGCCGCCAGGTCCGGTTGACCGGATCGACGGCGAGCAGGAGTTGGCGACCTGCAGCGTCTTCCAAACCCAGCACGGCGGCCCCGTCGCCGGTGACCGACCGCACGCGGGCATCAACCGCGAGGTCGCCGTCCGGATCGAGGCCGGTGCGGAGCCGGGCGGTCGCCACCGCCGGGTCGCCGCTCGCCTCGACGATCAGCACGCCGTTTGCGGTCGAGACTCGACGCCCGCCGGTGGCGACGAACGCGCGCCCGGCGGGGGAGAAGTCGTCCGCGAAGCGGATCGCGCCGTACTCGCCGCGCCCGGGCATCGGCACGTCCGGCGTCGGCTGGGGGCGCTGCCGGGCGCCGCCCGTGCCGGTGGCACGGGCGGCGGCGGTAGCGGTGGCGGTACGCTGGACGCGGACGGTTGCCGTCGCATCCACCCGGCGGTTGCTCGACGTGCGTGGAGACGAATCCGGGTCGCCGCTGTTGACCAGGACGATGAACCCGAGGAACGCGAGCACCACCAATCCGACGATCTGTTGCCGGCTCCACGTTGGGGGTTGCACATGACCGAAGGCGGCGCGCAACCCCTTGGCGAGCAACCCCGCGAGGAGATACCCGATGCGCTGGCCCGGCGATCTTTGCGAGGCGCGCGTACTGGACTTCCCCTGTAGGCCCCGCACGGGCGCCGACGCTCCACCGCGAAGCGGTGGGTTTCCGGAAACGCTGCCGCCCATCGCCGCTGACCGCGAAGCGTTGGTTGCCGTCGGCGGCGAGGCCGTCGATCCCGCCCCGGAACGCCCTGCCGCCGCGGACGACGGGCGTGACCTCGTCCCGCTTCGTGCCCGGGTCGCGCTTCCAGCGCGGGCGGCGACAGTCGCCGCTTCCGCCGCGCATTCCGGGCATTCCGGGTTGCGGCGGTCGTAGTAGTGCCCCTTGCCGCAAGCGACCAGCCCGGTCTCGGCCGCCGCCAGCGCCGCCGCCCATTCCTCCGCGGTGGGGCGCGCGTCTGGATCGTCGTGCCCGTCCACGAACGCCCGCTCGAACAAGGTCTGCAGCACGGGGTCGAGCGCGGACACCGGCAGCATGCCGGGCGGCGGCGCGATCGGGGCGGTGCGCGCCGCGTCGCCGTGCGGGTAGAGGTTGCGGGAAATCGACTGTTCCAGCGACGGCTGCTCGCCGCCGCCGGTCCAGCGCAGGCGGAACGGGTGGTTGCCATCGGTCAGGAGTTGGAAAATCAGCACCGCGAGGGCAAACCGGTCCATCGCCGGGGTGCGCACGGTGGTCGCCAGCGGTTTGCCCTGCAACTCCGGCGCGACGTACTCCGGCTTGCCGACGCGGCAGTGGTAGACGACCGGTTGCCCATCGACGACGGCGGGCACCTGGAACGAATCGGTGTCCACCACGCTGACCAGCGCGGTCGGCGCGACGAGGACGTTGCTCTCGTTGAGGTCGCCGATCACGTAGCCCTTGCGGTGGATGGATTCCACCACCGAGGCGAGGTTGCGGGCGGCGCGGTAGAGGTAGCGCTCGTCCCAGCCCGGGGCCGTCTGCCGGCGTCGGACCGGGTTGAAGACTTCGAAGATCCGCTTGCCGTCCCCGAGGCGCGGCATCAGGAAGCCGCGCAGCACCCCGGCATCGTCCGTCACCGGCGAGGTCGGCCAGGGGATGGAGACGTGGCCGCGCGCCGCCGCCGGGTCCTGCGGCGGGTCGGCCAGCATCGCGGCCAGTTTGCCGGCGCGCTCGGCGGTCGCCGGTTCGTGCCAGATCTTGGCCACCTGGTCCGGCCGCCCGGCGACGGTCCAGATGACGGCCTCGCCGCCCCGGCCGATCTCGGAGCCGAGGAGAATCGTGCGGCCCGAGCCGTCGCGCAGGGCGCTCACCGGCGCACGGCCAGGACGATCGTCTTGTCGTCGTCGGTGCGGGCGCTGATCCGGGCGGAGGCGAGGAATCCGCCGAGGCGTTCTTCGGCGTCGGCTCCTCCGGCGCGGGCGAACGCGAAAAGCGGTTCGAAAAAGGCCGGGTGCGGCGCCCAGTCGGCGAGCCGGATCGAGACCGGCAGCAGGCCGTCGGAAAGGACCGCGAACGCGCCGGCGGGCGGGTGGCGCAGCACCTCGGCGAACGGCTCGGCCCACGGGTCGGTCAGGAAATACGTCTGGTTGGCGTACTCGCCGGAGCGGGGCACGGCGGCGGTGGCGAGCGCGCCGTTCTCGCCACGGGCGACGACGGCGCAATCCCCGCGCAACGCCGTCCAGAGCGCATCCGGCCGCGCGAGGGCGACCGCAAGCGTGCAGGCGAAGGCGCGCCCGCTATCGGCCGGGTCGCCGGACGCGGCGCGGGCGCGCGCCAGCACGGCGTCGCGGGCGGCGACCACCGCGCCGTCCATCGCGACGCCGGGATCGGCGCACTGGGCCGGGTCGGCCATCGCCGCCGCGAGGAACCCGAC
>JAFAEX010000049.1 GCA_023423795.1 Chloroflexota bacterium | reverse complement strand
GGCCGGCGGCGAGCCCCGCCGCGGTGCCGGCCAGCACGCGCCGCCGGTTGAGCGGCAGCGCGGCCGCGTCGCCGACGTGCCGACGGATGGTGTCAGGAATTGGGGTCGCATCGTTGCGTTCGCCGGACATCGTCGTCCTCCTTGCGTTGGTCGAACCGTGAGGCGCGCGGAACGTACCGCCGCGCCGCGGAGCCAATCGTCATCCCGAGCCTGTCGAGGGATCTCGTCGTTGCCACACATGAGGAAAGGACGAGACCCCTCGACAGGCTCGGGATGACGGCTGTCTTCCGATAGCGTCGGCCCCTTCTCGTTCCGTGTCTCTCCTCAGCCCTACCGGTCGAACAACCGCTGCGCCAGCGTCTTGCGCTTGGGGTACGACCCAGTGCGCTCGGCCTGCTCGTCGAGTTTGACGTGGCTCTTGCGGACGTAGGTGACACCCGTCCAGCGCAGGGGTTCCGGCTCCCACGGGACGGGCTTGTGGCTGGCCATCGGCAGCCGCGTGAGTTCGGACTCGGTCCCGGTGATGAGGTCGGTCAGCACGCGGCCGCCGAGGTTCGCTGCCGCGACGCCCTCGCCCGTGTAGCCGTAGGACAGGGCGACCTTGGTGCGCGGGTTGAACCCCATCGTCGGCATGTGGTCGCGCGGCACGCCGAGGACGCCGCCCCAGGCGTGGGTGAAGCGGTACTGGTCGAGGAAGGGGAACCAGATCCGGGCCGAGCGCCGGGCGTGGGCGAAGACCCCTTCGTCGAGGTCCAGCGCGTCGGTGATCCGGGAATTGAACGGGTACCGCCCGCGGTACGGCCCGAAGGCGATCCGGTCGTCGGCCGTGCGCTGGATGTAGGCGCCGGTCGGCCCGAAGCCGCCGATCGTCTCCCGCCCCTCCCAGCCGATCTGGTCCCAGACCTCCCCCGGCAGCGGCTCGGTGAGCACGATGTTGCTGGTGACCGGGATAACGTGCCGCCGCAACTTGTCCAGCCGCGCCATGTAGGCCTCGCCGGCCAGCACGATCGCGCGGCGGGCGCGCAGGTCGCCGCGGTCGGTCTTCAGCACCGGCCGCTCGCCGCCCTCGTAGTCCGTCACGCGGGTCTGCTCGTAAACCGCGCCGCCGCGCTGCTCGACCGCGCGGGCGAGGCCGCGCACCAGTTTGGCCGGCTGCACCGTCAGGCCGTCCTTCGTCCAGACCGCGCCGAGCACGCCCGGCACCCGCAGGTGCGTCAGCGCCTCGGACGGGCCGAGCAGCGGCACCCGGTCGGCCAGGCCGATGGCGGCGTACTCCTCGGCCATGCCGCGCACCTTCGGCAACTGGTACGGCGCGCGGGCGAATTCGACCGCGCCGCCGCGCACCTGGTCGGCGTCGATGCCCTCCTCGGCGCAGGTGCGCTCCACGTCGTCCACCGCGCCGATCATCGCCAACGCGGTGGCGCGGGCAGCGTCCTCGCCGTGCAGCCGAGTCATCTCGCCCGGGCCGACCGCGAAGCCGGCGTAGCACCAGCCGCCGTTGCGGCCGGACGCCCCGAACCCGGCGATTTCGGATTCGACCACGGCGACCGACAGGCCCGGTTCACGCTTGAGGAGGTGGTAGGCCGTCCACAACCCGGTGAACCCGGCACCCATGATCGCGACATCGACCTCGCGGGACCCGTCCAGCGGGGCGCGCGGCGCGAGGTCGTCGCCGCAGGTTTCCAGCCAATAGGAATACGAGCGGTAATCCTTCACCGGGCACACGTCTCCCTCGATTGCGCGCACGTTTCGATAGCGTACAGGCTACCAGAGCGGACGGTCCGACCGGCGCCCGTCGTCGTCTATCCCGGCCGGCACGCCGCAACGCGCTCCCCGGCCCACGCCAACGTCGAACGAATGCATCGTCGATCCATCCGGACGTTTACGAAACCGGACGTCAACAGGAATTTTTTCGTATTTCTCTCCATGCAGACTCCCTCTCTTCTCCCTATCCTGAAAGCCGGTGGGGGATTCGTTGCCCCGCCCGGGAGGAGTCGCCCATGATCGAGGACACGATCGACGGGTTGGCGCGCGCGCTGGCCGCGCCCCGATCCCGCCGCGGGACGGCGGGAATCGTCGCCGGAGGGCTGATGGCGGCGCTCGGCCTCGACGCCGACGCGAAACGGCGGGGCCGGCAATCCGCCAGGAAGAAGGGCTCGGGGAAGGGGAAGGGAAACCGGCGGGGCAAGCGCCCGAAGCCCTGCCCGGCCGGCACGAAGCGCTGCGGCAAGGCCTGTATCGACGTGCAATCCGACCCCGCCAACTGCGGAGCCTGCGGCAGGACCTGCGGGGCGGGCGACGTGTGCACCGGCGGGACGTGCGGACCGCTGCCGCCGGCCGGCCCATCGTTCACCGTCAGCGGGCGCACGATCCGCGACGCGGCCGGCAAGCCGGTCGTGCTGCGCGGCGTCAACAAGATGTCGGTGTTCGACGACGAGGACCCCCGGGGCGCGATCTCGTTCCCCGAGATCAGGAAGACCGGGGCCAACACCGTCCGCATCGTCTGGGGCATCACCTCGAACCTGGCGCCCAACGGGCCGAAGACGAACCCCGATGTGCTCGACGCGCTGATCGGCAACGCCCGCAGCAGCGGCCTCGTCCCGATGATCGAACTCCACGACGCCACCGGCGACTGGTCGCGGCTGGACAGCCTCGTGAACTACTGGGTGCAGCCGCGGATCGTCTCCATCATCCAGAAGCACCGCGAATACCTGCTTGTCAACATCGGCAACGAGGTCGGCGACGACACCGTGAGCGACGCGCAGTTCACCCAGCGCTACACCGCCGCCGTCCAGCGGATGCGCGGCGCCGGCATCCGCACCCCGCTGGTGATCGACGCGCCCGACTGGGGCAAGCGTCTGACCACCCTCAACGCCACCGCCGCGGCGCTGCTGGACGCCGACCCCGACCGCAACCTGATCTTCTCGGTCCACATGTACTGGCCGGCCAACGGCGGCGCCACCCAGCAGTTCATCAAGGACGCGCTCCAGGGCGCGGTCAACGCGAACTACCCGTTGATCGTCGGCGAGTTCGCGTCCCACGGCGCGTTCAACCCGAACGGCAGCATCTGCGCCGAGGGCGGCCGCGTGGAGTACAAGACGATCCTGGCCGAAACCCAGCGGCACGGCATCGGCTGGTACGCATGGGAGTGGGGACCGGGCAACGGGTTCAACGACCCGCTCTGCGCGCTCATGGACATGACGACGAACCGCCGCTTCGACTCCCTCCAGCCCGGCTGGGCGACCGAAGTCGCGACGACGGACCCGAACAGCATCAAGAACACGGCGACGAGCGTCTTCTAGCCGCGCTCCGGAGGACACCGGCCATGGACCAGGACCGCTTCGCCGCGCTCACCCGGGCGCTGGCCGCCCGCTTCCCGCGCCGCGCCGTCGGAGGCACGCTGGCGGCAGCGCTCGGCCTCGCCGCCACTTCGACCGACGCCATGAAGAAGAAAAAAGGCAAGGGGCGCGGAAAAGGCCGAGGCAAGGACAAGAAGCCGCGGTGCCCCGGCTGCCGCGCCTGCGGCGGCCGATGCTGCCCGAGCGGCCAGCAATGCTCCGGCGCGGGCTGCGTCTCGCCGTGCTCCACCGGCACCTGCGGCGCGTTCCCGTCCGCCTGCCCGCTGCTGCCGAACGACAACGTATGGAACGCCCGGATCGACGCACTGCCGCTGGACGCCAACTCGGCCGCCTACGTCGCCTCGATCGGGGCGAACGAGCCGTTGCGAGCGGACTTCGGTTCCGGCGTCTTCGACGGCGGCCCGATCGGCATCCCCTTCATCACCTTTCCCAGCGCAGCGCCGGTCTCCGTCACCTTCGGGGTGCCCGACGAAAGCGACCCCGGCCCATATCCGATCCCGGCCGGCGCGCCGATCGAGGGCGGGCCGTGCGGCACCGGCGACCGCCACGTCCTGATCGTGGATGCCGACGCCTGCACCCTTTACGAACTCTTCGACGCCCGGCCGCTCCCCAACGGCTCCTGGACAGCCGGTTCCGGCGCGACGTTCGACCTGCGCTCCAACGCCCTGCGGCCGGACACCTGGACCTCGGCCGACGCCGCCGGGCTGCCGATCCTGCCCGGCCTCGTCCGCTACGAGGAGGCGGCCGCCGGCGAGATCC
>JAFAEX010000046.1 GCA_023423795.1 Chloroflexota bacterium | reverse complement strand
CGCCAACCGGCGGCCCGGGGTTAACCGTACGGGGGGGGGTTTGGGGGTCCGGGGGTCGCCGCCGGCGCCCCGGCGAATCCGCTCCGGCCGCCGACGTGCAGCCGGCCCCGGGGTTACGCGCCCTGTGCGCGACGACCGCCCGCGGCCGCACCAGGCGTTGCGTACGCCGCGACGAGGCGGTGCGCCAGTGCCCGGGCCCGGGCGCGGATCTCCTCCGGGGCGTACTTCTCGACGTCCCGCTGCTGGCGGTAAAGGTCCGCTGCCGCGGTCGCCAGCAGCACGTCGGCGAGGTAGCCGCGATCCGCCTCCGGCACGCCGGCTTCGCCCAGCCATATCGCCAGCAGCCGGCGGTACGAGGCGTAGGCGCCCACCGCGAAACGCGCGCCAGGCCGCGCCGACTCGGCAGCCGCCAGCACGTCGAGGTGGGCCTCCACGAGACCGAGATAGCCGTCGAGGAAGTCGGCGATCCTTCCTGCCGGCGCTCCAGTGCCCTGCTCCGCGATCAGGCGCGCCTGGAACCCGCGCTCGCGCTCCTCGAAGACCGCGTGCGCCAACCCGGCCCTGTCGCCGAAGTGGCGATACAGCGTCGGCTTGCCCACCCCGGCCCGCTCGGCAACCGCGTCCATCGAAACGGATGCCGCGCCGTGCTCGGCGAACAACTCGGCCGCCGCGGCAAGGATCGCCGCCCGGTTGCGCTCGGCATCCGCGCGCCTGGGCCGTTCGGGTTCGGACGGTCGAGACAGGGGGTTGACGTCCATAAGAGTACTATAGTACGTTACCACAAACGTACCGTCGTTCTGTTTTCTCACGAGGACTTCACGATCATGGACACCGCCGCCGCGGAACGCGTCGCGTTCGACCCATCGGACCATGGCGAGCGATTCGGGGCGCTGCTCAACTCCGTGGTGGTCCCCCGGCCCATCGCCTGGATTTCCACCCGCTCCCGCGACGGGATCGACAACCTCGCGCCTCATTCCTACTTCACCGTCGCCTCGGTCGATCCGCCAATCGTGCAGTTCACCAGCCTCGGGCCGAAGGACACCCTGCGCAACGTGCGAGACACCGGCGAATTCGTCGTCAACGTCGCCACCCGCTCCCTCGCGGATGCCGTCAACGCCACCGCGACGGATTTCCCGCCCGCGATCGGGGAGTTCGACGCGGTCGGGATCGAGCGAGAGGCCTCGGCGCGGGTCACCCCGCCCCGGGTCGCCGCATCTCCCATCGCCATCGAGTGCCGTGCCGCGGGCGAGGTGGCGTTCCCGGCCTCGACCGTGGTCTTCGGCGAGATCGTCCATGTCGCCGTCCACGCGGCGGTCCTGCGCCACGGTTTGGTCGTCCCGGAACTCCTGGACCCGGTCGGCCGTCTCGGGCGCGCCGACTGGGCCGCGCTCGACGAGGTCTTCTCGTTGCGGCGCATCCCATACGCCGAGGTCGCCGGCCGCGACCACCGGCGGAGGAGGTAACGCGATGGCCTGGGCATGGCTGCTCGCCGCCGGCGTCGTCGAAGTGGCCTTCGCGCTGAGCGTGCCGCCGACCGATGGCTTCACCCGCGCCTGGCCGACGGTTCGCTGCGTCGTCCTTGGCGCGGTCGCCGTCTACCTCTTGAGCACGGCGGCGCGCTCGCTGCCGATCGGCACCGCCTACGCCGTCTTCACGGCGATTGGCGCCGCCGGCACGGTGGTCGCCGGCATCGTGCTGTTCGGCGATCCGGCGACGCCCGGGCGCATCCTCCCGCTCGTCCTGATCGCGGCCGGCGTGGTTGCGCTGCGTTTCCTGTCGCCGGCCTGATCGTATCGTGCGCCCGCGGTGAGGCGCCGGAGGCCGCGCGCGGGTGGTCGTCCGCCGGGTTACATCGGTCTGACGGACGACGCTTCCCGGCGTTGAGACCACGGGTGGGGTCTGCGCGCGGCCGAATCGGCGTCGCGCCCGGCGCCGGAACCGGGTCGCCAGGGGACATCCGCGACGTACTGCGCCGAACGCCGGAACCTGGACGGCCGGAGAGGATGCCGGCAGGGGCCGATTGGGGTACGGTTGACGTTCCGGCCGGGGCAGCGCCCGGCCGGACGAGACGGAGGCTCCCGAATGGAAATCCCGAAGATCGAAAACCTGATCCCGATGGTGGTGGAAAGCACCAACCGGGGCGAGCGCTCCTACGACATTTACTCCCGGCTGCTGAAGGACCGCATCGTCTTCCTCGGCACGCCGGTGGACGACCAGATCGCCAACCTGATCGTGGCGCAACTGCTCTTCCTCGCCCACGAGGACCCGGAGCAGGACATCCGCTTCTACATCAACTCCCCCGGCGGCGTCATTTACGCGGGCCTCGCCATCTACGACACCATGCAGATGATCAAACCGGACGTGGCCACCTTCTGCCTCGGTTTCGGCGCGAGCATGGGCGCCGTGCTGCTGGCCGGCGGCGCGCCCGGCAAGCGCTTCGCCCTGCCCAACGCCCGCATCCTCATCCACCAGGGCTCGGGCGGGTTCAGCGGCGCGGTGCCCGACATCGAGGTCGCCGCCCGCGAAACGATGACGCTCTCGGCCAAGTGCATGTCGATCATCGCCCAGCACACCGGCCAGCCTTTCGAGAAGGTCAAGCACGACAGCGAGCGCGACTACTACATGAGCGCCCAGGAGGCCAAGGAGTACGGCCTCGTGGACGACGTGCTCGAACCGGTCCGCCGCCCGCCCGCGCTCGTTGGCCCCGACGGCTCCCCGCTCGATGCGGACGCCGCGACGCGCTAGAAGATTCTTGACCGTTCGATGGGCCTCGCCCGCCCCGATCCCCCGAGAGTTCCGGGGATCGGGGCGGGCGATCCCATTGCCGGCGATCCGGCGACGGTACGCCGGCCGCCGGATCGCCGCCGGCTCCGTGATACGGGAGCCGGCCGATCGGTCTGGAACCGCCGTCGCCGGTAGGCGTGCGGGCGCTGCGGCCAGGCCAATTTATTCGGTTTTTATTCGGTATTCTTTCGGCGTTTATTCGGCGGCGGTTTTCCCATGCCCATGCGGAAACCGGGTTTCTTCGGCGCCCCCTGCCAGCCTCCCGGACGAAACCGGGGCGGGCGCGTGCGGCGCGGGGGTACCGGGCGCTGAGCGTGGGAGGGGCCGCGAATAAAGTCCGTTGCGGACGCTTTGCCGCGTACGTACGCGGCGTGCCACGACCGAATAAACGCCGAAAGAATACCGAATAAATACCGAATAAATGGACGGCGCGGAGCCCTGCCGGGTGAATGCCCGCGACCGTCGGCGGCAGCGAGGGCAACCGCCCGCATTCCGCACGACCCGGCAGCCGCCCATCCGGCATCCCTCGTTCGCGAGGACCGGCACGGGAGGGCACGGTCCCTGCCCGGCGACAGCGGACGGCATCCCGGTTCGAGCGGCCGGATCTCGTATGAGACGCCGGCGGGTCGAGGGCATTGGGCGAACGAGATTGCCGTCGTGCGAGCCACGAGGCGGCGCTCGTCCGGAGATCGCGGCGCGGCAGGATGAGGTCGGGCGAACGGCGCTTGTCGGCGTCCACGCCCGCGCTCCCTGTTGGTTGTGGCGCGCCGCACGCCGGGCGACAATCGCCGCGACATTCGGCGGGTTCCAGCAGGCTAGGGCGCGTGCGACGTGGACGCCGGGGGGACGGCTCGTCGCCATGACCCGCCGCGGGCGCGTCACCCACGAATCGTTCGGCCCGGACGCACGGATAGTCGGAGAGGCGGCATGCGCATTTGCATCGTCGGAGCCGGGTTCAGCGGGCTGGCGGCTGCCGAAGCGGCGCAGCGCGCCGGCCACGACGTCGTCGTGCTCGAGGCGCGCGACCGGGTCGGGGGCCGGGTCTGGTCGCAGACGCTGCCGAACGGCGCGGTGATCGAGCGCGGCGCGGAGTTCATCGAGCATTACCAGTCCGAGATCATCGCGACCGTCGAACGCCTCGGCTTGCGGCTCGCGCCGACGGGCATGGCTTACGCCGATCGAGAGCCGCGGGGCGGCCGGGGCGTCGATCGCGCGGCGATGCTGTCGGCGGCGGCCCGCCTCGGCGAGGTCTTCGCCGGACGCGAGGCGAACCCGAACGAGCCGGTCACGGCCGTCCTCGATGGCATCGACCTCGACCCCGGCGCGCGCGAGGCCATCGTGGCGCGGCTCACGATCACATCGACGTTGCCGGTGGCGAGCCTCCCGGCGACGGTCCTGGGCAAAGGCGCTTCCCTGATCAACAGCGACGAGAGTTTCCGCGTCGCCGGCGGCAACCAGGGCGTCGCGCTCGAACTGGCGCGCCGCCTCGGGTCGGCCGTGCACCTCTCGACGCCGGCGCAGGCGGTCGCCTGGTCCGACGACGGCGCCACCGTGCGCGCCGCGGGGTTCGACATCGAAGCCGATCGGGTCGTGCTGGCCGTTCCGGCGCGGCTGACGGACGGGATTGCCTTCGACCCTCCCCTGCCGGACTGGAAGCGAGCCGCCATCGAACGCGTCGCCTACGGACACGCCGCCAAACTCGCCGTGCCGCTGCGCGAGCCAACCGCGCCGAGCGCGACCATGTCGGTGCCCGACCTCTTCTGGACGTGGACGGCGAACGGAGCGGACGGAGCGGTCGCGCCGGCGGCGAACTGCTTCGCCGGCTCCGCGCCGGCCCTCGATGCGCTCCGCGTCGATGTCGGCCCGCAGCGCTGGATCGAACGCCTCGGGTGGCTCCGCCCCGACCTGGCGCTCGCACCCGAGGACGCCGTGCTCACCACCTGGCATGACGACCCGTGGATCGGCGCAGCCTACTCCGCCGAACTGGTCGGCAAACCACGCCCGTGGGCCGAGTTGATCCGCCCCGTCGGCCCGCTGCACTTCGCCGGCGAGCACACCGCCGAGAAGTACTACGCGACGATGGACGGCGCGCTGCGCAGCGGACGCCGGGCCGCCGAGGAGATCGTGGCCATCGGATAGGAAACGTGTCTGGGTGAGGATGATGCCACGGGCGGTGAGACGTCTTCGCCCGCCGCGCGGCGTCGCGGGGTTGCGTCATGCGTCGCCGGGAGCGATGTCCAGGAGGATGCGCACGGTGCATTCGGCCCAAGCGCCTCGTTCGCCGTGGAGCGCGACGGCCGACCGGTGACCATCCCGGACCTGTTCCCCGGCTTCGACGCGCGCGACCGGCTCGGCGTCGTCGTCCACCATCCCGGTGGCGCGTTGGGCGCGAGCGTCCTGGTCCTGGCGACGATCACGGCGTTCTACGATCTCCAGCGGTCCCGCGGGGACGATTGCTTCGTCTATCCCGATTATTTCGTCTTCCGCGTCGGGCAGCAGCACGGCAATCACTCGATGCTCGACATCTGGCCGGACCACAAGGAGGTCGTGGTCGCTGGCGAGCCGGAAGCCGTGCTGCGCGCGATCGACGACCGCGCCATCACCCGCCTGCTGGTGCCTGCGGTCGGCGGTGGCCTACGCGCCGTCCGGGAGGGCGCGGGACGCCGACGTCATCGCCGCCGGCAGTTCAGTGACCGAATCGTACGTCTCGGCCGTGATCGACGAATCGCCGCACCTTGACGAGGCGGCGAAAGCCGCGCTCCGCGACGGGCGCGCGCGCCTGATGGAGGGCGGCCGTCCGGTCGAGCACTATCGCCGCGTGGACCTCGACACCGCGCGAGCCCTGCTTGCACCGGAGTTCGGCGACACGGCAACGGCGTAGCGGGCGCTCGCGCGGTCCGCAACGGCGGCGAGGCTGGCTTTCCGTACTACGGCATCCGGCTGGTCGCTTCCGTTGCGCCCTCCCGCGACACCGTGCGTTCGTAGGGGAGGGCCCGGCGCCCTCCCGCGTCCGTACGCGGTTCCGGGCACCGGAGGGCGCCGGGCCCTCCGCTACGAGCGATGAACGGATTCCCACGCCAACAAACCGGATTTCGTATGACACCGCTTGCGTGACGCCGATGAGGCGCAGGCACGGGCCGACGTTCCGGGGTGGTCCACGGCGACTGGCGACGCCGCGATCACCACGCGACATCTCTTCGGCCTCCTGCGCTCCATCGACCGCCCGGGGCGACCGGCCTGTTACGCTTCCCCTGCCAACAACCAATTGCATCGGCGCGGGTGGATCCACCCGCGCCGATGCTGTGCCGCGTCCGCCGGCTGCCTTCTAGGTCAAGTCCGGAGCCGGCGGCGCATCCATCAGAAGGGGAGTTCATGGACGATCAGGTGTTCGATCGCCTCGCCCGGCTGGCCGCGCGCGGAGCGCCGCGTCGTCGCCTGCTCGGCGCGCTGGGCGCAGCGGCAATCGCCGGCACCGGGCTCGGCGCAACCCGGCGCGGGTCGGCAGCCGCCGAGGCCGCGACCCCGGCCGCCGGCCACCAGCACGGCAACGGGCTCGCCCAACCGGCGGCGACGCCCGAAAGCGGCGCGCTCTGGGTTCGCAAGAACGGCAAGGATCTCTCGGCGGCCGAGCGGCAGGCGCTCGTCAATGCGATCCTGGCCGTGAAGAAGAAGCCGTCGCCCTGGATGCACGGCCTTTCCGTCTACGACACGTTCGTGCTCTGGCACCGGGACGCCTTCGGCTGCGCCATCATGGCCGGGCATATGGGACCGGCGTTCCTGCCGTGGCACCGGCAGTTCCTGATCACGTTCGAGCGCGAGTTGCAGGCGATCGAACCGACCGTCACCATCCCGTACTGGGACTGGACGGTGGACAACACCCTCGACGCCTACCTCTGGGCGGACGATTTCCTGGGCGGCAACGGCGACCCCGCCGAAGGCTTCGCGCTCACGAACGGGCCGTTCCGCAAGGACGCGTGGCACATCACCGTCTTCGATCCAAACGACCGCGACCGCTTCCCGTACCTCATCCGCCAACTCGGGGCGACGAGTTTCGCGCCCGCGCTGCCGACCCCGGAGGACCTCGAAGCGGCCCTCTCCATCCCCACCTACGACGCCGCGCCGTGGAACACCGTCATCCCCACCGGCGGCAGTTTCCGCAACGTGCTCGAAGGCTGGCAGGATTGCGTGGACGAGATCTGCGACCCGGACAACGGGATGGCGCCGATCTGCACCGGCCCGCACAACCTGCACAACGGCGTGCACCTCTGGATCGCCGGGGAGTTCGCGTTCTCGGTCGAAGGCGCGCGCGACGGGGAGCGCGGAAACCTCGTGGTCGCCGAACCACCCCACCCTGCGACGGATGTCTTCGGGACGATGGCCGCCAACGTGTCGCTCAACGACCCGGTCTTCTGGCTCCACCACGCCAACATCGACCGCATCTGGAACGAGTGGATGCGCCGCCACGGCCAGGTCTACCTGCCGGAATCGGGCGGCCCGGTCGGCCACAACATCGACGACGCGATGTGGCCCTTCACCATGCTCGGGGAAACGGTCACGCCCCGGATGATGCTTTCCAGCCGCGACCTCGGCTACGTTTACGACACCGAGTTGTAACGTGCGAACGGGGGAGGCGGCCCGATGGGCCGCCTCCCCCGCAAAGGCGCTCACCCGCTTGCAGGGAGCGCGGTTCGAGGTGCGGCGCGTACCCCGTCAGGCGGTCCGGCGCTTGCGCGCTTTCGAAGCGGGCAGCGACGCCGCGAAGTCGATGCTGCGCCGCACCCACGGCGCGAGCGCGTCCGGGTCGGCGCGCATTCCGTCCGGGACCACCACGTACCTCTTGCTCGGCGGCATCTCGGCGTCGTACTGCAGCGGCTTCGCGCCGTCGTGCCGCAGCAATTCGGCCTGGGCGTCGTCCGGCAACTTCAGCGCCAGCCCGACGCCGGAGAGGGAGGCGAACATCCCCGCCCCGGCGTACGCGCCCGCGCCGCCGAACATTTTGCGCGTGCGCAGGTTCGTCTCCGGCGCGGCCACCTCGGCCGCGTCGCGCAGTTGCCGCTCCAGCGTTTCCAGCGTCGGATGGGTCATGGGGATGGCAGTCCTTCGCGTCCCGAACCGGCAACCTACGCCGTCGCCAGCAGTTCGGCCGCGAGCCGCTTGGGCGCGACTTGCGACCACGCGTCGGCCAGCAGGTCGTCGAGTTCCTGCGGGCCGACGGCATCCAGCCGCACCAGCATCCACGGGTAATCCTGGTAGTGCTGCGTGACGACGAACCGGTCCGGCGCCGACGACACCAGCACGTCGCGGTACCCCGGATCGATGCGCACCACCATCATGCCGTCGTCCCGCAGCCGGGCGAACAACCGCCCGCGCACGCGAAAGGCGGGCGTCCCGTGGTGGCTTCCTTCGTCCACCTGCGGCAGCGAGAGCGCGAGTTTGCTGGCCATCTCCGGCGTTACCATGTCCCCGTTCCTCCGTCCTTCGGCGCGGCCGGGGGTGTTCCCGGCCGCGCCGCGCATCGCTAGCACCCCTGGTTCAGCCGGGTGGCGGCAGACCCCGCCATGGCGGGCTCGATCCGGCCCGATCCCGCCGCCCGGCGGAGGTGCCGGGCCGCGCCTTCGAGCCACCCGGCGACCGCTTCGGCGGCCACCGCGCCGATGCCGCGCCGGCCGCCGTTCCCGCTCTCGGCGAGCGCCAGCATCCGCCGCCGGCTCGCCGCATCCATCGCTTCCCGCCGCACGTGGCGCGCGTGCTGGCCCAATTCCCACTCGTTTCGGACCATGCCGATTTCCGCTCCTGCCTGCCCGGAGACCGGGCCCGCGCCCCGCCGTCGCCCCGGCGGGACCCCCGGGGGACTGGACGTTCCCCGGGCGATGGGCGAACATGCGTTCGCCATCCGACCTACAGGATAGGCGCGAATCAGGACAGGATCGGCCCGCATTCACGACGATGTTCGAGGCGCGTACGTACGCGAGGAAAGGCGGTTCGGAGTGTATCACCCGACGACCCGCGTGCTCGCCGTGCTGGAGTTGCTGCAGGCGCGCGGGCGCCTCAGCGGCCCGGAACTGGCCGACCGGCTGGAAGTCGATCTGCGCACCGTCCGCCGCTACGTCACCATGCTCCAGGACCTCGGCATCCCGGTCGAAACCGAGCGCGGCCGCCACGGCGGCTACCGCTTGCGCCCGGGCTTCCGGCTGCCGCCCCTGCTGTTCACCGACGAGGAAGCGTTCGCCGCCGCCCTCGGCCTGCTCACCGTCCGCCGCACCGGCGGCGGCGCGTCGGCCGCTTCCGTCGAGGGCGCGCTCGCCAAACTCGAGCGGGCGCTGCCGCCGGATGTGCGCGAACGCATCGCCGCCGTGCAGGGCACCCTCACCATCGACGCCCCGGCGCGGCACGACCAGCCGGCCGCCGCGGTGGTGCTGGAGGTCGGCCTCGCCACGCACCGCCGGCACCGGCTGCGGATTCGGTACGCCGCCGCCGACGGCGAGCACAGCGACCGCGAGATCGACCCCTGGGGCATCGTGCAATTGCGCGGGCGCTGGTACCTGCCGGCGTTCTGCCACCTGCGCGCCGGTCCCCGCCTCTTCCGGCTGGATCGCATCGCCGCGGTCGAACCGCTGGCCGCTTCGTTCACCCCTCCGGACGGGTTCGACGCGCTGGCCTTCGTGCGCGACGCGCTGGCAGCCGCGCCCGGCGCGTGGCGCGTCGAGGCGCTGCTGGCCCTCGCCCCGGAGGACGCACGCTGCCGCGTCGCGCCCCACGAGGCCACGCTGGAGCCGCACCACGACGGCACGCTGATCCGGTTCAACGTCGAGGACCTGCCTTCGGCGGTGCACTACCTGTTCAACCTCGGCTGCCGGTTCGTCGTCCGCAACCCGCCGGAACTGGGATCGCTCCTGCGCGCCATCGCCCGCGACCTCGTCGCCGCCGCCGAATCCGTGTCGAACGGCGATCCGCCAGAACCGCCCGGCTGAAATGGAACGCGGGGGAACGGCGCGGATTCCGCACCCCGCTCGCAGGGGTATCGCGGGCGTGAAGCGTGCTTGGTCGGCCGGGTTCCGCGTGAATCGTCGGCTTGCGCGGGAAACGTCCTGCACGAGAACCGGCGAAGGCTGGGCTGACCGGCGGCGCGCCGATCTGCGACCATGGCCGCCGAGCCGTCCCCGCCACCGGAGGATCACACCGCCATGCGCAGCCGACCCCTCGTCACCGCCGCCGCGATCGCCGCGCTGCTGGCTGTCCCGGCCCTGGCGCAGGAAAGCAACGACCCCGGCATCGAGGGCGTGGAGATCTACGAAGACCTTTCCTACGACCACGTCTCCGGGCCGATCGACTACGACCTGCTGCCGCCCGCCGGCGGTCCGCACAGCCCGATGTGGCAGAACTGCGGCGTCTACGACGAGCCGGTCATCACCGAGCAGGCCGTGCACTCGCTGGAGCACGGCGCGGTCTGGATCACCTACCGGCCGGGCCTGCCCGCCGCCGCCCTCGACCGGCTGGAAAAATTCGCCGAGCGCGAGGACTACCTGCTGGTCTCCCCATGGCCTGGCCAGGACGAACCGATCGTCGCCTCCGCCTGGGGCGCGCAACTGCGGCTCGATGACGTGAACGACCCGCGCCTGCGGCAGTTCATCCGCGCCTACGCCCGCAACGGCCCGGAGCGCGGCGCGCCCTGCACCGGCGCGTCCGACGAAACGCTGCCGATGCCCGCCGCAACCCCACTGGCCGGAACGCCGGTGGCGGCCACCCCAGCGGCAACGCCTGCTCCTTAACGTGAGCGGTACGGCCGCAGCGTGTGCCTTGGGAGGCTGGCCGGCCCAGATATCAAGGTGTTGTGAGTATCGCGGCGGGCAAAGAACCGCTACAGTGCGGTAACTCTTGTTATGCCCCAAGGGGGTTTCATGATCCACCGCCGGCCCATTTTCGTCTCCCGCCCCGTGGCGCGGCTACGAGCTATCGCGTTTGCCGCAGCGCTCGCAACCACCGTCTTGTCGCCCCTGCTTGCTCCGGGTTCGGCCGCCGAGCAGGCCACGCCCGCCACGCCGTCCACGGCGCTCGAATGGGAACCATGTCGCGGCGAAGGCGATGCCAATGCCAGCCCGGTGCCGCCCGACGCGGAGGGCCTGGAGTGCGCCACCGTTGCCGTGCCGCTGGATTACGCTGACCCCGACGGCGCGCAGATCGCCATCGGTCTCAACCGCCTGCCGGCCCGCGAACCGGCCAACCGCGTCGGCAGCCTGATCTTCAACCCTGGCGGTCCCGGTGGGTCGGCTACCGAACTCGTCGCGGCGGCGGCAGCTGGCGTGCCGGTCTTCACCCCCGCGGTGCGCGACCACTTCGACGTCGTCGGCATGGACCCGCGCGGCGTCGGCGCCAGCACCCCGGTTCGCTGCGATCCGGACATCTGGAACGAGCGTGTCCCGCGGTTCCCGGACGACGAGGCCGGCTTCGCGCGGCTGCGCGAGTACGCCGATGCCGTAGGGCAGAGCTGCCTCGAACTCACCGGCCCGCTGCTCGGCCACCTCGACACCGTAAGCGCCGCCCGCGACATCGAACTGGTCCGTCTCGCCCTCGGTGATGAGCCGCTCAACTACCTCGGCCTCTCGTACGGAACTCAGCTCGGCGCCACCTACGCCGAGCTGTACCCGGGCAACATCCGGGCGATGGTCCTCGACGGCGCGCTCGACCACGCACAGCGCCCCTTGGCCATGCTCGACAACGAAGCCCGCACCCACGAGCAGGTGCTGGAGCGCTTCGCCGCCTGGTGCGACGCGGCGGAGGCGTGCGCCTTGCACGGGCGGGACGTGCTGGCGGTCTACGACGGGCTGGTTGCCACGGCGGACGAAACGCCGATCCCGGCCTTGCGCTGCGCGGAGATCCTCATCTGCCGCGAGGACGTCACCGGCGAGGATATCCGCTTCATGACCCAGGGCTACTTGATGTTCGAGCACCCGACGCCGGCCTACTTCGGCGCCCCTGGTTGGGAAGGGTTGGCAACGGCGCTGGCCGCGGCCGAGGCCGGCGACGCAAGCGCCTTCGCCGTCGGCCTCGCTCAGAGCGAGGTCGACGGGGCCTACGCCGGACAGGCCATCGAGTGCGTCGATTGGCCGACCGACATCGAGTCGTTCGACGACCTCGCCGCCTACGAGCAGTTCGCCCGCGTCGTCGCCCCGCATACGCGAGGCGCGACCCAGACCTGGACGATCCTGGTCGGGTGCATGGGGTGGCCGGTACCGGTGGTCAACCCGCCCGGGGCGTGGGACGTCGTCGGCGCGCCGCCGATCCTGATCGTCAACGCGACACACGACCCATCGACCAGCTACGTTTGGGCCCACCTGATGCGGCAGCAGATCGACGGCAGCGTCCTGCTCACGCGGCTCGGCAACGGCCACACGACCTACCTGCGGCCGGGGGAGAGCCGCACTCGAGACGCCATCGACGCCTACCTCGTCGATCTGGTGCAGCCGCCCGCCAACGCCGTTTACGATTCCTGACCGACCGGCGCGGAACCGGCGTCCGCCGTTCTCCCGACGGCGTCCGCCGGTTCCGCGCCGGTCGAGCGGCCCCGAGCGCGCCGCTGTGGACGCCGTTCGGGGACCCGCCGGTTGCGACCGCCGAACTTCCCGTGCTCAGGGTACGGGTGCAAGGCCGCAGGCAGGGCACGATGTCGGCGATGCGAGCAGCGCATGGCGCAATCGTTCAAATGGGTGGGAACGCCAACGTGCGGGTGACGGCGCTCGTGTCGCCGTCGCATCGCCCCGACCATCGAAGGGACTCAGCCGTTCTACGGACAGGTTGGGTGGCCTGCGCGATCGCCCTATTCCTGCACTGCACCGGCTGCGCCTGCGCCAGAGTCGTCGCCGCCCGGCAACGCCACCAGCTCGGCGAATAACTCGGCCAGCGCCGCCTCGGGATCGGGGCACGCGCCGCCGTGGACCGCTCCTGGTTGGACGATCGTGCTGGCCGGCGCGGTCAGCCAGCCGAAGCGCTCGTTCGGCGGCAGCAGCGCGATCCGTCCACCCGCCGGGTCGCCGGTCGCCACCAGCCGCAGCACGTCCAGGTGCCGGCGGATCGCGTCGAGGTCCAGATCCGGCCAGAATGCGCGGAGACGGGCGGCGTCGAACCCGGTCCGCACCCCGAGGTACCGCGCCGGCCGCGAGTACAGCACCACGCCGACGTTGACCGCCTCGCCCCGCTCCACGCGCGGCACCACCCGCAGCGGCGCGTAGGCGTAGGGCAGCAGATCCGGCCGCTCGTCAGCCACGGTTAGCGCCCCGTCCGCCCGCAGGCTGGTCCGCCTCGGATTGCGCAGCCAGCCGGGCCGCTTCCGCTTCCTCCACCCACGGGCGCGGGTGCTCCAGCCGCGCCGCGAGGTACGCCCGGTAGGCCGCCCGGTGCTCCTCCGGGCTGGCGAACGGCGGGAGACCCTCCAGCCACACGTCGGGCACGAGATCGGCGATCCGCGCCAGTTCGGCGGCATCCAGCCGGCCGGCCAGCCGCGCGTCGGCCTCCGCGATCGAGCCGGCCACCGGCAGCAGCACGTGGTCGCGGATCGCCGGGAACCGCGCCGCCGCCTGCTTGAGGATGGCCTCCCGGTCGCCGCTCCAGCCGTGGTGGACGTAGAGCGATGCCCCGTGGTCGATCAGCCACAACCGGCGGTGCCACAGCAGCAGGTTCGGGTTGCGCGGCGTCCGGTCAACGTTCGAGGTGAACGCGTCGAACCAGACCACGTCGGCGGCCAACTCCGGCGGGATGTCCGCCAGCCCCGGCGCGCCGAGCGGCAGCGACCCGGGCAGGAAGTCCATGCCGAGGTTCAGCCCGGCCGAGCGCTCCAGCAGCTCCTGCACCTCGGGGTCGGGCTCGGCGGCGGCCAGCGCCGGGTCCAGTTCGAGCGTTACCAGTTCGGGCATCGGCAGCCCCAGCGAGCGGGCGATCTCGCCGGCCAGCACCTCGGCCACAAGCGCCTTCGGCCCCTGCCCCGCGCCGTGGAACTTGGCGACCCACGTGCCGTCGTCGTCGCCCTCGACCACGGCCGGCAGCGACCCGCCCTCGCGCAAGGGGGTCACGTAGCGGATGGCATGCACGGTTCGCAGCACGGCGCACTCCCGGCCCGGTTCGCCTCGTGGTCCCCGGCCCCGGTTGCCGTGACCCCGCGGTTGTCGCACGCCGCCCGGCCGCCGCGCAACCCGCTCGGGTTCGCCCGGCCGGTTCGGCCTCCCCCGGCATAGGACACGCCGCCGCCCGCCTCTGCCTGCGAATCTGCCGCTCGCCAGATGTGCGGCGACGGCTGGCAGCGCATCCTCGAAGCGTCCCCGGATACAGGACCGCCAACGGCGACGAGACGTCCGCGCCGGCGTTCGCTGCGCGGAGGAGGTCAACGGCACGGAACCCCACGCACGGTAGTCCTTCCGGTTCGCCGGCTTTCCGATACCCGGCGCGACTGGCGCGCCCCGGCCTGGCCCAGCCGCTGATCGCCGGCCACTCGGGCACGTCCGCCCGATCTCTTCGATCACGTCATCGAGACGGCGGGTTGAACCCTCGGCTCACGCTCGCGTTGCCGCGAAAGGCCGCCCGGTGAACAACCCGATCGCCGCCCTGTACACCATCCTCACGACCATGCTGATGGCGGGATACTCGTCGGACGATCGAGGCACGATGACACGCCAGCCTGGCGCACCGGGCCGCCGGGAGCGCCGCCTCGCCTGGTCCCGCCGAGATTCGAGCAGGCCGGCACTCGTGCACCGGCCTAGCCTCGGCCTCCGCCCCGGCCCGGCGCGCCGAAGCCGCGAAATCCGCCGCTGGCGATTCAATCGGCGCACCACACGGTCACCGTCCCTCACCGTCGTTTCATCCCCCGCGTAACCAACCTGCCGCCTTGCGCGTAGAGAGGGGTGAAGCGGCCCGCACCCCGCACGGCCGCCGGATCGCGAGCACTGCGACGAACGGGAAGGGGCCCCGTCGGGGATGGGGCGGTGGAGGACTGGGACAATGGCCGATCCGTTGTTGAAGACCACGTTGCGCTGGGGCATCGCCTCGGTCGTCCTCACGGGCGGCCTCCTCGCGGGCGGCGCCACGGCGAGCGCCAACGCCAACCCCGGCGTCCCGGCCCCGCCTCCCAAGCAGGAAGAATGCAAGTCCACCCCGGCCGTCGTCATCACCGGCGGCACGGTGACCAACACCACCAACGTCGATCTCTCCGCCGACGGCGGCACCGGCATCGCCGACGCCTCCGGCGGCAACAACAACGTCGCCCTCGAAGAAGGCGGCGGCAGCGACGGCGGCACCGACGTGGCCGCGGCCGGCAACGGCGGCGGCGCGGATGCCGGCGCATCCGGCGGCGCGATCGCCGCGCAGGACATCAATTCCGGCAGCAATGCCGGCAACGCGATGGCCGTCGGCGACACCTGGGACGGCAACCTCTGCGACGGCATCCCGGCGGTCCAGGTGGACGGCGGCACCGTCACCAACACGACCAACATCAGCGTCAGCGCCGACGGCGGCACCGCCATCGCCGACGCCTCCGGCGGCGACAACAACGTCGCGGTCAACGGCAGCGCCGGCAACGGCGGCTCGACGAGCACGACGGGCAGCGCCGGCAACGGCGGCGCGGCGAACGCCTCCGCCAACGGCGGCGCGATCAGCCTCGGCGACGTCAACTCCGGCAGCAACAGCGGCAACGTCATCTCGGTCGGCGACACCGTCGCCGGCCCCGGCCCCGCGCCGGTTCCGCAGAAGCCGGGCAAGCCGGTTCCGGGCAAGCCGGAGAAGCCGGGCATCGTCACCATCACGCCGAAGGGCGGCAAGAAGGTCGAGGAACTCCCCTCGACCGGCGCCGGCCCGACGGTCGCCGGGTTCGACTCCGCCGCGCTGCTGGCCGGCGCGGCCGGCGCGGGGCTGCTCGGCCTCGGCGTGGGCCTCGGGCTCAAGCTGGACCTCGCGCCCGCCCTGCTGGCGGCCACCCGCCGCCGCGACGACTAGCGTTCCCGCTTCCCCGTTCGGCCCGGCATCCCTACGCCGGGCCAGGCGGGACGGTACGGCGGCGCAACCCGGCCCCAATCCGGACGAACGCCGCAATCCCTCCCCAGCCAGCGCGACCCCGGTGGTTCCCCCCGCCGGGGTCGCGCCGTGTCCGGCCCGGCCGAGCAGCGAGCCAGCCAACCCGGCAGGGACAGAAGCGCCCCGGGGCCGCGATCGCGTGCCCCGGGGCGCTTCGTTGCGTCGGTTGCCTAGCCGCGCTTGCCCTGCAGCGCGTGGAGCCGGTTCAGGTGGTCGCGCTCGATCTCCTGCCGCTCGAACAGGCTGTTCAGCCCGTCGCTGTGCTTGTTGCGCAGCCACTCGGCCTCGCGCCGCTGCGTCTCCTCGACCAGCGCCAGTTCTTCCAACTGGACGCCCGCCCGTTCGGCCTCGTGCCGCTGCTCCAGCGCGATCGCTTCGGCCTCGTCCCGGGCCTCGAGTTCGTGCAGTTCGCGCGCGTGGCGGAGTTCCAGCCGGACCCGTTCCTCGGCCTGCCGCAACGACAGGTCGCCGTCGTTGCCGCCGACCCAGATCCTCAGGTCCCGCTCGGCCCGCTCGATGTCGGCCGCGATCCGGCGCGCATCCTCGCCTGCCGCGCGCGTCGCCGGCGCGGCCTGATGCCCCGAGACGACGGTCCTCATCGCCGCGAAATCCTCCGCGCTGACCATCACCGGGCGGGGTCCGTGCCCGGCGCCCGTGCCCGCCGCCGGCGTCGAAAGCGGAAACCGGCGCAGCGCCGCGCCCATCGCCCGCCCATCCGCGCCGAGGCGTGCCCGCGCTGCGCCATCCTTGGTCATTCGCCGCCGAAACCCCATCGCACCCGTTCTCCACTCGTTCGCGAATCACTGCTGGAGCGCCGACCCGAATCGGTATCGCCTCCCCGTTTGCACCTAGTCTATCCAGCCGTTCCGTTCCTGAATCCCTCAACTGAGCCAAATTTCGCGGTTGAATGCCCGGTCCGCCCGCCGGGCAAATCCCACCCCGCGCCACCGCGCCGAGCCGCCGCCCCGGCGCGCGCGTGGCCTGCCACGCCGTGCCCACGCGCTAAACAGAAAAATGTTCGTACTTTTCCCCGTTCCCTCCAGCCGCTCCTGATCTACGGTGGACACGGCCGTTCGCCGCGCATGAGCCAGTGGGAGGCGACGTGAACCGCACATCACTCGGTTTGGCCAATGCCGCATCGGCTACCGGAACGGACCGGCGGCGGGCGCTGGCCGGCTTCCCCGTGGCGGCGAGGGCCACGCTCGGCAGATCGTTCGGCGTCCGGATGACCGCCACCGCGCCCGGCGGCGTGGATCTGGCCGAACTGCTCTGCTGCGCGCCCGCGCCGGGCAACCCCCTCGCAGACCGCCGCACCCAGATCGCCCCGGCCGGTGAGCAGGCCTTCGCGTTCGGCATTTCCGAGGCCGGGAGGACGGGTCGAGTTGCCTTCATCGCCCGGCGGACCGCCAGCGGACGCGGGGCCGTGGCCAGCAACGCGGTCGTCGCCACCTTCCAGACGAAGCGGACGAAGGGCCGATAGCGGCAATCGGCCACGCCGCCAGCCGCGACGTTCGCGGCCCGCGCCAACAGGCAGGAGACTCCCATGGACCCGACCCGATTCGACGCCCTGACCCGTGCCCTTACCGGCTCGTTCGGCCGCACCGCCCCGCGGCGCGGGGTGCTCGCAGCCCTTGCCGCCCTCTTCGCCGCCGGCCCCGCCGCCGCGAAGGACACCGGCCGGAAACGCGAAAAGGCCGCGAGCCGGAAGGGGAACGGCAAAGGAAAAGGAAAAGGTAAAGGCCCCGGCAAAGGTCGCGGCAAGGGCTGCAAGGCCGGCCAGAAATCCTGCGGCGGCGTCTGCCGCAACGTCGGGACCGACTTTTTCAACTGCGGAACGTGCGGCAACGTCTGCTCCAGCGAGGCGGGATCGGTCTGCTGTGGCGGCGAGTGCGTCAACACCAACCGCGACCTGCGCCACTGCGGCGGCTGCGGCCGGCCGTGCGACGGACTCGACGCCGCCTGCATCGACGGCCTCTGCACCGTCTGCCCGGTGAACCAGGAACGCTGCCCCGACGGGACGTGCGCCGACACCAAGACCGACGCGAAGAACTGCGGCAAGTGCGGCTCGGCATGCCCCAGCGGCGAGACCTGCCAGAACAGCCGCTGCGCTTGCGCCGGTCCGCGCTGCCCACTGCCCGGCGGCGGAACCAAGTGCTGTCCGGCCACCGCCGGGGTCTGCTGCGACGGCGGCGGCTGCTGCCCGAACGGCGAAGTCTGCCAGCCGGGCGGCACGTGCTGCGCGGGCGGCTATTACCTGTGCCCCGGTGGCGGCCGGTGCTGCCCCGACGGCTACGCCTGCGGCGGGAGTTGCGGGCAGCCTTGCTGCCTGTTCGGCTGACCGGCGGCATCTCGGCAGGGTTAGAACATGGCGAAGGACACCAACGCGTTCGGCTCGTTGACACGGTAACGCCGGTCTTCCAGCGGCGCCCGCTCCACCGTCGCCGATTGCAGCCAAATCCTAAGAGGCGGCATCCCTTTCGGGATGCCGCCTCTTCGGATTTGGCTGCAATCGGCAGGCATCCGGATCGCCGGGTTTCGACGGCTGGCCGTTCGCTTCAACCGGGCGCCGGCGCATCGCCCATCGCCGAGCCAACCGCTCAACGGCAGCCGCAAGGACCGGACGGTGCGAGTCGCGTGGCAGTCGCGGTTATCCCATCCAAACCGGCACGGCGTTCTTAACGCCAGTTTGACCACACGCCGCGCGACCTCCGGCATCCTCGGGGCGTGAACGACCGACCTGCCACCCCGAGCGCACCGGCCATGCCGCTGGCGCTGCCGTCGTCGAGCGCCGCGCCACCGCGTCGCGTTGCGGCGGAGCGGGCGCGATCCGCCCCGCGCCGCCGCCCGTGGCGCGACGAGCGCCTGCTGTTCGTCCTCTTCACCGCGCCCAACCTCGTCCTCTTCGGCCTCTTCACCTACTGGCCGATGATCCAGAACGGCTACCTGAGCACCGTCCGCTGGGACATGATCTCCCCGGTCAAGATCCCGGTCGGGCTGGCCAACTACGCCTGGCTGGCGACCGATCCGGTGTTCCAGCGCGTCCTAGTCAACACCGTCGTCTTCGCCGTCGCCGCGGTCGGCCTTGCGCTGCTGCTCGGGCTGGCGATCGCGCTGTTGTTGAACCGCCCGCTGCGATGGCGCGACGGCGCGCGGGCGGTCGTCTTCGCGCCGACCCTGCTCAGCGGCGCGGCCATCGGCATCGTCTGGGTGTATGTCTTCGACCCGCGCTACGGGCCGGTCGCGCAGGCGCTGTCGTGGTTCGGCCTCGCCTCGCCCCGCTGGCTGGATGACCCGGTCTGGGCGATGCCGGCCATCGTCATCGTCTACGTTTGGAAAAACGTCGGTTTCGCCACCGTCATTTTCCTCGCCGGATTGCAGGCGATCCCGAAGGACCTCTACGAGGCCGCCCGCATCGACGGCGCCGGCGCGTGGTGGCGGTTCCGCTCGGTCACGCTGCCGATGCTCTCGCCGATCTCGTTCTTCCTGCTGGTCACGTCCATCCTGAACACCTTCCAGTCCTTCGACATCGTGCAGGTGATGACCAAGGGCGGCCCGGTCAACGCCACCAACACCCTCGTCTACTACGTGTACGAGCAGGGGTTCGTCGCCTTCAACGCCGGCCGCGCCGCCGCCGCCGCGATGGTCCTGTTCGCGGTGATGCTGGGCATCACGCTGCTCCAACTCCGGATGGGCGAAGGGCGGGTTCACTATGGCTAGCCGCACCGGCACGCCGGCGCTCCCGCGGCGGGGCGGGACCCTCGCCGCGTATGCCGCCGTCGCCCTGGTCGTGCTGCTGGTGGGCGCGCCGCTGCTGTGGATGCTGTCCGGTTCGCTGCGGACCACCCGCGAGATCTACGCGATGCCGCCGGTCTGGATTCCCGCCCAGCCACGCTGGGAGAACTTTGCCGACGCCTGGGCCGCCGCGCCCTTCGGCCGCTTCTACCTCAACAGCATCGTGACCACCCTCGCCGGCGCGGGGCTGGAACTGCTCAACGCGGTCCTGACCGCCTACGCGCTGGCGTTCCTGCGATTTCCGGGAAAGAACCTGGTCTTCATCCTCCTGCTCTGCGCCCTGATGGTCCCGGCGCAGGTGGCGATCCTGCCCAACTACCTGCTGCTGGCCGACGTCGCCGGGGCGTCCTGGATCGACACCTACCAGGGGATCGTGCTGCCGGGCGCGGCCGTCGCCTACGGCACCTTCCTGCTCCGCCAGAGTTTCCTCGGGCTGCCGCGCGAGGTGCTGGAAGCGGCGCGGATCGACGGCTGCGGCCACCTGCGGTTGCTGCGCGACCACGTGCTGCCGATGTCGCGCCCGGTGCTCGCCACCTTCGCCCTCATCTCGCTGGTGGCCAAGTGGAACGACTACCTCTGGCCGCTGGTGATCACCACCACCCGCGAGATGCGGACGCTCACCGTGGGCATCACCTACCTCTTCGACCAGGAAGGCAACACCGAGTGGGGCGTGGTCATGGCCGCCAGCATCTTCGTCATGGCCCCGCTGCTGGTCGTCTTCGCCTGGGCCCAGCGCCACGTGATCGCGGGCATCACCGCGGGCGCGACCAAGGGATAGCGGCGACGGCGCGGCCGGGCGCGGGCCCGGCCGCCGCAACGCGAACGGAGGAGCATCCATGTTCGATCGGAAGGCATCGCGGCGCGCCCTGCTGACGGCGGCCGGACTGGCGGGCGGCGCGCTGGCCACGAAGCGATCCGCGTTCGCCGCGCCCGCCGCCCTGCGGCAAAACGGCCCGGTCAAGGTCCTCTACTGGGGATCGTTCGCCGCGGAACTCGGCGAAGCCGAGCAGGAGATCGTCCGCCGCTTCAACGAGTCGCAGGACGAGGTCGAGGTCGAGTACCAGTTCCAGGGCTCCTACGAGGAGACCGCCCAGAAGGTCACCGCTGCCCTCGCCGCCCGGCAGGCTCCGGACATCGCGCTGCTGTCGGACGTCTGGTGGTTCAAGTTCTACCTGAACCGCGCCCTCGCCCCGCTGGCCGACCTGATCGCCGCCAACGCGGTCGATACCGCCGACTTCGTCCCCTCGCTCTACGAGGAGGGCGTGCGCGACGGCGTCTCCTGGTGGCTTCCCTTCGCCCGCTCCACCCCGCTCTTCTACTACAACCGCGAGATCTTCTCCGAGGCCGGGCTGCCCGACCGGGGTCCCGAAACCTGGGCCGAGTTCGAGGAGTGGGTCCCGGCCCTCGTGCAGCAGGACGGCGACAACGTCACCCGCCACGCCTTCTCCCACCCGAACGCGGGGTCCTACATCGCCTGGCTCTTCCAGCCGGTCGCCTGGCAGTTCGGCGGCGCGTACTCCGACCCGGACTTCACGATCCGGTTGGCCGAAGAACCGGTTGTCGCGGCCGGCGAGTTCTACCGCCGCTCCACCCAGGACGGCTGGGCCCTGGCCACCGAGGACCCGGAGCGCGAGTTCAACAACGGGCTGGTGGCGGCCATCACCGCCTCCACCGGCTCGATGGCCGGCATCAAGGCCAACGCCGGGTTCGAGTTCGGCACCGCGTTCCTGCCGAAAATGGACCACTTCGGTTGCTGCACCGGCGGCGCGGGGTTGGCCATCATGGCCGGTTCGCCGCCCGAGAAGCAGGAAGCGGCTTTCCGCTACATCGCCTTCGCCACCTCGCCGGAGATCACGACCTTCTGGTCGCAGGCGACCGGCTACATGCCAGTTCGCCTCTCCGCCGCCGAGAGCCCGGACATGCTGGCCTTCTACGAGGAGAACCCGAACTTCCGCACGGCGGTCGAGCAACTCCCGCTGACCCGGCCGCAGGACGCCGCCCGCGTCTTCATCCCCAACGGCGACCAGATCATCGGCCGCGGGCTGGAGCGGATCACCGTCAACGGCGAAGCCGCCCAGCCGGTCTTCGACGAGGTCGCCGCCACCCTGACGGAGGAGGCGCAGCCGGTCCTCGAAGCCCTCGCCGCCCTGGGTTAACTGGTCTCTATCGCGCCGACACCACTCGCGCCGTGCCCGGCCCGCCCACCCAAGACGGCAGCCGCCACGCGCGCCCACCAAGCCGGAGCGGGGAAAGGGGTTCGCCCCTTTCCCCGCTCCGTGTTCCGACGGTTCGGCGGTCGCCATTGCCTCGCGGCTGCCGCCGGCCGCCCAGGGATGATGGCGGTTGCCAAATTGATCCGGCCACCGGCCACGCCCGCCCGGGGGATGAATCCCCGGGCTACGCCAACGAAGCCCCTCCGGGTCTGGGCACGGGCGGTATCCGCATCGGACAGGCAAAACGCCAACGCCCCGGGCGGTTCCGGCGTCCGGCTCAACAACGCAACCGCCCGCACCCCGCAACCCGTTACAGTTGCATCCGACGACCCCCTCAGCAGCGGCCGAGGTTGCCCGTGCCGGCGAGCACCACGCGTCCCCACATCCCCACGATTGCGACTGCGCCGCAGCCGTCCGAGGCCGCCGACGCCGCCGAACTGCGCCGCCTGAAGCGGATCGCCGTCGTCGCCCCGCTCCTCTTCCTCGCCGCGCTGGAAGCGGTCCGGTTCTTCGTCGGGCCCGTCGTGCCCGCCGGATGGCCGGGCTACGTCCTGCTGGCGGGCGTCGTGCTGCTCGGCGCGCTCTTCTTCGCCGAAGCGGTCTTCCGCATCGTCGGCCGGATGCAGGAGCGGCAGGCGCGCCAAACCCGCGAACTGCTGGCCCTGCACGAGGCCGGGCTGGAAATCGCCGGGCGGCTCGATCTCGACGCGGTGCTGCAAACGGTGGTGGACGAAGCGCGCGACCTCGCCGGCGCGCGCTACGGGGCGCTGCTGGTGCTCGACGAAGCGGGCGGCGTCGGCGGGTTCTACACCTCCGGCATCACGGCCGAGCAACGGGCCACCCTCGGCGACGCCCCGGTGCGCCACGGGTTGATCGGCACCGTCCTCGACAGCGGCAAACCGCTGCGGGTGGCGGACATCCGCCGCGACCCGCGCTCGGTCGGCATGCCGGAGGGCCACCCGTCCATGCACGCGGTGCTGGCCGTGCCGATCCTCGCCCGCACCACGCTCGGCAACCTGTTCGTCGCCGAGCGCTCCGACGGCGGATCGTTCAGCGAGGAGGACGAAGCCACCCTCGTCCGCTTCGCGACCCAGGCCGCGCTGGCGATCGAGAACGCCCGCCTCCACGCCCAGGCCCGCGCCGCCGCCGCCACCGAGGAGCGCGAGCGCATCGCCCGCGAGATGCACGACAGCCTCGCGCAAGTCCTCGGCTACGTGAACACCAAGGCGCAGGCGGTGGAATTGCTGCTGCGCTCCGGCGATGACGAAAAGGCCGCCGGTCACCTCGCCCAACTCTCCGGGGCCGCCCGCGACGCGTACGCCGACGTGCGCGAGGGCATCCTCGGGCTGCGCGCCTCACCCGGGCCGGACCGCCCGTTCGCCGCGCTGCTGGCCGAGTACCTCGACCGTTGGCGGGAGCAGTTCGGCGTCGCCGTCACCCTTGCGGTCGAACCGGACCCGTTCATGCCGCGGCTGGACCCGTTCGCGGAGGTCCAACTGCTGCGCATCGTGCAGGAAGCGCTCGCCAACGTCCGCAAGCACGCCGGGGCAACCACGGCGGCGGTGACGCTCACCGCGCGCGACGGCTGGTTGGAGGCCACGATCGCCGACGACGGCCGGGGCATCGCCGCCGCGCCCCGCGACGGCGGCGCAGCGCCGCGCTTCGGGCTGGCGATCATGCGCGAGCGCGCCGAATCCGCCGGCGGCAGTTTCGCCCTCGAATCCCCGCCCGAAGGCGGCACGCTCGTCCGCGTCCGCATCCCCCTCGACGGGCGACGCCGACCCGTCGCCTGAGCGCCGAGCGCCGAGCGCCGAGCGCCGAGCGCCGAGCGCCGAGAATGGCAGGCCGCCGCGGCGCCCGTTGCTTGCCGACTTGCCGACTTGCCGACTTGCCGACTTGCCGACTCGGCACTCGGCACTCGGCACTCGGCACTCGGCACTCCGACTATGATCGTGGGTACACGAACGGAATCGCTGCAGGAGGGTGCCGCCCGTGCGGGTGCTCATCGCCGACGACCACGCCCTGTTCCGCGACGGCTTGCGCTCGCTGCTGGAAGCGCGCGGCGTCGATGTCGTTGCCGAGGCCCGCGACGGCGCGGAGGCGCTCGACCTCGCCCGGCTCCACAATCCCGATATCGTGCTGATGGACCTGCAAATGCCGGGCACCGACGGGCTGACCGCCACCCGGCTGCTGGCCGCGGCGCTGCCCGCCGTCAAGGTCGTCGTGGTCACGGCGTCCGAAGAAGACGCCGACCTGTTCGAGGCGATCAAGTCCGGCGCGCAGGGCTACCTGCACAAGAACCTCGAAGCGGACCGCCTCTTCGCCATGCTGGAAGGGGTGCTGGCCGGCGAACCGGCGCTCACCCCGGGCCTCGCCCGCAAGGTGCTGCAGGCGCTCGCCAACCCGGCGCCGGTTGCGGCCTCAGCCGCGGCGGCCGGCACGGGCGCGCCGGCCGGATCCGGCGACTCGCCCGACGCCCTCACCCCGCGCGAACTCGAGGTGCTCGAACTGCTGGTCGCCGGGGTGACCTCCAACCGGGACCTCGCCGACCGGCTGTCGGTCAGCGAGAACACGGTCAAGTACCACCTGCGCCAGATCCTGCAAAAACTCCACCTGCAAAACCGGGCGCAGGTCGTCTCCTACGCGCTGCGCCACGGCCTCGTGCCGCCCGGAGATGCCGCGCGGCGCTGAAGCCCTCTTGCCCGGCGCGCATGCGGCCGCGGCACCCCCAGCGTTCGCGCCAGAGCCGTTTGCGCCGGAAACCTCGTGCAAGCGGAGGCGCCGCTCGACGTGGTTCGACTCGTCGAGCGCCGCTCCCGGAGTCCGCGGGCCTACCGCCTGCGGCGCTTGCCCTGCCGGGTCCTTGCCGGCATCGGTTCGGCCACGACCAGGGTGATGCCCAGGTCCTGCGCCGCGATGACGGTCCCGGCCGTCGTCAACGGGTTGGCGTGGGTGGAGGGCGTCGAAACGACCTCGAACATCCCGAGGACGCCGGTCAACCCGCCCTTGTCGAAGGCGATCTTGCGCGGCGGCACGTAGATGCACTGGTCCTTCGTGTCGCACTTGATCTCGCCGCCGTCCTTCAGGTTGCACTGGTACGAGCCGTCCGGCTTGTCGATGGCGGAGTTGCCGGAATCCCGGCAACCCTTCAGGACCTTGTCCTTGGTCGAATCCTCCGCCGCCGCGCGGGCCAGCGGCATCACGGCGGCCAGCGCCGCCCCTGCCCACACGACCACCGACCGGCGTCCAATCCGTCGCGCGTCCATGTCGGGTTCCTTTCGTGGCTTCCGTTCCTGGCGAGGCGGCCCCGTCGCCGGCCTCGTACCCGCAGGATGGGCCGACGCCGGCTGGCGCGCAGTCGGCCGGGGAACACCCGCGTGGACGAATCGGGCACACCTCCGCATCGGCCGCGCTACGGCCAGATCGCGGTGCTCCAGGCGCGCCGCCCGGCCCGGTCGATCGCAACCACGCGGCAGAACGCGCCGCGAAACGGCCCGACGTCGAACTCGGCTTCGGTGATGGACGTCTCCGGTTCGGCCCGCTGCTCGGTTCCGCGTCGCCACCGGTCGCCGCCGCCGGTCAACGTGATCGACGCCACCCGCAATCGGGGTCCCTTCCGCCGCAGGCGACGCATCGTCGGCCCCGGGTCGAAACGAAGCGCCCGGCCTTCGACGCCGCGCCCAGCGCATCGGGCTCCGGGCGGTCGCACGCGACCTCCACCCAGCCGCCGAACCGGTCGCCGGGGTGGTCGAAATGGGAATCTTCCCCGGCGGTCACAAGCAGCCCTGCCCAACCCGGATCGCGCACCGTCGGTACGTCGAACCGGGCACTCGCCGGCGCAAGGACGGCCCGGCGCCATCAGGCGCCGGGCCGCTTCGCGGTGCGTATCGGGCGGGAAATCAGACCTGGGTTTCCAGCGCGCAGCCCGGCTCGATGCGGTAGGCGGCCTGGGAGTTGTCGTAGTGGACCTGGCTGCGGGTCTCCGGCGTGACGCACACCCCGTCGCCGTCGTACGCGTCTCGCCACACGTAGCCGCTGACGCAGGAGAACTCGCCGTAGGCCCCGTTCGGGTCGTAGCGGCCCGCCTGGTTGTTGTTGTCGTAGTACATCTGGTCGCGCACCCAGGGCTCGACGCAGACGATGTCGCCGGGGAACGCTTCCCGCCAGACGTAGCCCTGCTGGCAAGTGAAGGCCCCGTACGGGCAGGTCGCGGCCGAGGCACGGGTGGCGGTGGCGCGCCCGGCGACCGAGACGACCGCCGCGCCGGCGGCGATCCTGGCGGCGCGGCCGAGGAAGCCGCGGCGGGACGAGGTCTTGCCGAATCCGGAAACCAGGGCGTCGAACTTCGCGCTGTCCATGGCGGTTTTCCCTTTCCCCGTCGGTCCTCGCGGCGCCCGTCGCGCCGTCCGGCTCTGGATCGAGAATAGGGGGCGAGTTGCCGACCGGATGCCACCGGGAGGGCACACGCGCTGTCAACCCCGGCACACCGCCGCTCCGGGGCCCGATTGCGCCCACATGACGTGGACCCTTCCCGGTTCTTCTTCCGCGACTGGGGAATATTGCCCATGAATGCCGCCGGTTCGGCCCCTATCGTGGCATCCGAGGTCCGTGCCCGCGGCGCCGGGGCAGGCCGGACGACCGGTCACCCGCCCGTCGGTCGCGCGTCCCGAGGAGTGACGCCATGCATCCCGACCGCGTCGTGCTCTCCACCGCCCGCCCGACCCGCCGCGCCCTCGCCGCCCTGGTCGCCGCCGCCATGGCGCCGGCGCGGGTTCGGGCCACGGCTGCGCAACCAGGCACCGCCTTCCCGGCAACCTGCCCGTTGCTGCCGGCCGGCAATGCCTGGAACAGCCGGATCGACGCCCTGCCCCGCGACCCGAACTCCGACGCCTACGTGCGCTCGATCGGCGCCGGCGAACCGCTGCGCCCCGACTTCGCCTCCGGGCTCTGGGAGGGCGCTCCGATCGGTATCCCGTTCGTCGTCGTCCCCGGCGGCACGCCACCGGTCGCCGTGGCCTTCGATGTCGCCGAGGAAAGCGACCCCGGTCCCTACCCGATCCCGAAGGATGCGCCGATCGAGGGCGGGCCCGCCGCCGACGGGGACCGCCACGTCCTGATCGTGGATGCCGACGCCTGCACCCTTTACGAAATGTTCGACGCCCGGCCGCTCCCCGACGGCTCCTGGACCGCCGGCTCCGGCGCGACGTTCGACCTGCGCTCCAACGCCCTGCGGCCGGACACCTGGACCTCGGCCGACGCCGCCGGGCTGCCGATCCTGCCCGGCCTCGTCCGCTACGAGGAGGCGGCCGCCGGCGAGATCC
>JAFAEX010000298.1 GCA_023423795.1 Chloroflexota bacterium | reverse complement strand
GCATTGAGCCGGCCCGCCTTCTGCTGATTCGGAAACTCGGTCGCCCTACTCCGCGGCAGCCGATTCCGCGGAATCGCCGGCGGCGGCCTCCTCGGCAGCCTCGACGACGGATTCCCCGGCCTCGACGCCCAGCGCGGCGCGGTCGTTGCTGGTGTCGTCCAGGATGGCGACCACGGCGTCCAAATCGATCGTGGCCGTCACGCCTTCCGGCAGCACCAGGTCGGCGACCCGCAGCGTGTCACCGGTGTTCACCAGCCCGGAGATGTCGGCCACGATCTGCGACGGGATCGCGTCCGGGGTGCCCTCGACCGCGACCTCGGTGAGTTGCGTGGTGAGCACGCCGGCGTGGTGCGGGTTCGGGTTCTCGAGCACGACCGGCACCGAAGCAGTCGTGGTCGCCCGCATGTTCGGGGCGTAGAAATCGACGTGGAGGGCGTTGCGGCGCACCGGGTCCTGCTGCACGTCGCGGATGAAGACCGGGCGGGTTCCGCCGTCCCAGTTCAGGTCGAACAGGGTGGCATGACCATGGGCGTGGTAGAACCGCTGGAACTCGCGGGCATCGACCGACACCTGCACGGTCGAGTCCATCAGCGGCCCATAGACCACGCCCGGCAGCCGCCCTGCCCGGCGCATTTGCCCGACCTGCTTGCCCACAACGGTGCGCACCTGCGCCTGGAGTTGGTACCTGGCCATGAAACCGCGACTCTCCCTCGCTGCCCGTCGAATCCGCCGTGGCGCGGAATCCGGGCACGCACGATGCCGGTCTGTCCCACGCGACCGTGCAGTTTACCACAGCACGGGTGCCGACTACGCTGCTTGACAGGCGCTTCCGCCCGCTCCTAGCATTGCCGAGCCAATTTTCCCGACGCGATGCGGCAGGCAGCCGCCGATGCACACCACAAACCGGCCCATGCGTTCTGCGCCGGCCGGCCCAGGCTCTCGCCGTGGAGACATCCTGTGGGCCGATACCTGATCCGCCGGGTCCTCGTGTCGATCGTGTCGCTGATCGCCATCAGCATGGTCGTCTTCGGCATCCTCGCTATCGCGCCGGGCGACCCGCTTGCGGGATTTGCGACCAACCCGAACGTCCCGCCGGAACTGCGCGAACGCATCCGCACCCAGATGGGCCTGAACGACCCGATCCCGGTGCAGTACGCCAAGTGGGCCACGTCCTACATGAAGGGCGACTGGTCCATTTCCTACACGACCAAGCAGCCGGTGCGCGATTACGTGTTCGACCGCCTGCCGGTGACGCTGCGGATCTCCGGCAGCGCCTTCCTGCTCGGCATCCTGATCGCCATACCGGTCGGCGCGATATCGGCGGTGAAGCAGTACTCGCTCTTCGACCAGGCGGCGACGACCTTCGCCTTCGTCGGGTACAGCATCCCGACGTTCTTTTCGGGTCTGCTGCTGATCCTGCTCTTCTCCGTCTACCTCGACTGGCTGCCGTTCGTCTACGACTCCAACGTGTCGGGGTTCTGGCCGAACGTCAAGCAATCGATCATGCCGGTGATCGTGCTGGCGCTGGCCGGCGCGGCCCAACTGACGCGCTTCGTCCGCGCGTCGATGCTGGAGACGATCAGCCAGGACTACGTGCGGACCGCGCGCGCCAAGGGGCTGCGCGAATGGGGCGTCGTCATCCTCCATGCGATGCGCAACGCCATGATCCCGGTGGTGACGATCATCGCCCTCCAGATCCCGTCGGTGTTCGGCGGGGCCATCATCACCGAGCAGATCTTCCGCATCCCCGGAATCGGCCGCGCGCTGATCGACGGCATCGGCTCGAAGGACGTGCCGGTCGTTATGGCGATCACCTTCGGCATCGCCATCCTCGTGGTCATCTTCAACGTGGTGGCGGACCTCCTGTACGCCGTGCTCGATCCCCGCATCCGCTACGCCTAGCCGCCGGCCGCAACGCCGCAGATCCGAGGCCGCCATGACCCAACGAGCCCAAGTCAACGTCGCCCCTGGGTCGGGCGGCAGCGCGCTCGACGGTCGGCTGCTCGCGCCGGTGGATGTCGAGCAAGCGCACGACGCGCCGCCCACGCTTGCCGACGTCGTCACCGTCGATCTTTCGCTGAAGAAGCACCGCTCGCTGTGGGGCAACGCCTGGGGCCAGTTCCGTCGCCACAAGCTGGCGATGGCCGGGCTGGTCATCTTTATCGTGATGCTGCTGGCGACGTTCGTCGGCAACGCCCTGTACGCCACGGACCCGAACGCCATCGACTTCATGGTCAGCGCGCAAGGTCCGTCGCTCGCCCACCCGATGGGCACCGACGACCTCGGGCGCGACATCCTCGCCCGCGTCCTCTGGGGCGGCCGCATCTCGCTTGCGGTTGGGCTGATCGCGGCCGCGGTGGCCATCGTGCTCGGCACGCTGGTCGGCGCGGTGGCCGGCTTCTTCGGCGGCATCGCCGACACCGTGCTGATGCGGTTGACCGACATGTTCATCAGCCTGCCGCAGATCCCGCTGCTGCTGGTGATCAGTTTCCTGTTCAGCCCGACGTTCTACAGTTACTTCGACCGTAATTTCGGCAGCGGCGTGCTCGGCATCTTCGTCCTGATCGTCAGCGTG
Organism: Chloroflexota bacterium; assembly: GCA_023423795.1. Classification (GTDB taxonomy): domain Bacteria; phylum Chloroflexota; class Chloroflexia; order Thermomicrobiales; family UBA6265; genus CADCWF01. The sequence continues at coordinate 29,279 of JAFAEX010000298.1, read as the reverse complement.
ATCGGCATCCTGAACTGGATGCCCACCGCCCGCCTGGTCCGCGCCTCGTTCCTCTCGACCCGCGAAAAGGAGTTCATCGAAGCGGCACGGTCGATGGGCGCGTCGCGCGGCTCGCAGATGTTCAAGCACATCCTGCCCAACGTGCTGAGCCCGATCATCGTCGCCGCCACGTTGGGCGTCGGTGACGCGATCATCACCGAGTCGGCATTGTCGTTCCTCGGCCTCGGCTTTCCGTCGGACGTGCCGACCTGGGGCAGCATGCTCTACGTCGCCAAGGACCGGATCGAGATCGCGCCGTACGAGGCGATCTTCCCCGGCATGATGATCTTCCTGACGGTGCTGTCGGTGAACTACATCGGCGACGGCCTGCGCGACGCCCTCGACCCGCGCAAGACGATGTAGGCCGGAGGAGCGCCCGCATGGATCAACCCGACGCAAACCCGGCAGCCGGAGCCACCGAATCGGTCCGGCGCAGCGAACCTGCCTTCGACTGGAAATCGTTCAGCCGCTTCGTCGAGGTCTACCTGGTCCAGACCGGCTGGCTGGTGCTGTGGGGCCGCTACGAACTCCAGGGCGCGCGCCGTATGCTGGCCGGACAGCGCGTCTACGCGGACCTCGCCGGCGTGCGGTCGCGCCTGCTCGGCGCGGTCGAGGACCTGACCGGCGAGCGCGAACTGGTGGCCGAGGCGGCAACGCTGTTCGACCGCGCCTCGCTTCCCGACCACCGCGGGCGGCTGCCGGAGCCGATCGATCAGTCGTGACGTCCCTGCGTTCCGCGCCCGAGAGTTCGCCACGACCGGCGAGCATCCCGCGATGACCGTCGCCGTGCTCGGGGCCGGCGCGATGGGTTCGCTGCTGGCCGGGATGCTCGCGTCCGCCGGCGAACCGGTGCTCCTGTTGGCGCGCCCGTCCGCACACGTCGAAGCCGTTGCCCGGCAGGGATTGCGGATCGAGCGGCCCGGCGGCGTCGTGCAGCGCGTTCACGTTCCGATTTCGACCGAACCGGCGGCCGTCGCGGGGGTGTCGAGCCTCGTCGTCCTGGTCAAGCACTGGGCAACCGCCGACGCACTCGCGCCGGTTGCGCCTCATCTCGGCGGCCGCACGCTCGTCGTCTCGCTGCAAAACGGGTTGGGGACGCGGGAGGCGCTGTTCGCCTCGTTGCCGGACCATCCGGCCGGTCTGGTGACGTCCGGCGTCACCGCGCAGGCGGCGCTGGCAACCGAACCGGGAACCATCGTCCACACCGGAAGCGGGCCGACGGGGCTCGGCCTTTCCGGCGGCGCCGACCCCCGACCGGTGCGAGCGCTGGCGGCGGCCATGACCCGCGCGGGTTGGGACACGGTGGTCGAGCCCGACATCCAGGAAGCGACGTGGCGCAAACTGGCGGTGAACGCGGCGATCAACGGCATCGGCGCGCTGGCGGCCGTGCCGAACGGCTGGATCGCCGAACGCGACGACCTGCGCGAACTCGCCCGTCTCATCGCCGCCGAGGTCGCCGCCGTCGCGCAGGCCGAGGGCGTCGAGATCGCAGACGCCGCCGACACCGCGATCGCTGTCGCCCGCGCGACGGCGGCGAACCGATCGTCGATGCTGCGCGACGTCGAGCGCGGTCGCCGGACGGAAGTCGATGCGATCCACGGCGTGGTTGCCGGCCTCGCGGCGCGGCACGGCATCGACACCCCGCTCGTTTCCGCGCTTGCGGCGATGATACGGGCACGGGAATCGCGAGCCGTGCCCGGGCACGGCGGTTGGAAACCGATCGGAGACGCGTGATGGGCGGCGCCGGGCAGGCGGTGGCGGAGGAAAACAAGCGGCGCAAACTGACCGCGCCCGAGATCCGGGCGCGCAAGCAGCAGGCGCCGCTGGTGATGGTTACCGCGGTGGACTTCGGGTTCGCCCGGCTGGCCGAGGCAGCCGGGATCGACATGCTGCTGGTGGGAGATTCGCTGGGGATGGCGTTCCAGGGGCACGATTCGACGGTGCCGGTGACGCTCGACGACATCGTCTACCACTGCCGGGCGGTTCGGCGCGGAGCGCCCAACACGCACGTGGTCGCCGACCTCCCGTTCCTCGCCGGGGCGATCGACGACGCCGACACGATCCGCAACGCCGGCCGGCTGCTCCAGGACGGCGGGGCGGATGCGGTCAAACTCGAAGGCGGCGTCAACGTCGCCGGCCGCATCCGGGCCCTCGTCGATGCGGGAATCCCCATCGTCGGTCACGTCGGGCTGACGCCGCAGCGGGCCGGGATGCTCGGCGGCTTCAAGATGCAGGGAGGCGATGCCGAATCCGCCCAGGCCGTGCTCGCCGACGCGGTTGCCGTCGCCGAAGCAGGAGCCTACGCCATGGTGGTCGAAGCGGTGCCGGCGGACCTCGGGCGTGCGATCACGGACCGGGTGGAGATCCCGACCATCGGGATCGGCGCCGGGGTGGACTGCGACGGGCAGGTGCTGGTGACGGCGGACCTGCTGGGCATCGAGGACCGGTTCCGGCCCCGCTTCGTGAAGCGGTACGCGGACCTCGCCGGCATCGTCCGCGACGCCTATGCCGCGTATGCCAACGATGTGCGGACCCGCGCGTTTCCGACCACGGAGCAGTCTTACCGCGCGCGGCACGACCTCGGGCTCGGCGCCGGCCGGGACACCGCTCCGCCCGGCGCGGAGGACGGGCGTGGTTGACGCCCGGATCGTCCGCACCCGCGGCGAACTGCGCGATACCCTCCGGGCGCTGCCGCCGCCCGGTCTGGTCCCCACGATGGGCGCGCTGCACGAGGGGCACCTCGCCCTGATCGCCCGGTCGGCGGCGGAGAATCCGGTGACCGTGGTTAGCGTGTTCGTCAACCCGACCCAGTTCACGAACCCGGACGACTTTGCCCGGTACCCGCAATCGCTCGGCCGCGATGCCGAGGAGGCGGTACGCGCCGGCGCGTCGCACGTTTTCGCGCCGTCGGTGGACGACGTCTACCCGCCCGGATTCGCCACGACGGTCGAGGTCGGGACGCTGGCGGAGCGCTGGGAAGGCGCGTCCCGCCCCGGGCACTTCCGCGGGGTGGCGACCATCGTCGCGGTGCTGTTCGGGCTGGTGCGCCCGGAGCGCGCCTACTTCGGCGAAAAGGACTACCAGCAACTCCAGGTCATCCGCCGCATGCACGCCGACCTTGCGCTTCCGGGCGCGGTCGTCGGTTGCCCCACCATACGGGAGCCGGACGGACTGGCGCGATCCTCGCGCAACGCGCGGCTGTCGGCGGAGGCGCGGGAGACGGCGGTGGCCATCCCGCGCGCGCTGATGGCGATGCGGGAGCAGGTGGCGGCCGGCAGGCGCGCTGTAGAGGCGATCGAATCCGTCGGCCGGGCGGTGTTGCAGACGCCGGGCATCGACCTCGACTACCTCGCAGTCGTGGACCAGGGCACGCTGGAGCCTCTGTCGCGGATCGAACCCGGCGCGCGCGCCATCGTCGCGGCGACGGTCGGCGGGGTGCGGCTCATCGACAACCTCGACGTGACCGATGGGGGCGCAACGTGGGCATCCTGATCGAGGCGGCGGTCGCCAAGACCAACAAGTACGCCTCGCGGGAAAGCGGCGACACGGTCGAAATCGTCGAGCGCCCGACCGGCGGCATCTCGGTGATCGTCGCCGACGGCCAGGGGTCGGGCCGCGCGGCGAAGGCGCTCAGCCTGTTGGTGACGGCGCGGGCCGTTTCGATGCTCAAGGACGGCGTTCGCGACGGCGCGGTCGCGCGCGGCGTCGCGGACATCCTGTTCGCGATGCGCGGCGGGCAGGTATCGGCCACGCTCGACATCCTGTCGGCGGACGCGAAAACAGGCACGCTCATCGCGACCCGGTGCTCATCCTCGCCGCTGCTGGTCGGCACTGCCGGGGACCTCGCAACGATCCCCGGGCTGGCCGGGCCGCTCGGCGTGCGCCACCTCGGGCGTCCAGAGGTGCACTCGTGGCCGCTCGAACCCGGCTTGTGGGCCATCGCCGGCACCGACGGCATCTTCGGCGGCGAGCCGGCCGCCGGCGCTGCCGCCATCTCGGACCTCGCCACCGGCATGATGAAGGACTCCTACGCGCAGGCGGTTGCCGACGCGCTGCTTGCCGGCGCCATCGCCCGTGATGGCGGCAAACCGCGCGACGACATGAGCGTGGCGGTGCTGCGGGCGGCGTCGCACGAGGAGGAGCCACGAATCCGCCGAATGACGATTCGGGTGCCGCTGCCATGAGCCTCCCGCCGCGCTGGTTCCGCGATCTAGAACCGGCACCACCGAAGGACGATCCCGCACCTGCGGCGGGCCCGCTGGTGGTCGTTGTCGGCCCGTGCGCGGCCGGGAAGAGCACGCTCGCGGCAGGGTTGCGCCGGCTCGGATTCCGGGCGATGGTCAGCGGCCAGGAGCACAGCGACATCCCGACCCTCTGGCGCCGGGCCGAGCCCGATGTCGTGGTCGCCCTCGACGTCGATCTGGAGACGATCCGCCGGCGGCGAGACGACGACGCCTGGCCGGAGTGGCTCTATGCGCTCCAGCGCGAGCGGTTGGCCCAGGCGGAGCAGGCCGCCGCAATCCAGATCGACACGACGACGACCGATGCCGACGGCGTGCTGGCGCGGGTGGCGGCGTTCCTCGACGAACGCGCGCACGGCTGAGCGGTGAGTGGTCGCCGCCCCTTCTTCCTCGTGCTGGCCTGACAAGAAGGACCCGGGCAGCGCCGGCACGCGCGCGGTTCTCCACTCGTGCAGATGCCCCAATCCGTCACGGGACTCAGCATCATACGGATTCCGGCTGATCGGTCCGGAACCGACGTCGCCGGTGGATGGCTCGCCAACACGGCCGGTCCAGTTTGTTCGGCATTTATTCGGTATTGATTCGCCATTTATTCGGCAGCGGTTTTCCCATGGTTGTGCGGAAGCCGGGTTTCTTCGCTCCCCCCGCCAGCCACACGGGCGCAATCGGGGTGGCCGCGACCGGCGAGGGGGTTCCGGGCGCTCCGGGTGGGAGGGGTCGCGAACAAACCCGGTTTCGCCCGAAAGAGCGCGTACGTATGCGTTGTTTGCCGATCGAGTAAATGCCGAATAAACACCGAATAAACACCGAAAAAATGGACGTTCCGGAACCCCGCATGGTGCTGCCGTTTGCTGCGGGGGAGGGCGCCGAGGTAGCCCGCGGCCGGCGGCGTCCGCGGGCTACCACGCGCATTCCGTATCGTTGGACCGTTCCACGCGGTCGCGGCGGCTTAATTCGGCGTGAAACTGCCGCCGGGGCGGGCAACGGCGGCGCCGCCGACACCCGTCGTCACCAGCAGGTCGCGCTCGCGCCGGAGGATTCCGGCGAGGTCGAGCAGGCGGTCGCGCGTCGTCGGGTGCTCCAGAAGCCGCTGCCGCTCCCAGGTGTCGAGGGGCACGCGAGAACAAATGGCCCAGACCAGGTCGGCGGCGCCGGTCGGCAGCGGCTCGCGTGGCAAGTCGGCCCCAGTCGCCTGCTCGAACGCGGCGATGAACCGCTCGTACGACGTTGCCGCCTGCGCGGTCAGTACGTCGAGTTCGTCTCCTTCAGGCGAGGCGCCAAGGTGCTCGGGCAGCCACTCCACCTCGGCAACCAGGTACCCGCGCGACCAGTCCCCGCTACCCGGCTGAACCCGGAATCGCCTCCCGCCGCGGACGATGATGTCGGACCGCCCATCCGGGTAGCGCCCGGCGGCGACGAGGGTCGCCGCCGACCCGACCGGGTGGATCTCCGGCCGGTCGCCGACCTCGCGGCCATGGCTGGTCAGCACCACGCCGAAGATCGGCTCCGCGCCGTCGCGGTCGATCAGCAGCCGCCGGTAGCGGTCCTCGAAGACGTGCAGCGGCATGAGCATGCCCGGAAAAAGCACGGCGCCGAGGGGAAACAGCGGCAACAGGTGGGGCACGAGACGCTCCTCCGAGGGCGGGCGGCGGCCGGAACGACGAACCGCGCGCCAAGGGTAAACGGCTACTTTGGGCCGAAGCGGCGCTTCGGTCAACCGCAGCAATTTGCGGGCCGGGGATGCGCTCCGTACCATTGCGCCATGAGCATCACCCACAGGTTCCGCCTGCTTCCCGCGATCGTCGTCCTGGCGCTGCTCCTCCTGCCGGTCGCCGGTATCGCGGCGGCCCCTCTCCGCGCATCGGCGCAAGACGGCGCCACACCGACCGTGCTGGAGGCCGGCGACGAACCGGCCGTCGCCACGCCCTCCGGCGAACAGGTCCTGCGCATCACCGGTACCACCGAACCGATCGCCACGCTCGATCCGGCCCTCGCCCGCGACGCGACCGCCGGCTTTCTCGCCCGACAGGTCTTCCGCGGGCTAACCCGGCTCGACCCGGACATGACGCCGCAGCCGGAGTTGGCGGAGCGGATCGAGATCGACCCGACCGGCACGCGCTACCGCTTCACGCTGCGCGAGGACGCCGCGTTCCACGACGGCACGCCGATCCTCGCCGAAGACGTGGTCGCCTCCCTGACGCGGGCACTGGACCCGGACACCGCGGGCGGCGACGTCGCCCGCATCGGCGGCCCAACCTACCTCTCCGACATCAAGGGCGCGGCCGACGTCATCGCGAACCGCACCGACGTGCTGACCGGCGCGACGGTCATCGACGACCGGACGCTCGAACTGGAACTTCAACGGCCGCGCGCGACCTTCCTGATGAAACTCGCCTCCCCCCCGGCGGCGGTGGTCGATACCGCGCAGGTCGCGGCCGACCCCGACTGGTGGCGCGCCCCGAACGGGAGCGGCCCGTTCCGGGTGGCCGAACTCGTTCCGGACGAGCGGCTCGTGCTCGCCCCGTTCGAGAACTACGCGGCTGGCGCGCCCGTCCTCCAACGAGTGGAAATCCGCCTCGGGCCGTCGGCGATCAACTCGTTCAACCTCTACCAGGCGGACCAGATCGACGTCACCGGGGTTCCGCTCAGTTCGCTGGACCGCGTGCTGGACCCGACCTCGGGACTGGACAGCGAGTTGTCGGTGGAACCGGTTCTTTCCACGAGTTTCATCGCCTTCCGCACCGACGTCGAGCCGACCGACGACCCGGCGATCCGGCGGGCGATCGCGCTGGCGTTCCCCCGCGAGCAATTGGCCGGCGTCTCGTTCCAGGGGCGGAAATTGCCGGCATCCGGCATCCTGCCGCCGGGCCTCATGGGCCGCGATTGGCCGATCGACGGACCGGGCTACGACCTCGACGCGGCCCGCGCGGCGCTCGCCGAATCGCGCTACGAATCGGTCGAGGACATCCCACCGATCCAGGTCTTCGGCGTCGGTCCGTTCGGCGCGGAAACACTGCGCGACACCGTCGGCGAATCGCTGGGACTGCGCTTCGAGGTCATCGACTCCGACTGGCCGACGTTCGCGGCCGACCTCACCCGCCAAACCCTGCCCGCCTACGAACTCCTCTGGATTGCCGATTTCCCGGACCCGGAAACGTTCCTCTGGTCGCTGTTCGATTCCGAAAGCCCGGACAACTACAGCGGCTACAGCAACCCGGTTTACGACGAACTTCTCGACGAAGCCGCGGCGACGCTCGACGAGGACGCCCGTGCCGCCCGCTACGACGACGCGCACCAACTGCTGCTCGCCGACGGAGCGGTGCTGCCGATCCTGCACGACATCCGCTACACCCTCATCAAACCCGAGGTGCGCGGGCTGGCTGTGACGCCGCTCGGCATCATGGACCTCGACGACGTCTGGCTGGAGCACTAGCGTGGCCCTTGCCGAGCGCCGCGTCCCGGCCGGGGGAAGCCTAGAACCGCCGGTGCAGCCGCTCCTGCCCGGCGACGTGCCGCGCCTGCGCCTGTCCCGCCCGTTCCACGAGGCGTCCGTGCGCGATGCGCTGGAGGAATGGCCGGGCCGCTCGGTCTGGGCGACGGATTCGCTCGAATACGCCCTGGTCGCGCCTTGGCGGCACCGGAGCGACATCTCCCTCTGCCAGGAACTGTCGGCGGTCCGCCATTCCGAACGGCTGCTCCGGGCAGCGACGGAGCGCTGTCGCGAGGCCGGCGACTCCCTGTTCGTCGTGCTGGACATGGACGAGCACCGCTCGCATGGGTTCTACGAACGATCCGGCCTCGCGCCGATCGAGACGGTCATCACCTACGAGGCGGAGCGGTCGCGCATCCCCCGGCTGGACTCGTCCGCCCTCCGGTTCGAACGGGCGCAACCGGCCCGCCCGGATCACCTCGCCGCCTTGCTGGCGATCGACCACGCGGCCTTTCCGTGGTTGTGGTGGAATTCCCCGGCGGAGTTCCGGGAGTATCACCACACGCCGGGCGTCGAGTTGCACCTCGGCTTGGAAGGGGAGCGGCCGGTCGCCTACGTGGGGTTCACGACGTTCAACGGCTGGGGCCACCTCGACCGGATCGCGGTCGATCCTTCCGCGCAGGGCCAGGGCATCGGCCGGGCGGCGTTGTCGTTCGTGCTGGACATCCTGCTGCGGCGGAGGGCGAACCGGATCGGGCTTTCCACGCAGGAAGACAACTGGCGGTCGCGCCGGCTGTACGAGGCGTTCGGGTTCCGCCGGTCGCCGCTCTACGACTACACGCTGTACGGGGCGGCGCTGCGGGAGCCCGCCTTCGCCTTGATGCCAGACCGCGCCCCGGCGGTCGGAGGACCCGATGGGTAGCAGTTTCGGCAAGATCTTCAAGTTGACCACCTGGGGCGAATCCCATGGACCGGCGCTCGGCGTGGTGATCGAGGGCTGTCCGGCCGGCATCCCGCTGGCGGTCGAGGAGATCCAGCATGAGCTCGACCGGCGGCGCGTCGGCCAGAGCAAGGTAACGACGCCGCGCGGCGAGATGGATAAAGCGTCGATCCTCTCGGGCGTCTTCGAGGGCGTCACCACCGGCGCGCCGATCTCGCTGATCACCTACAACGCCGACGCCGACTCGTCGAAATACGACAACCTGCGCGACGTGTTCCGGCCCGGTCACGCCGACTACACCTACTGGGCGAAATACGGCCACCGCGACCACCGGGGCGGCGGCCGCTCCTCGGCGCGCGAAACGTGGGGCCGGGTGGCGGCCGGCGCGATCGCCCGGAAGATCCTCGCCTCCGCCGGCTGCGAGGTGTTCGGGTTCGCCCGCGAAATTGGCGGCATCGAGATGGAGACGTTCGACCGCGAGGCGATCGAGCGGAACATCGTGCGCTGCCCGGACCCGGTCGCGGCCGAAAAGATGATTGCCGCGATCCTGGACGCCAAGGAGGGCAAGAACAGCCTCGGCGGCGTGGTCGAGGTGCGCGCCACCGGCGTTCCGGTCGGGCTGGGCGAGCCGACGTTCGACAAACTGGACGCCCTGATCGGGATGGCGATGCTCTCCATCCCGGCGACCAAGGGCGTCGAGATCGGTGAAGGGTTCGCGGCAGCCCGCTCGAACGGCTTCGACAACAACGACTGGTTCTACGCCGAGGACGGGCGGGTGCGAACCCGCACCAACACCGCCGGCGGCACGCTCGGCGGGATCTCCAACGGCGAGGAGATCGTCGTCCGGGTGGCGGTGAAACCGACCTCGTCGGTCGAGCGCGAGCAGGAAACGGTGGACTACGACCTCCAGCCGCGCACGATCAAGGTCGTGGGCAGGCACGATCCGTCCGTCGTGCCCCGCGCGGTGCCGGTCGCCGAAGCGATGCTGGCGATCGTGCTGGCGGACCTCCTGCTCCAGAACCGGGCGGCGCGCATCTAACGGAAGCCGCTTCGGCGACGCGAAAATTGATTCTTCCGCCACGACGGAACGCCGGCCGCTCCGCGATACTCAGGAGTCGGCGAACCGCCAAACGAGTGCGCCGGTGGCGTGGGAGACGAATCCGGCCTGCCGCAGCGCGGAACGCGCGTTCGCGTCACCGGTCTCGATCCGCGTCAGCGCGGCGCGCACGCGCGCGCCGCGCCCCCACGCGCCGAACGCGCGAAGCAGCGCGGCGGCCACGTTCCGATACGGCGTTGCCGGGCGAACCAAGACCCTGTCCACCCAAACGGTCAGCGGCACGTCGTCGAAGTACGAGATCGGCTGGACCAACAGGCACCCGACGATCTGCCCGTCGATTTCGGCGACGAAGCAGCAGCCACCATCCAGCCACGCCGCGAACTCGGACGCGGAGATGACGGCAACGGGAACATCCGGGCCGGCGGCGGCAAGCGCCCGAAGCCCGGTCAGATCGTGCGGACCGAGTTTGCGGACGGTCGTGGACCCTGCCGGGGCTAAACCGCCGGTTGCGCCAACCATGTCTGCTACAACGTCACCGTCACCTCCCCGTTCTCGACGGTGACGGGGTACTGACGCAGGCGAATCCTCGGCTGCGCAAGGCACTGGCCGGTCGTGATGTCGAATTCGAGCCCGTGCCACGGGCAGGTGATGATCTCCCCTTCGCGCACCCAGGCAAATTTCCAGTCCGTCGCGGCGCTGCAGGCGGTCGTGCCGTTCACGTTGCCCTCGCAGAGCGGGCCGAACTGGTGCGTGCAGATGTTGGGCAACGCGTAGAAGCGTCCGCCCACGTTGAAGACCCCGATCTCGATGTTGCGCACCTTCACCACGCGGTGGGTGCCCGGCGGAAAGTCCGCCATTGCTCCGACGCGATGCTGCGGCATTGCCGATTCGTCTCCCTCAGAATGCTACGCGCGCTTGCCGGCCGGCGCCGGGATGCCGAACAATTCCAGCGCGTTCTCTCCCATGATCTTGCGCTTGGCGTCGGCCGACAGTGGCAGTTTGGTAATCGCGCGCGGGTGGTCGAAGTCGTGGTGCGGCCAGTCCGACGCGAACAGCACCCGTTCCGGCCCCCCGAGGTGGTCGATGGTTTCGACCAAATGGTTTGGATCGTCCGGCTCCTCGATCGGCTGGGTGGCGAACCACATCCGTTCCTTCATGTACTCGCTGGGCCGCTTTTCGAGGAACGGCACCAGGCGCCGGTACTCGTTGTAGTACTTGTCCAGCCGCCACATCATGTAGGGAACCCAGGCCAGCCCGGCTTCGGTGAACGCGATCTTCAACGACGGGAAGCGGGCCGGCACGCCGGTGTGCATGATGCTGACCAGGTTGGCCATCATCGCGAACGAGTGGGACAGCATCTGCCGGGCGAAGTGGTTCTCGAACTGGTCGAGCTGGCACGGGAACGCCGGCGACACCAGGGTGACGCTGTGGAGCAGCACCGGCAGGTCGGCTGCTTCCGCCGCGGCGAGGATGGGATCGTACTTGCGGTGTCCCCAGAGCGGGTTGACCCCTGCCGTGGGCAGGTAGACGCCGACGATCTTCTCTTCCTTCGCGTAGCGCTCGATCTCGCGCGCGGAATCCTCCGGGTTCTGCGGGCAGGCCAGCAGGACACCGTACAGGTTCGGTTCCTGCACGAGCCACTCTTCCATCAACCACCGGTTGTACGCGTGGCTGATGGCGGTCGCGTACTCGATGTTGGGGATCGGCGCGAAGAGCAGCAAGTTGTCCGGGAACAGGATGCCGATGTCGATGCCCAGTTCGGTCAGCCCCGCCCGCATTTCGGCGGCGCTATGGACCGAGCGCGAGGGAGGCGTGCCGGGGATCGGCGGGTCCAGCTTCAGCGTCGGCGCGTACCCGGGGATGTCGAGGTAGCGCGACGGAGCGTCTCCCAGTTCTTCGAGGGATTTGCGCCACGGCATGGCGCAATACGGGGCCAGCGCGCCCGGCGTGTCGTTCACGTGGATGTCGGCGTCCACGATCACCATGTCGCTCGTCCGGTTCCGCCCGGACACCGTTGCGGTCATCGTCGCTCCTCCTCGCGCTAGCCCTTCACCGCGCCGGCTGTCAATCCTTGCACCATCCAGCGCACGACGAACATGTACAGGATCACCACCGGCAGCGTCGTGATCACCGAGGCCGCCATGAGCTGCCCCCAGTCGAAGACATCCCCGTAGATGAGGAGATTGAGTCCGACCGGGACCGTCATCGCGGACTCGTCCTGAATCATCACCAGCGCGTAGAGGAACTCGTTCCAGGAGAGCGTGAAGGCGAAGATGGCCGATGCGGCGATGCCGGGCACCACTAGCGGCAGGACGATCCTGGTGAACGACTGCCACCGGGTCGCGCCATCGACGAGCGCCGCCTCTTCGAGCTCCATCGGCGTCGCCTTGAAGAACCCGATCAGCAGCCACGTGCAGAAGGGCACCGTGAAGGTCGGGTAGGCCAACACCAGCGCCCACAGGCTGTCAGTTGCCTTCAGGGAATGGAGGAGACGATAAAGCGGGATGAACAAGAGCGCCGGCGGTACGAGATAGAGGATCAGCACCACGCTCGCCATCGCCGCGCGCCCCGGAAAGCGTATCCGGGCGATGGCGTAGGCGCTCATGGCCGCGATCACGACGGTGATCAGCGTCACGACGGTCGCCGTGACCAGGCTATTGCGGAACCAGAGCGGGAACCCGGTCGCATTCCAGAGCGCGGTGTAGTTCTCCAGCGTGAAGGGGTTCGGCACGAAGATGCTCGTGGCGAACTGGATCTGGTGGTACGTCTTGAACGACATGTTGGCGATCCACCAGAACGGGACCAGGATCACCAGCACCAGCAGCGCCATGAAGACGCTGTTGAGCACCATGCGGGGCAACGAAGGGGGTCGGGAGTCCGGAGCGACCGAGGTGGCCACGGCTACTTGTCCTCCTCCCGCAACAGGTAGCGGCTCAGCATGACGATGGCCAGCACGAGCACCGGCACCGTCAGGATGGACACGGCGACGCCCCGTCCCCAGCGCAATTGGCTGAACGCCGTCTCGAACGAGAACGTCGCGAAGACGTGGGTCGCGATGCCAGGTCCGCCGCGCGTCATCACGTACACGATGTTGAAATCGTTCATCGTCCAGATCGTGGAAAGCAACGTCGTGATGATGAGGACGTGGCGAATACTGGGCACCGTGATGTCCCAGAAGCGGCGCCATGCACTCGCTCCATCGACCGCCGCCGCCTCGTAGAACTCGCGCGGCACCGCTTGCAGCGCCGCGAGCACCGTAATGCCGAAGAAGGGAAAGCCTCGCCACCAGTTGGCGACGACGACGGCCATCATCGCCCCCGCCGGCGTGCCCATGAAGCCGATCGGCTGGTCGACCAGGCCGAGTTCGAGCAGCACGCTGTTGAAAAACCCGCGGCCCGGAAAGGCGTCGAACATCCAGCGCCACGTCAGCGCGATGATGACCGTGGAGGTGATCCAGGGCAACAGCGACAGGCCGCGAAAGAACCCGCGCCAGGCGTTGACGTTGTTGAGCACGAGCGCCGTGCCCACGCCGGTGACGAGTTTGAGCCCGACCGAGCCGACGGTGAAGATCGCCGTGTTCCGGATCACCCGGTGAAAGGTTGGGTCGCTCAGGAGGTATTCGTAGTTCTTGAGCCCGACGAACCGCTCCGGGTAGCCCACCATCTTGTCGGTGAACGAGAGCTGGACGGCCTCCAGGAACGGGTACAGGATCAGCCCGAGGACGAGGACGAACAAAGGCGTCAGGAAAAGGTAGGCAATGCGGGCATCGCGGTGCAGGCCGAACCGTCGCCGCACCGTGGGGCCGACCGCGTCCTGTGGCCGCCCGAACGTCTCGCTCGTCGCCATAGCCCCCTCGAGAAGAGGGGCGGCGGGCTACGCTCGTAGCCCGCCGCCCGCGCTCTACATCTGAGCAAGCGAGTCGTATATTTCCTTGATCCGGGCATCGCCGAAGGCGATCGCGTCCTCGATGGACATCCCTTCGGAAATGGCCCGCGCCGGCATGTCGGTCAGGATGTTGGAGGCCTGGACCTCCGCGGCGGCCGCGGTGGTGGGGCCCGGCCAGCCGGTCGCGGCGAAGTGGTCGAGCGAGTTGTAGAAGGTGACGTAGTTGTCACCCCGTTCCGTGAAGTAGTCGCGGGACGCTTCGCGTGCGCCGGAGAGGACCGGCACGAACTGACCGTGGGACTCCTGCATCACCGCCACCGTCTCCTCCGGCGAGAGGAGGTGACGCAACAGGCTCATCGACGCATCCGGGTTCCGCGTGTTGTTGAAGATCCCGAAACTCATCGCGATGGCCCACATCCACTGGCCATCCAGCCCCATGGGCGAGGGCAGCGCGATGTGGTTCGCCAGGGCTTCCTCGCGAGCCTTTCGTTCGTCGGCATCCTGCGCCGCCTCGACGGCCGTTTCCAGCGCATACGTGACGCTCGGCCCGTTGGAGGTCTGGGCGATCTTCTTGGCGACGAACGCCTCGTTGTTGCTGGAGCCCGTCCACGAGAGCGCGTCCGGCGGTTGCAGGCCATCCTTGTAGATATCGACGGCCCATTGCATCGTCGCCGTCATCTCGGGCGTCGCGATCGACTTGTAGGTGCCGTCTTCGTTCGCCCACGACGCGCCGTTGGAGTACATCAGGCTCTGCATCACGCCGTAGCCATCGGACGTTCGGTTCCAGCTATGGCCCAGTCCCCAGAACGCTTCGTCGGGCCGGGTGGTCGCTTCGGCGACGGCGAGCACCTCGTCGTACGTCGTGGGCAGCGCCACACCCGCTTCGTCCAGGACATCACGCCAGACGTACCAGAAGGCGGGCATCACGTACCACGGCATGGCGTAGACGGTATCGCCGACGCGGGTCACCGGGGCGACGTGATCGGGAGCCGTGCCGACCTCGCCGGAGACCTGGCTCGAAAACTCGGTCAGGTCCATCAATTGGCCCATGCCCGCGAACCGCGACGGCGCGCCGGTTTCGAGCTGGCCGATGTCGGGCGTGTTGCCGTTCTCGATGGCCGCCACGTACTTGGTCTGCATGTCTTCGAACGTGAAGTACTCGACCGTCGCGGTAGCGTTGTTCTGCTCGGCCCAACGCTGGACGCTCGCCTCGATGGCGAGGTTGGTCGGTTCGACGTACGTCTTCAGCACCCAGATCCGGAGGTCTGCGCCTTGCAGGACGGCCGGCGCGGCAAACGCGCTGGAACGAGCCCGCGGCGCCGCCAGTCCGGCGGCGCCTGCGAGCGAACCCGCCGCCAATCCGGTGAGGACGCGCCGTCGGCTTGCCTGTCGCTGGAGCATCCCTGTTCCTCCTTCGGTCGTCGCCTTCGACGACGCGATTCGCTACCGCAGACCAGCCCCAGCGCTGGTCTTGCATCGACGCACTGCGAAGGGCCCGGCCGCTCGTGGTCGTGGTTCGAGAACCCCGACATCGGGGACTACGGAGCGTCGGATCTGCCGCGGCGATTCTCCGTCGAGCGTGCATCCCGAATACCGAATTGGGCCATTCCGTATGGAACGACCCGCTCACAGGATTGATGAACGCTACCGGGCTGACGGCACTATCCGGGGAGGCGAATATTCTGTCAACCCCCGTTGTGAAATCGGTTGCGCACGCCAGAGCGGAGGCCGCCCCAGCGCAGGTGATCCCCGGCGTTCGTCGATGCCGGGGGCGGCAGAATCCGGCGACCGTGTCCGGGCTATCGGCGGCGCAGACCCCGCCGTCGCGCGATCTCGCCGGCGATCGCAGCGTTCACCGCCGGCTCGGCGTGACTTCCGCGAGGACGAGCAATCGGTCCGACCCGTCGTCGAACGGGTCGAGGTCGTAGCTGCCGTAGATCTCCCACTCCGCGAAGCCCGCCAGTTCCAGCATCAGTTCCAACTCGGCGCGGTGGACATAGCGCATGGAATAGGACGTCCGGACGCGCCGCAATCCGCCGCCCCCATCGAGCAGGTCGTACCAGAGATCGGTTTCGATGATCTGGCTCGCCGCGTGGAGCCGCCGGGAGCCGAACTTGTCCACGCGGGCGCCGTCCGGCAGTGTCCACGATCCCTCGTGGACCGCCGTCCGGTCGAAGGCCCGCAGCGACTCGGGCGTCGGATTGAACAGGTCCAGCACCAGTTGGCCGCGCGGGTCGAGGGCGCGCCGCATCGCCGCGAGGGCGGCCCGCTGCATCCCTGGGTCCGCCAGGTGCAGCAGCCCGTTGAGCGGCACGAGGACGAGGCCGAACGGGCCGCCGGGCGTCTTGTCGGCCTCGGTCATGTCGCGCTCGACGACGGAGACCGATTCCCCTACCCCAGCCTCCCGCGCCGCCGCGACGGCGCGGCGCAGCATCGGCGCGGAGCGGTCGAGCCCCGTCACCCGAAACCCGGCCTCGGCCAACGGCAGCAGGACGCGCCCGGTCCCGCAGCCAAGTTCCAGGATTGGGTCGCCGACCGCTTCGGCGATGTTGAGGTACAGCGGGATGTCGTCCGCGAACCCGGCGTGTTCGACGTCGTACAGTTCGGGAATGGCGGCGTACGGATCGGCGTCGTGCAGGTCGCTCATGCCGCGAGTGTAGTCCTTCTCCGACGCCGCCCGGTTGCCGGTCGCATCAGGCGCAGTACCCATCGATGCACAGCCCTTGCCAACAACAATCGGCGTGCTGCATGCACCAGCCGCCCGGCGGCAGGCAGCAGTGGAGCGGGCCGTCGTGGTAGGTGCCGTTGTCGTCGCAGATCAGCGGCGAACCGGGTCCACCGCACCACTCGTCGCTCGCGCAGGGCGCGCCGCCGTAGATCGAGACCGGGGCCGAACCGCACATGCCGTCGCTGCAGGTGAGGTCGCCGCAGCAGTCGAAATCGTTGCCGCAACCGGCTCCGGCGTAACCGCAGCACACCGGCTGCCCGTGCCACGAACCGTTGTATTCGCAGACGTAGGACGACGATTGCGACGGCGAGCACTCGGCGCTGCTGTAACAGATCTCGCCGGGGCCGACGAACCTCTGGCACGCCCCGTTGACGCAATACAGGTCGCCGCAGCACCAAAGGTCGGAGTCGGCGCAGGAGGCCCCTTCCGGCAGGCAGGTTTGCGCCGCGGCTTCGGACCTTGCCACGGCGGCGGCGGGCGCGGCGAGCGCCATCGCGCCGGCAAACCCACGTCGGCTCAGCCGACGGCCGAGGGCAACGGTCAATCGGTCGAATCGGGTTGCGTCCATCGCGGCATTCTCCGGCGGCGCGCCGGTTCGCGCGGCCGCCCGTCGGTCGGGCTCGGGTTCGCGTGTGCGACGGAGTTTGCCATGAAGGGCGGCGTTTCGCGGGACCGTCCAGCTCCTTCCCGGACGCGACGAGGGATCTCGTGGCGCCGCCCCTTCGGGACGACGGCGAGATCCCTCGAATCACGCGGTTCGGCCTGGTCGCCGCGCCCGGCTAGAGCGGCTGGCACGTCCCGGAGAGACAGAAGAGGTCGGCGCAGCAGGCCGGATCGGACGAACACGGCGCGCCGGCGTACCCGCAGCAATTGAGACCGCCGTCGCCGGCGATGCCGTTATCGGCGCAGACGGCCTGCCCGCAGCACTCCTGGTCGGTCGTACAGGTCGAGGCTTCCTGGAGGCAGCAGACCGGCGAGCCGGCGGAAAAGGCGTTGTCCCCGCAGATGGCGGGACCGAGCGCCTGGCTGCACTGGCTGGAGGTGACGCAATACTCGCCGGGGGCGAGGTCGCCGCCGCCGGTCACGGCGCCGCACCGGCCCTCCTCGCAGGTGAAGGTCCCGCAGCACTCCTGATTGAGGGTGCAGGGGCTGCCCTCCTCGAGGCAGCAGTTGAGCGGGCCATCGTCGGCGATGTAGTTGTCGCCGCACATCACGTTCGCGCCGGGTACGGCGGCGCACTGGCCGTTGTCGGTGCATTCCGCGCCGAGCGGCAGGCCACCGGTAGCGGCCGGCTGGTCGTCGCCGAGGCAGAAGCCCTCGACGCAGAGCATCATGCCGCAGCAATGGCTGTTCTGGGTGCACGCACCGGCCTGCATCCGGCAACAGGTGAGCGGGCCGTCTTCGGCGATGTAGTTCTCGGCGCACACCAGCGGGCCGCCGGTCTGGCTGCACTCCTGGGTGCTGGAACACGGCTCGCCCGGGCCGAGCAAGCCTTCCTGGGCGCGGGCGGCCCGCGAACCGAGCACCGCGCCGAGCGCCCCGGCCACCACCCCGGCGAGCAGCCTGCGCCGGGATGCGCCGGTCGCCATCCTCCGCGTAAAATCGTCGAACCGGTCCCGATCCATGCCCGCTCCTCATCCCCCGGCCGCGGCATTCGCGACCGATGCCATCCACTCCACCCTTCCCGAACGCACGCACGGCCAGCATAGTTTCGTGTACGTACGCGGGGCAACGGGTGACGACGGGACACGGCGGCCCTATACTCCGGCAATGGCGCCAAAGACTGCCGCGGAAACGCGCGAAGCCCGCAAGAGCGACCGGGTGGTCACGACGAACCGCAAGGCGTTTCACGATTATTTCGTGATCGAAACGCTGGAAACGGGGATCGTGCTGACCGGGACCGAGATCAAGTCGATCCGCGACGGCAAGGCCAGCCTGGCCGAGGCCTACGCGCGCATCGAGGACGGCGAGTTGTGGCTCGTCGGGGCGCACATCGCCCCGTACACCCACGGCAACCGCTCCAACCACGAACCGGACCGTCCTCGAAAACTGCTCGCCCACAAACGGCAGATCGCCGAACTGCGCGAAGCGATCGAGCAGAAGGGGATGACGCTCGTCCCGCTGCGGCTCGTGCTGAAGCAGGGCCGCGCCAAGGTCGAACTGGCCACGGTTCGCGGCAAGAAGCTTTACGACAAGCGCAACGCCGCCGCCGACCGCGAATCGCAGCGCGACATCGAACGGGCGCTGCGCGGGCGGGAATAACGGCCCGTCGGGGTACGACCGGACTCTGGAGGCGAACTCCCGTGGCGATGCTCCACGTCGTCCTAATGCGGCCGCGGCCGAGCATCGAAGCCGCCCACGTGGACGAGCTTTGGCTCGCCCTGCGGTCGCTGGCGCACGAGATCGGGGGCATCGAGGACGTGTCGTGCGGTGAGAACGCCAGCCCCGAGGGGTTGGACCAGGGCTACACGCTCGGATTCGTCGTCCGCTTCGCCGACGCGGCGGCTCGCGATGCCTACCTGCCCCACCCCGCCCACGTCGCGGTCATCCCGCTAGTGCAGGCCGTCGCCGAACAGGTGCTGGTCTTCGACCTTCCGGTACGGTGACAGCGCCCGCCGGGCGCTAGCCAGACCGTCAGCGGCGCTCCCGCTCGCCCCTCGCCTGGACGAACCGGCCGACGACCACGCCGGCCACCGCGGCGGCGAGGATCATCGAGAGCGGCACGAACGCTTCGGTCGGCGGCGGGTCGGTGCGCACGCCGCGCGCTCCGCCAGCCAGCACGACGCGGCCGATGGCGATGCCGATGTGCAGCGGGAAGTACAGCGCCGGGGCGAGCAACGCCCAGCGGCCGTCGCCGCCGCGCGCGACGAGCGCGATCGCACCACCAGCGATGAAGAACCCCAGGATCGCTTCGGGATAGGTACCGGGTCGGACCACGACGGCCATCACCAGCGCCCCGGCCAGCGCCACGGCGGCGATCGGCAGCCTGCGGCGCTCGCTTCGCATCGACGCCAGCATCCAGACCGCCGAGACCACCCACAGCAGCCCGCCGATCCCGTTCAGGACGCGGGCGAGCGGCGGCCCCGCGAGGATCGAGAGGGCCACCACCACCCCGGCAACCAGCAGCAACACCTGCGGCGTGACGATTCCACCCAGCGGCGTCGAGCGGGACGACGGATTGGCGAACGCCATGAAGGTTCTCCCGGAGGACCGCCATTCGGCCCGGTGCGTGCGGCGAGCGACTTCACGGCGCGGGATACGCCACGGTTGGCGCCAATGGCGCTCGCCTCGATGCGGCATCGATCGCCTGGACCAACCCGGATCCGGTGCGAGCGAACGACCGGATTGTACCCCTCGTGCTATCGCGGAACTCGCCGGGAAGGGCACGGCCGCCGGTTCAAGAAACGCGAGCCGGATCACACGCGAACGTACGAAACCGGCCGCCGGTGGCGTGCACCGGCGGCCGTCTCGTACGTCGGCAAACATACCCACTGGCGCGCCTGGCAGGATTCGAACCCACGACCCCCTGATCCGAAGTCAGGTGCTCTATCCACTGAGCTACAGGCGCCTGTCCAAAGGGTACCAGATGCCGGCCGTCGCTTCATTCTCCGGGGAGCGGGAGCCGGTCCGTGCTAGAGTGCACGGCCGGATGGACCGTGCCGCACCTGGGCGCGGTTGGCTCCCGGACATCGGGACGATTGACGGTACGCGGCGAGACGCTGCGGCCGGGGGTGGACGCGCGAGATGCGGGCGTACGTGCTGTCGATCGGCAGCGAACTGATCCACGGGGCGCTCACCGATACCAACGCGACCTTCCTCGCGCAGGAACTGATCGCGCAAGGCATCGAGCTGCTCCACGTGGTGCAGGTCGGCGACGACCGCGAGCGGCTCACCCGCACCCTCCAGCGGGCGGTGAGCGACGCCGACCTCGTCATCTGCACCGGGGGAGTCGGGCCGACCGACGACGACCTCACCCGCGAGGCAATCGCGGCGCTCGTCGGCGAGGAACCGGTCGTCGATGAAGGTCTGCTGGCGACGGTCCGCTCCTTCTTCGCCCAGCGCGGACTGGAGATGCCGGAGCGCAACGCGAAGCAGGCGTGGCTGATCCCGTCGGCCGAACCGCTGCCCAACCCGGTCGGGACCGCGCCGGGCTGGTTCGTCCGCTCGGGTGGCGAGGTTATCGTGGCGATGCCGGGCGTGCCCCGCGAGATGACGCGCATGTGGCGCGAGCAGGCGCTGCCGCGCATCGTGCCGCTCCTCCCCCGACGGGCCTCTCGCACCGTCAACGTCCGCACGCTCGGCATCGGAGAATCGGCCCTCGCGGAACGGCTCGGCGACCTCACGCTGGGTACGAACCCCTACGTCGGCACCTACGCCAAGGACGACGGCGTCCACGTCCGGATCACCGCCTGGGCAGCGACCGACGAGCAGGCGATCGTCGAAATGGAACGGGTCCTGCTCGACGTCCGCCAGAAACTCGACGGGACGATCTACGCGGAGGACGAACGCACGTTACCGCAGGTGCTGCTCGACCACCTCCGCGCCGTGGGGCTACGGATCGGGATCGTCGAGTCGGGCACCGGTGGCCGCTTCGCCAACCTGTTGCTCTCCGAAATCGATGCTGGTGACGCCATCGCGGGTGCACTCGCGCTCCCGGCCGGGGCGGGTTCGGCGCGTGAACTCGCCGACCAGGCGCGGGAACGCTTCGGCGCTCAGCTCGGCGTCGGACTGTCTTCCGATCTCTCGGTCATCGACCGCGGCCTGTTCGAGGGCACGGTTTCCATCGCCATCACCGGCGCGGCGACGGCCGAGGAGCAATTCCCGCTGCGAGCCATGCACCAGGAAGTGCAACGCCGCGCGGCGATGAGCGCCGCAGACCTCCTCCGCCGGGCCGTCCTCACCGCGGACGACGGAGTCGGGCACTAGCCGCAGGGACCATTCCCTTCCCCGGTGTGGACAACCAACGGCGAATATTGGTCCCAGTCCGTGTCGATGCAACGCCGGGGAATTCTGATGGTATCGACCGGCGATGATGGCGGCTGCCCGCGTGACCGATGCCCGGATCAAACGGGCAAACGCCATCATCCCCAGGTGGTCCCCATCGCCGGATCCAACATGGCCACGGCGATCAATCCCGCCGCAGCTCTCGCTGCTGGAAAAGGGCAATGATCTCCGCTTGCCGGGTCAGCATCGCGGCACGGTCCTCCGGCGTCGGGTCGTCCCAACCGCACAGGTGCAGCAGGCCGTGGACGACGAGGAAGTCCGTCTCCTCTGCTGCCGAATGGCCGAAGGCCGGTCCCTGCTCGGCTGCCCGTTCCACGGACACGGCGATGTCGCCGCCGCCCGCTCCGGGTTCGTCGGACGGAAACGTCATCACGTCCGTGGGCTCATCGACCGCCATGAACTCGCGGTGGAGATCCTGCAAGCGCGAGTCATCGACGAGTGCAACGGCGACGGCCCAGGCACCGCTCGCGCCTTCCTGCTCCAATGCGAACCGCGCCAACCGCCTCAGCCAGTCGAGGTCGAGCCCGGCCGGGAGTTCGGCCTCGACGACGATGTCGAAGTCGAGGTCGAGTGGCGCGTTGCCGTGTTGCCCGCGCGCGCTCAACCCGCGCGGCGAGCGAGGGCGTCCTTCGCGGCGGCGCTCACCCGCCGGCCGTCGGCGCGGCCATCGACGGCGGCGATCAGTTTCGGCATCAATTTGCCCATGTCCTTCGGGCCGGTCGCGCCGATCTCGGCGGCGGTGGCGTCGGCGAGGGCCGCCAGGTCAGTGTCGCTCATCTCGGCCGGGAGGTAGCGCCGCAGCACCGCAAGCTGCGCTTCCTCCTTCTCGGCGAGTTCGGCCCGGTCGGCGGCCCGGTACTGGTCCGCCGCGTCGGCCAGTTGCTTGCCGAGTTTGCGGAGGGTGGCGACCGCGTCGAACGACGCCGGGTCGGAGCGGGCGTCGATCTCGGCGTTCTTGATCGCGGCGAGGATGTAGCGCACCGCGTCGCGGGTCGCCGCGTCGCCGGCGCGCATGGCGTCCTTCATGTCCGCCTCGAGCCGCTGCCGCACCGTCGGTTCCATGCGTTGCCGTCCCTCGTTCGTGTCTCCGCGATTGCCGGATCAGGCGAGCGGCGCGGTCATCGGCCGGCCGCCCAGCACGTGGAAATGCAGGTGCCACACCGTCTGCCCGGCATCCGGGCCGTCGTTCGTGAGTACGCGGTAGCCGCCCTCGTGCAGCCCCTCGGCCGTCGCGACCTCTGCCGCGAGCGAGAGCAGCGCCCCGGCCAGTTCGGCGTCGTCCGCCCCGAGGTCCCGGAGCGCCGGGACGTGGCGGCGCGGCACGACGAGGACGTGCACCGGGGCTTGTGGCTGGATGTCGCGGAAGGCGACCGCATGGTCGTTCTCGGCGACGAACTCCGTACCGAACGCTCCCCCGACGATCTTGCAGAAGATGCAGTCGTCGCTGCCGCCCACGCCCAACTCCTCCCGAATGCGCCATGGTACCGTTCGGCCACGAGCCGCCGCACCAATCCAGCAGCGAGTATGCCAGAACTGCCCGAGGTCGAAACCGTTCGCCGCACGCTCTCCGGCCCGCTTCTCGGCCGCCGGATCGAGCGCGTGCGCCTTGCAGCGTTCCCCGGCGTGATCGGCGACGGCCCGCCGGACCTGTTCGCCGCGCTTGTGTGCGGCCGGACCGTGACCGGCTGCCGCCGCCGCGCAAAGTACCTGCTGCTCGACCTCGACGACGGCACGGTGCTGATGATCCACCTCCGGATGACCGGCCAGGTCGGGATCGAACGAGCGGGGGCGCCGCCGCTGCGATTCGAGCACCTCGCGCTCGAACTCGACGATGGATTCGAACTGCGGTTCTCGGACCAGCGCAAGTTCGGCCGCGTCCTCCATTTGGACGCGACGGCGGCGCAGGCGCTCGAAGCCCGGTTCGGGCCGGAACCGTTGGAATCCCGGTTCACCGCGTCGTGGCTGGAGCAGGCCCTCGCGCGCCGCCCGGGTAAGCTCAAGAGCGTTCTGCTCGACCAGGACGTGGTCGCCGGGCTCGGCAACATCTACGCCGACGAGGCGCTGTTCCGGGCGCGCCTCCACCCCGAACGCCCGGCGAACGGGTTGTCCTCCGATGAGGTCCGCCGGCTCCACCGCGCGCTGCGCACCGTGCTCGGCGAAGGCATCTCCCACCGCGGCACCACCTTTTCGTCGTACCGCGACGCCAGCGGACGCGAAGGCGAGAACCAGCGAAACCTGCGGGTCTACGGCAAGGGCGGCCGGGCCGACTGCCCGCGCTGCGGCTTTCCGCTGGACCGAATCGTCGTCGGCGGCCGGGGCACCTCGTTGTGCCCGCGTTGCCAGCGGATGCCCGCCGACGAGCGCCGGCTGCGGACGCCGAAGGTTGACACGGCGTCAGGGCGATAGAGTCGCTGCCGATGGCTTCCTCCGTCATCCCGAGCTTGTCGAGGGATCTCGTCGCTCCCGCTCGAGAACAAGGACGAGATCCCTCTACACCCTCGGGATGACGGTTTGGCCGACCCCGGCGGCGCGTCGAGCCCGACCAGTGAAAAGAGCCGAGGCCATGCCGTTACCGGCATGGCCCCGATCTCGTTCACATTGCGCGATCGTTCGCCGGCGATCAGGCCAGCGTCGAATGCGCCGTGATCTCGACGTTGCCCTTGAGCGCGGCCGAGATCGGGCAGCCCTGCGAGGCGGCCTGCGCCAGCCGGTCGAACGTTTCGGCGTCGATGTTCGGCACGTCGCCGCGCACGGTCAGGCGCGAGAAGCTGACCTCGAAGCCGCCGCCGACCTTCGGGTCGAACCCGACCACGGCGCTGACTTCCAGCTTGGACGGCGGGGTGCCGTGGCCGGTCAGTTCGTGCGAGAAGGCCATCGCGTAGCACGCGGCGTGCGCCGCCGCCAGCAACTCCTCCGGCGTCGTCGCGCCGCCACCGCCGGTGCGCGCCTGCCAGTGGATCGGCTGGTTGGACAGCACACCGCTTCCGGTCTCGACGATCGTGCCGCTGCCGTCCACCAGGCTGCCCTGCCAGGTCACGCTCGCGGTGCTCTCGGCCTGCGCCTTGCGGTCGCCCATTTCGGTCCTCCCATGCGCGTATTGCGGCGCCACGCGACGCCGCGCTTTCGACTCGGTCATCCAATTCGTCGCAATTCGATGGCCAACCCCGCCACTGGTCAGGCCGGCGGCAGGTCGATGTACACCGTCTTCAACTGGGTGAAGAACTCGCGCGCCGCCTTGCCCTGCTCGCGGGAGTAGGACGAGGAGCCCTTCATGCCGCCGAACGGCACCTGCGGCTCGGCCCCGGCGGTCTCGCTGTTGACGTGGACGATGCCGGCCTCGATCCGCTGGACGAACGTCAGCGCGGTGGCGAGGTCCCGCGTGAAGATCGACGCCGACAGCCCGAACCGCACGTCGTTGGCGATGGCGATCGCCTCGTCCACCCCGTCCACCGGGATGACGCCGAGGACCGGGCCGAACAGCTCTTCCTGCCCGAGGTGGGAGTTCGGATCGACGTTCGCGAACAGCGCCGGGGCCACGAACGCGCCCTTGCTCAGGTCGCCGTCGGGCCGCTCGCCGCCGACCAGCAGTTCGACGCCCTGCTGCTTCGCGTTGTCCACCTCACCGGCGACGCGGTCGGCGGCGCGGTCGTCGATGAGCGGGCCGATCTGCACGTCCGGGTCGAGCGGATCGCCGACCTTGAGGGACGCGATCTTCCGGGTGAGCTGCTCGGTGAACTCGTCAGCGATGCGGCGATCGACGATTGCCCGCGAGGTCGCCGTGCACTTCTGGCCGGTGCTCATCATCGCGCCGTTGACGACGTGGGTCAGGGCGTGGGCCATGTCGGCGTCGGCAAGCACGATAGCCGGGTTCTTGCCACCGAGTTCCAGTTGGATCTTCGCCCCGCGCGACGACGCGGTCTTGCGCAGTTCCGCGCCGACCTCGTTCGAGCCGGTGAACGAAATCGCGACCACCCGCTCGTCCTTCACCAGCGGGTCGCCGACCGCGCCGGCGCTGCCGGTGACGAGGTTGAGCACGCCCGGCGGCAGCCCTGCCTCGGCCAGCGCCTCGACGAGGCGGACCGCGCAGAGGGGGGTCAGGCTCGCCGGCTTGAAGACGACCGTGTTGCCGAACGCCAGCGCCGGCGCGATCTTCCAGGCCGGGATCGCGATCGGGAAGTTCCACGGGGTGATGATGCCGCACACCCCAAGTGGCTCGCGCACGGTGTAGAGCAGCGTGCTGGGATTCATCGACGGGTAATGCTCGCCCGTCGGCTGCTGGGCCTCCCCAGCGTAGTAGCGAAGGATCTGGACGGCGCGGGTGGTCTCCCCCATCCCCTCCTTGAGCGTCTTGCCTTCCTCGCGGGAAAGCTCGCGGCCGATCTGCGGGATGCGGCTTTCGAGGATGTTGGCCGCCTTGTGCAGGATGTTGGCCCGCGCGATCGCCGAGCCCTTGCCCCACGTCTCGTACGCTTCGGCGGCGGCGGCGACCGCGGCCTGCACGTCGTCCTCGGACGACGCCGCAAACAGGCCAACCACCTCGTCGCGATTGGCTGGGTTGCGGTTCTCGAACGTGCCACCAGACGCGGCGGGCCGCCACTCGCCGGCGATGTAATTCCCGAAGGTCTGGACCGCGCCAGCCTGCTCGCCTCGCGTCGGCGCCGTCACCATCGTGTCGCTCCTTACCGCAAACGTTGCCGCCCCGGCGGATTGCCGGGCGGCGCTGCCGGACCGTTTGATTCTACCGCCGACCGCGGAACGCGGCCGCGGCCGATCGATCGGTTCCGGCCGAGTCATACTTCCAAATTAAGGGGATATGTTGCCGGAAGAATCGGTGCGCTCGAGGTCGGGTTCGTGGCGGCGGCCTACTCCCCGACCGTCACCCACTGGTCCTCGCGGCGGCTCCGGGTCGCCGCGTCCGAAATCTCGACCGCCCGCAGCGCGTCGGCGATGCCCGGCGACGGGGTGCGTCCCTCCCGTACCGCGTCCACGAACGCCTGCACCTCGACCGTGTACGCCTCGGCGAAACGTTCCACGAACAAATCGTGCCGCTCGACCTCCAGCCCGCCGTTTCGGTAGAGCCGGGCCGGGAATTTGTCGTCCACTTCGGCGACGATCTTGCCGAGCGACCCGTGCACCTCGGCCCGGATGTCGTAGCCATAGGGCGCGCGCCACGCACTCTGGCAAACGCCCAACGCGCCATTGCGGAACCGCAGCGTGACGATGCCGTAGTCGATGTCGTCGAACTCCGCCAGCCGCGGCTCGACCTTGATCGCGCCGACCGCGTGCACCGCTTCGACCTCGTCGCCGACGAGGAAACGCGCCGCGTCGAAGTCGTGGATGGCGAGATCCCAGAACAACCCGCCGCTGGTCCGCAGGAACTCGACCGGCGCGATCCTGTCGCAAGTGATGCCCCGGAACATCTCGACCTCGCCGATCGCGCCCTCTTCGATCAATTGGCGGGCGCGGGCGTAGCCGGGATCGAACCGTCGCTGGAACCCGATCTGGAACGGCACCCCTGTCCGCTCCAGCACGGCGGCCACCTCGCGCGCTAGCGGCACCGAATCGGCCACCGGTTTTTCCGAGAAGATCGCCTTGCCCGCCTCCGCCGCCCGCGAAATGTGCTCGTGGTGGAGGCTGGACGGGGAGACGATCAGCACCGCGTCCACGCCCGGTGTGGCCAGCAGGACATTGAAGTCCTCAACGAGGTCGCAGGGCGCTTCGCCGCTTGCCAGCAACCGCTCCCGGTCCGCCGGGGCGACCGCAGCGGCCACGAGGTGCGCCCCGGTGATCCGCCCGCGCAGCGAGTGGGCGTGAAACCACCCCATCCGGCCCAACCCGACGATCCCGAACCCGATGCTCGCCACCGCCAATCCTCCCGACGCGCCCGACGCAATCGCTCACGCCGCACAGCATCACCGGACCGATCCTTCGCCGCAACAACGCCCATGGCGCCGTCGCGCGGACCAGGGTGACGCAGGCCCCGCCACCCCGGCCTCCAGCGGCGCTGCCGAGCGAAGCGAACGGCCAGATGCGTGCTCACCCCGGTTCCCGCCCACCCGAACGTCATACGTATCACCGATTCCGACCAACACCGCCCCGGATGGCTTGTCATGAGCAGAACGATGGGCGACTATCCTTGCGCCAGACACCACTACGTCGTGATGCCGGGCGGCGCGCAAACGAATGCGTGCCGTTCTGCATGCGTCGTGGAACGTATTCGGGATGGAGGACGCGGATGCAACCCACCGGCGAACGCACCAACGCGGCTACGGCGCTGACGAGCCGTCGGACGACCCGGCGGCGGCTCGCCACTGGCGCCCTCGCGGGCCTCGGTTTCGGGCTGGCGTCCCGGGTCGGGCTGCCGGGCCGTGCCGATGCCTACCGATTCCAGGGCGATCCGCGCCGGCTCATCGCCTCGTCCGGGGCGGACGCCGTCACCCTCGATCCGCAGGTCTCGTTCGACGGCCAGTCACCGCTCTTGTGGCGGGCCAGTTACGAAACGCTCGCCGCCTACGACGGCAGTTCGCTCGACATCGTGCCCCACCTCGCCGAGTCGATCGACGTGTCCGACGACGGGCTCACCTATACCTTCAAGATTCGCCCGAACGTCACCTTTACCGACGGTGAACCGCTCGACGCCGCGGCGGCCATGCTCTCGATCGAGCGCCAGATCGCGGTCAAGCAGGGCATCGCCTTCGCGCTCGCGCCGGTCGCCAGCATGGACGCGCCCGATCCTATGACGCTGGTCATCAACCTGTCGTCGTACGCCGACGGCTTCCTCTCCGTCTTCGCCAGCACCTATTCGCCCTACATCATCTCGCCGAAGGCGATCCGGGACCACGCCAGCGGTGATGATTGGGCGCAGGGTTGGCTGCGCGACAACATGGTCGGCACGGGACCATACGTGCTGGAGGGGTACCAGCAGGCCCAGCGCGCCGCGTTCACCCGCAATCCGAACTACTGGCAAGGCTGGGACGGCACCCACCCGGAGCAGATTCTGGTCGCCTACGTGAAGGAAAGCGCGACCCAGCGGCTGATGCTGGAAAAGGGCGAAGTTGACGTCGCCCTGTACCTGCCGGAAGACACCGTCGAGGAGATGGTGGGCACGCCCGGCATCACGATCACCAACGAACCGTCGTTCAACCAGTACTACCTCGTCCTCCCCTGCAAGAGCGGCCCGACGGCCGACAAGCGGGTCCGGCAGGCGATCTCCTACGGGTTCGACTACGGCTCGTTCATCGCCAACAACATGCGCGGGCAGGCCACCCAGGCGCGCGGCCCGCTGCCCAGCACGTTCATCGGCTACGACGCCGACCTGCCGCAGTACACCTACGACCCGGCGCGGGCGAAGGAACTGCTCGCGGAAGCGGGCTACCCGGACGGCGGGTTCACGCTTCCCTACACCTACGAGACCGGGTACGCGTGGAAGCGCCCGCTCGGCGAACTGTTCCAGGCCAACATGCGGGACCTCGGCATCGACGTGCAGATCCAGGAACTCAGCCCCAGCGCCTGGGCCGACCTCATGTCGAACCCGGACACCGCGGAGCACGCCCACGGCATGGTCTGGTGGCCGTCGCTGAAGACCCCGTACGACTACCTCTTCACCCTGTTTGCCACCGGGGCGCAGGGCACGGCCGGGTACAACTGGGGCTACTACTCCAACCCGGAATACGACGCCCTCGTCGATCAGGCGTGGGCCGAACCCGACGAGCAGAAGCGGCTCGCCCTGTACGCCGAGGCGCAGCGCATCCTCGTCGATGACGCGCCGGCGCTCTTCCTCTTCGAACGCAACTACCGGATGCCGATGCGCGACGACGTGGAAGGGTTCGTGTTCAACGGCTTCTACATCGAAACGCTGAACTGGTACGGCATCCACAAGGGCGCGTAACCGGCGGTCAACCAGGCGCGGGGCGGCCCCGCAAGGGCCGCCCCCCCCCCCACCCGGAGCTCCCGGG
>JAFAEX010000262.1 GCA_023423795.1 Chloroflexota bacterium | reverse complement strand
ATCGGCGGGGCGGGCGCGATGAATCGCGCCCCTACAGCCCGTCACGGCCCCACGCCGCTGTAGGGGCGCGATTCATCGCGCCCGCCCCGCCGATACCCGGACTATTTTGGCAACCGCCATCATCGCGCCCGCGTTGGGACCGGTATCCGCATCAAACAGGCAAACGCCATCAACCCCGGGCCGGCATGGTCCGAGTTCGGATCAATTCGGCAATCGCCATCATCCCCGGGCGGACGATGATGGCGCGATCGTCCCATGTAAACCCGCGCTTGGCTTATGAGAGATCGATCGCCTCGCCCAATTCACGAGCGAGCCGGGCGGAGCATACCTCTGCCCGGCTCGGCTCCTCTGTCTCGCCTATTCCGCCACGCTCGCCAGCGCGTCGTCGAGGATGCGCACCGCTTCGTCCAGCGCGCCCTCGGAGATGACCAGCGGCGGCTGGAAGCGGACGACGTTGCCGGCCTGCCCGCCGACCCCGACCAGCAGCCCGCGCTCGCGGCAGAAGGCGCGCACCCGGCCGGCTTCGGTGTTGGCCGGCTCCTTCGTCTGCCGGTCGCGCACCAGCTCGACACCGATCATCAGGCCCAGTCCGCGGACTTCGCCGATGATCGCGTGCTTGTCCTGCAGGCCGCGCAGTTGCTCCATCACCCGCTCGCCCTTGCGCGCCGACTGGCCCGGCAGGTCTTCGTCCTGCATCACGGCGAGGTTTGCCAGCGCGGCGGCGCAGGAGACCGGGTTGCCGCCGAAGGTGCTGAGGTGCTCGCCCGGCTTCAGCGAATCGGCGATCTCCGGGGTGGCGATGGTCGCGCCGAGCGGGAAGCCGTCGGCGATGCCCTTGGCCATCACCATGATGTCCGGTTCGACACCGAAGTGCTCGATGGCGAAGAGCTTGCCGCAGCGCCCGAACCCGGACTGCACCTCGTCGCAGATGAACAGGATGCCGTGCCGGTCGAGGATCTCCTTCACCCGCTGGAAGTAACTCTTCGGCGGGATGACGATGCCGCCCTCGCCCCAGACCGCCTCGCTGACGAAGGCGGCGACGTCGCCGGCGGTCTGGAACTGGATCGCCCACTCGATCGCCTCGGCGCTGCGCTCGGCTACCTCCTCCGGGTCCTCGGTGCGGAACGGGTTGCGGTAGGTGTAGGGCATCGGCGCGAACGCCACCCCCGGCAGGTACGGCCCGCCGCGGGTCTTGCGCGCCTTGTTGCCGGTGATCGAGAGCGTGGCGTTGGTGCGCCCGTGGAACGAGTGGGTGAGGGCGATGAACTCGTGCCGGCCCGTGTACGCCTTGGCCAGCCGCATCCCGGTTTCGATGCCCTCGGCGCCGGAGTTGGCGAAGAAGGTCTTTTGCAGCCGTCCGGGCGTTACCGCCGCCAGTTGCTCGGCCAGTTCGCCGACCTGCGGCACGTAGTAGACGTAGGTCGCGGCGTGGACGAGCTTGTCGAGTTGGTCCTTCACCGCGGCGATGACGCGCGGGTGGCGGTGGCCGGCGTTGTTGACGGCGATGCCGGCGAAGCAGTCGATGTACTCCCGCCCGTCCTGGTCCCAGACGGTCGCGCCCTCGGCCTTCGCCACGGCGACCGGCTCGATGGCGGCCACGAAGCTGGTGTTGACGTACTCGCCGTAACGGCGGACGGTCTCGGCGTGGGCGGCGGCCCCGGCGTCGGGGGACGCGGCGCGGTCGATGGTGGCGGACATGGCGGTGGTGGCCTCCTGCGGCGGGCTGGCGCGGGGCGCGATCCGCCGGGCGCGGACGCCGTCCCCATCGTGGCGGCCGCCGGGCGGATGGCATGCCCCGCCCGGCGCCTCGAATGCGGCGATTCTACCGCCCGGCATTCCGGCGCGGGGCCGTGGGGAAACCGGTCTGGGGATGATGGCGGTTGCCAAAACAGGGGGGCCACCGCCCGTTCTCAGCCCCGGAGGGGCTTCGTTTTCGTAGCCCGGGGTTTCAACCCCGGGCGGGCGTGGGCAATGGCCGGATCGAACTGGCAACCGCCATCATCGGGCCCCTACAGTGCGCGGCAGGTCAACCGTGCTGTAGGGGCGCGATCCATCGCGCCCGCCCCGCCGATGCCCGGACTATTTTGGCAGCCGCCATCAACCCAGCGCGGGCGTGGGCAATGGCCGGTTCCAACGGCACGCCGTCCGCGGTCACGGGGTAACGGCCGCCGGCTGCATACGCCGCACCATCCCGGCCAGCCCGCGCCAGCCGAAGGTCCAGGCGCCGGCGACGACGGCGAACCCGACGTTGAACAGCAGCAGGATCGCCGCCTGCGCCAGCGAATAGGCGACGATGGTGTCCGGCTCGGCGAGGCCGCGCAGGGCGACGAGGTCGAACGCCGTCGTCGTGCCGACGCCGCCCGGCGTCACCTGCACCGAGCGGGCCAGCCCGTGGGAGACGTTGACGCGCACCAGCGTTTCCAGCGTCACCGGCAGCCCGAATGCCGCCATCAGCACGCCGGTGACGGCCCAGCGGCAGACGAACGCCAACCCGGTCGGCAGGGCCACCAGCAGCGCGTAGCGGCGCGGCGTCCGCAGGATGGCCCCGCTCAGCATC
The DNA here is from genome assembly GCA_023423795.1 of Chloroflexota bacterium. GTDB lineage: Bacteria > Chloroflexota > Chloroflexia > Thermomicrobiales > UBA6265 > CADCWF01. The sequence continues at coordinate 1,175 of JAFAEX010000262.1, read as the reverse complement.
AGTTGCTGGCCGACGGCGCGGAGCCGGTCGCGGCCCCGGCGCACCAGCAGCACGAGCAGCGCGATGAAGAGGACGACCGCGCCAAGCGCCAGCAGCGGCTGGTCGCGGGCGAAGGCGAGCATGCCGTCGTACCACGCGGCCTCGTCGGCCCCGGCGGTGGCCGCCCCGAAAATCAGCAGCGCGACCAACCCGGCGACGGTCGCGGTGATCGATTGCAGCACCCGCGACGCCAGCAGCGCGGCGAGCGGCACGTTGGGGAAGGCGGCGCGGTACAGCGCGACCACCGCCACCCCGCCGATCTTCGGCGGGGCGACCGTCACCATGGTGATGCCGCCCTGCACGACGCCCAGCGACCGCCGCACGGTCACCCCGGCCTCGGGGTAGGCGGCCCGTACCACGGCGACCCAGGCACCGGTGTTGAGGATCACCTCGGCCGCCTTCAGCACGCAGGCGGCGACGATGAAGGTGGGCGGGATCGCCGCGACGTGCGACCAGACGAGCGCCAGCCACGCACCGGGGTCGGCCCCGTTGCGGATGGCGGCGATGCCGGCGACGGCCAGCGCGGCCAGCGCCAGCACGCCGATCGCCGGCAGGATCGTCCGCCGCCAGCGGGCGCGGTTCGTCCCAGATTGCCTCGTCGCCACCTGCGGCTGGTGGGTGATCTCCGTCATCGGGGCGTTGCGGGCCTTTCGGGACTGAGGCGGGCTGGACCGGACTGGGGGAGCGGCCGGCGCGTCGCCGGAGCGGCGAACGGCTGGGGAGGACGCCTAGTCCTCGCGCGGCGCTACCTGCACGTCGTCTCCGACGACGCGGACTTGGTAGGTCTGCGCTGGCACGACGACCGGGAGCGCGGCCGGCTTGCCGGTGCGGATCTCGAACGCGCCGCCGTGCAGCGGGCATTCCAGTTCGTCGCCGATGATCGTGCCGTCCGACAAGGAGGCTTCCTCGTGGGTGCACAGGTCGCCGAGGGCGAAGAACTCGCCGTCGAGGTTGACCAGGCAGACCGGGTCGTCGCCGACCTCGACGTACATCAGGCCGCCCGGCGGGAGGTCGGCCACCGTGGCCACGGTTACGAAGGCGTCGTCGGTCATGGGTCCTTCCTGTGTGGAAATGTCGTCATCCCGAGCCCGTCGAGGGATCTCGTTCGATCCCCGATCGGCCTAACGACGAGATCC
>JAFAEX010000210.1 GCA_023423795.1 Chloroflexota bacterium | reverse complement strand
TGTACGGACGAAGGAGGGCACAGGTCCCTCCCCTACGAAAAATCTTGGAGTCCGGCAGCGATCAGCCGTGTTCCGTATGAGGGATCTGCCGGCGTCGCCCATGCCACCGATCATCCCGAGCCTGTCGAGGGATCTCGTCGTTCGCACGAGTCCCGTAAGAACGAGATCCCTCGACAGGCTCGGGATGACGATGATGGAGTGGCGGGGAAACGCGCTCCCGGAGACCTCCCCGCTGTCTGGCGAACGGATCAGGCCTCGTCGATCTCCGGCGGGAAGCGGTCGGCGACGAGGTCGAGGGCGATGCCGTGCTCCAGCCACGCCTTCAGCCCGGCGAGCATGAACGTGAACCCCTCGGTGCCGTCGATCGCCTGCGCGACCACCTCGTCGCCGCTTCCGGTAAAGCCGCGGTTCTCGACGCTGACGAACGTGGTCCCGTCCGGCCGCGCGGCGAAGGTCCACTCGATCGTGGTCGCCTCCCCGTCGTCGCCCCACTCCACGAGGATGCGCCGGTTCGGCTCCAGCGCCAGCACGCGGACCGGGGCGGATGCGCCGTACATCTCCCACTCCCAGGTCACGCGCGCGCCCGGCTCCAGCCGCCCGCTGCCGCGGGTGAACCAGAACCGGGTGGTGATCGCGGGATCAACGAAGGCCTCGAAGACCTCCGCTACCGGCCTGCGGATGAGCATCGCCGTCTTCGCCACCGGCGTGGTCGTCAGGCGCGGGTCGTCGGTCGCGGTCGTCATGCCGGTTCTTCCCTCCGTTCGGATGGGCGTGGGACGCTCCCCTCGCGCCGCCGCGCTGCGGCAGCATACGTGCAACCCGATCATTGCACGGCAACCCGCATCGCGCAACCCACATGTTGCACGTCGGCACTGAAGGAATCCGCGCCCCTCGACTCCTCGGCGCGTCCCTTACGCGACCCCGGCGCGGATGGCGATGGCGACGACTGCCGCGCGCGAAGTGACGCCGAGTTTGCCCCGCAGCGACTCGACGTGCTTGGACGCGGTCGCGCGGCTGATGAACAGGGCGTCGGCGATCTCCTTGTCGGTTCGCCCCTCCACCAGCAGGCGCAGCACCTCCCTTTCGCGCCGCGTCAACGGCACCCCGAGGTCGATGACCGGCGCCGGCCCCGGCGGTTTGCCCGCCGGCGGAACGAGGGCCAGCGCGTCGGCGGTGACCACATCGAGCGGGGCCAGGCGTCCGGCCGCGAGCGCCGCCGCCAGCCCTCCCTCGCCGAGCGCGCCGGTCAGCGGGGCCAGCAGGCGCTCGGCGCGGTCGGCCAGGTCGAGCGGGGTGGGAGGCAGCCGCAACTCGTCGCGCATCGCGTCGGCCGCGCCCAGCAGCCGCGCCGCCTGCTGGGGCCGGCCGATCGCCAGCGCGGCGACGGCCAGACCTTCGAGGGCGAAGAGCACCCCCTCCCGGTTGTCGATCGCCAGCGTCAGCGCGAGGCTCTCCTGGAACAGCGCCAGCGCCCGCCCGGCATCGCCGAGGCGGATCACGCAGTCGCCGAGGTTCATCAGCGCGTAGCCGGCCCCGACCTTCGCGCCGATCCCCTGGAACGCCGCCAGCGCCTCCTCGCACATGGCGGCGGCGCGGGGCCAGTCGCCGCGCATGCCGGCGACCACCCCGAGGTTCATCAACTGCTGCGCCTCGAAGGCGCGGTCGCCCTTGCCGCGCACCAGCGCGATCGCCCGCTCGAACATGGCCTCCGCGCGCTCGAAGCGCCCCTGGTCGAAGGCGGCGAACCCGAGCAGGTTGTGGATTTCGGCGATGCTGCGGGCATCCTCCGGCTCCCGGAACAGCCCCAGCGCCTCCTCCCACAGCGCCTCGGCCCGGCCGGGCTCGCCCTGCCGGTGGACGGTTTCGCCGAGGTGCAGCAGCGCTCTCGCCAGTTCGACCGGCTCCCCGATCTCGCGCCACGCCGCGACGCCGCGAGCCAGGAGGCCCTCGGCCTGCGCGTGGTCGTCCCGGAACGCGGCGAGCGTTCCGGCCGCGGTCATCGCCCGGGCCCGCGCCGCCGGCGAGGCCGTCGCGGCGTCCGGGTGGGCCAGCGCCCGGTCCAGCCACGAGGCGGCCTCGGCCCGCCGGTCCCCCCGCTCCCAGGCCTGCCACAAACCGCCGGCCAGGCGCAGGGCCGTTTCGGCGTCCCGCTCCAGCGCCCAGGCGAGGGCCGCCCGCAGGTTGTCGAACTCCGCCTCGATCCGGGCCAGCGCCGGGCCGGGCGCGACGGCCCACAAGCCGGGCTCCGCCTCCTCGACCAGCGCGAGGCACCACGCGGCGTGGCGGCGCCGGATGGCGTCTTCTTCCCCGCTGGCGGCCAGGCGCTCGCGCGCCTGCTCGCGCACCGTCTCCAGCATCGCGTAACGAGGTTCGGCATCGCCCGTGGCGTCGCCTTCGGCAACGACACGCAGCAGGCTCTGCTCCACCAGCCCGACCACGCCGCCCACGACATCGCCGACGGCCGCGACCGGCCTGTGCCACGCCGGCGCGGCCGCCTCGCCCGCCACCCACTCGGCCGCGTCGAGGGTGAACCCGCCGACGAACGGGGCCAGCCGCCGGAACAGCACCCGCCCGGCCGGGTCCAGCAAATCGTGGCTCCAGGCGATGGCGTCGCCGAGCGTGCGCTGCCGCGGCGGCGCGCCGCGCGGACCGGCGAGCGGCAGCAGCAGCCGTTCTTCCAGCCGCCGCTGCATCGCCCGCGGCGGAAAGACGCCAATCCGCGCCGCGGCCAGTTCAATCGCCAGCGGCAGCCCGTCGAGGCGGCGGCAGATGGCGGCGACGGCGGCCGCGTTCTCCGGCCCGAGCGCGAAATCCGGCTGCGCGGCCCGCGCCCGGGCGGCGAACAGGCGCACCGCCTCGGTTTCGGCCACGCGATCGGGCGGCGCGTCCGCATCCGGCAGGCCGAGCGGGGCGACCGGGAACGCGTGCTCCCCTTCGATCCGCAGCAGCGCCCGGCTCGTCACCAGCACGGTCAGGCCGGGGCCGGCGTCGAGCAAGGCGGAAACCAACCCGGCGGCGTCGAGCAGGTGCTCGAAATTGTCCAGCACCAGCAGCGCCTCGCGCCCGCGCAGGAACCCCAGCAGCGCGTCGAGCAGCGGCTCGTCGTTCGATTCACGCACGCCGAGGGCGCGCGCAACCGCGGGCGCGGCCAGGTCGGGATCGGCCACCGGGGCGAGATCGACGAACGCCGCCCCGTCCGCCAGCCGCTCCGCAACCGAGGCGGCGGTCGCCAGCGCCAGCCTCGTCTTGCCGACGCCGCCCGGTCCGGCCAGCGTGACGATGCGCACGTCGGGCCGTTCGAGCAGGGCCGCCACCGCGGCGATCTCCCGCTCGCGGCCGACCAGCACGGTCGGCGGGGCGGGCAGCGCGCGCGGGAACGCCGGTCGCCGGTGCGGAAACCAGGCGATCCCGCCGCCGGTCGGGTCGTCGTCCTCGGGGATCGCAACGGACACGCCGACCCTGCCCTCCAACCGCCACGAACGGAACGGCATTCTAATGCGCCGCACGCTTCGGCCCAACGGCGAACCGGGTCCGGTCACGCCCCGGCGCGCTCGCCGCGCATCGCCGCCTCGGTGACGACGCGGGCGAACGGGACCACGAGGGCGGCCGTCAGCAGGGCGCAGCCGGCGAAGACGGCGCGGATGCCGATGGCGTCCGCAGCTACGCCGCCGAGCGCTGCGCCGACGGTCATCGCCCCGAAACTGATGACCCGGTAGGCGCTGGCGACGCGCCCGCGCAGCGCGTCGGGCACCGCCCGCGCCTGCAAGGAAAGCACCGCGATTCCCCAGATCGGGCCGCCGAAATCGCCGACCACGATCGCCGGGGCTACGAGCCACGGGTTCGCGGTGATTGCCGTCACGGCGAACATCGCGGCGTTGACCACGACGTTGATCCCGATCGCCCAGCGCCGCCCCGCCCGCCGCTGGACCGCCCCGGCCGCGAACGCCCCGAGCAGCCCGCCGCAGCCGCCGGCGGTCAGCAGCAGCCCGTACCCGAACGGCGACAACCCCATCGGACCGGGCGCGACGGCGTACAGGACCAGCAGCGCGCCCCACGCGCTCCAGCAGGCATTGATGACGGCGGCCATCACCGCGATTGTCCGCAACAGGTCGTTGCCCCAGAGGACGCGCAGCCCGTCGGCGATGTCGGACGCCATGCGCCGCCGGCCCGGTTCGCGCCGCGCGGCGAACGTCCCGCGCAGCAGCACCAACGCGGCGAGCGCGACCGCGAAGCAGAACGCGCTCGCGGCCGAGGCCAGCCCCAGCGCGACCCCGGCCAACACCCCGCCCAACGGCAGCGCGGCGACCTCGGCGAATGTCTGCGAGCCGACGAGGCGAGCGTTCGCCCGTTCCAGCCGCTCGTCGGCGACGATGGCCGGAACGAGCGTGGTCGTTGCGGGTTCGGCGAAGGTTTCGGCGACCCCGAGGGCGAGGGCGGCGGCGTAGATTACCTGGATCGTCGAGGCATCGACCGCCGCGGCGGCCGCGACCAATGCCATCGCGGCGAAGCGCAGCGCGTTGACCGCGACCAGCACGGTCCGCCGGTCCAGCCGGTCCACCAGCGCCCCAGCGGGCAACCCCACCAGCAACCACGGCAGCGACAACGCCACCGCCACCCCGGCCACCAGCGCGGCCGATTCGGTGGCGGCGGCAGCGAGCAGCGGCAACACGAAGCGGGCGCCCTGCACGCCGAGGTACCCGGCCGAGGCGGACGCCCACAGGGCGCGGAAATCGGCGCGTTCGGAACGGGCGGGCGCGTCGTGCCCCGCCGCGAGATTGGCACGGTCGTTCATCGAACCTGGCTCCCCGGCGGGCGCGAGGCGAGGATGCCCCGCGCCCGCGCGCGGCCCGCCCGGACCGGCGGGCACGACGAAACCGCGGGCGTTGGCACGCCAGCAGCGTCGCTGGGGGATCAGGTTCGATGGAACGTCACCGGCGGGACCGCCCCGAAGCCGGCTCGCGCCCCGCGAAGAATCAGGGCAGGCGAACGACCGGTTTCGGTGCGGTCACGCTACTCCCCCACGCCGCCGCAGGCGTGGGGGCGAAGACACTCGCGCTGCACGAGGCCTCCCGTGGTTCGACGAAGCCGCCGCGGATCGTCCGGCAAGACGCCCGAACCGGCGGCGCGGATCGGGCGGCAGCCTACCAGACGTTGGCCGCCGCCGCGCCCGATCCGTCAGAAGGGCTTGCGGACGACCAGTTCGACGTTACGGTCGGCCGGGGTTCCGAGCCGGAAATCGAAATCGAGCGCCGGGTCGTTGGCGGCCAGTTCCAGGGAGATGGCGGCCAGCGTGGTCGCGTCCCAGTCCGGGCCGTACGCGATGTCGCCGGCGTCGGAATGGTCGATCATCACGCCGACGATGGAAAGGGTGCCGTCGCCGTTGTCGAAGAGTTCGACGGTGCGCGCTTCCTGCGGGTAGTCGATGTGGGCGGCGGTGTTGACCTCCCAGAAGCCGCCGGTGCGCCCGCTCGGGTCCGGGTGCGCCCAGACTTGATTCGCGTGGGTGTGGCCGTTCACCCACAGCACGACGTTCGGGTAGCGCTGGAGGAACGCCTCGAACGCCTGCGAGCCCATGCGGTCGCTGAAGGTCTCGCCGGGCGGGGTGGCGAAGTTGTCGAAGGTCCGCGAGTTGTGGTGGCTGAAGATGACGACCAGGTGGTCTTCGTTGCCGGTCTGGACCGCGTTGCCCGCGCTGTCGAAGTGGCGGGAATGGACCGAGGCCAGTTCCGCCGCCAGCCACGCGGCCTGCGCCGGGTCCAGCGAGCCGTCCGGGCCGCCGTTGGGGTTGGTGCTGTCGAGCATGAACCCGACGATGCCCGGGGCGACCTCGAAACGGTAGTAGGCGGTGTCCTCGTCGAGGTTCTCCTCCGAGAAGCCGTGCCCGTCCGGCCCGAACCGCCCCGGCGATTCGAGGTGCATCCGCACGAAATCGGCGCGGGTGAACGACGCGCGCGACGCGGCGGCGGGTACCGGCAGGCTCGGCATCTTCTCGATCAGGCCGGCGATCTCGTCTTCGTCCGCGCTGGAAAGGGCGGTCAGGAACGCCGCCACGTCCATCCCTTCCGGCACGGCGATCGGCAGACGGTCGCCGATGGCGAGCCGCTGGAGGAAGACCGACGGGCTGCTGCCGTCCGGGAGGACGCCCATCAGCACGATGTCGTGGTTGCCGAAGCCGCCGTACCACGGCATCGCCAGCCCGGGCGCGTCGATCGGGCGGGCGACCGCTTCGAGGAAGCCGGGCAGGTCGGGGTAGCCGTATTCGCGCTTCCAGCGGTCGGGCTGCCGACCATCCGGGGCCGGGTTGGGGTGCCAGAAGGCGTCGTAGATCGCGTCCGGCACGGGCGGGTCGTCGTCCTGCAACCCGGCGTAGGGACCGCCGGTGGCGTTGAACGTCACGCGCTTGCCGCCGGAGAGGATATCGACCAGCGCCTGCATCTCGTGGGTGGCGCGGCTGTCGGCGTTGTCGCCTGTTGAAATGGCGAAGTCGAAATCGCGGCCGGAGACGGGGCCGCGGGCGACCGCGTTCACCCGGCGCACCATCGCGTCCACGACGTGGGAGGTCAGCGTGTCCTGTGCGCGGAACCCGTTGGAGAAATCGGCCCCGGCGAAGGTGCCGGGGTATTGGCGGAGAAACGCAGCGTGGCCCGGCGAGCAGGCGTCCACGACGTGCAAATCGGTCAGGTGGACGAACGCGGCGAGGGCGCGGCGGGTGCGCTCCCGGCCCTCCTGCGCGGAAGCCAGGTCCTCGCGCACGACGAGCGGCCAGCCGTCGCCGGGAACCATCCGCCGGTAGGGCAACCCGGGCACGCGGGCGTCGCCGCGCTCGGCGGTGCGGGTCAGCGTGGTCGCCGCGGCGATCTCGGCCCAGTCGTGGTCATCCCGCTGCCGGGCCGCGACCGTGCCCGACCCGGCGTACAGCCCGGCCCCGGCGCCGAGCCCGAGGGCGACCGCGCCGCCGAGGATGGCCCGCCGGGAGTGGCCGCCGATCGGCTTTGCGCGGTCGCCGCCGGGGGTGCGGTCGGTCGCGCCGGAACACGCATGGCACATGAAGCAGGGTCCCTCCGCGTGGAACGGAACCGCGCCGCCTTTCGATAGAGAGAGAACCGGGCGACGGGTTCGTTGGCGATGCCCGGCGCGCGGCCGGGACGGACGTGTACTCCGGAAGTCTGGCCTACGACGCCGCCGGACGGCGATCATGGAAGGGGCATGCCCGCCCTGCCGGCTGGCTGTGTCGTCCGTTTCCGTGCAGGGGGTAATGGGGCTTGCGCTGTCGATCCGGGCGCCCGCGACGTTGAGCCCGGGGATGGCGGCGGTTGCATTGTTGATCCTGACACCCGTCACGCCCGCCCGGGGATTCATCCCCGGGCTACGTAAACGAATCCCCTCAGGGGCCAAGGACGGGTGGTGTCATCGCGGCGATTCCCAACCCGTCATCCCGAGCCTGTCGAGGGATCTCGTCGCCCGCGCCAATCCGGGGAGAACGAGATCCCTCGACAGGCTCGGGATGACGACGGAGACGGACGACGAAACGTGCTCTAAACAGGCGGCCACCCCAGGACCGTCCGTTTCTCACGGCAGCCGGCATCGACCGTCATAGTCACGATCGTGTCCCTGCAACGAACCGGATAGCGGGCGAGATTGATGCGGAGGGCGGCCGTGGAACCGCAGGATGACCCGCCGGTGCGGTTCGGCGAGGCGACGGAACCCGAATGCACGGACGGCTCGCCGCCCAATCCAGCCTGCGATCCGCTCGATCGGGAGCGCGTTTGGCGTCTCACCTACGACCAGAGCGTCCGGCTCATGGAAATGCTGAACGCCGAACCGCGACCGATCGAAGCACTGCAGAAAGCGGATGCCCGCCGTCGCGACCTGGTTGCCGATTGAACGAACGTGGTTTTTTCGGGTCTTCCGCGGAGATCCGGCGGCTACCGCACGAACAACACGACAGACGCCGCCAGCAGCGCGCCCATCGCGACGTTGAACCGCCGGGCTGCCCGCTCCGTCCGCAACAGGCGTTGCACCGCCGCCCCGAACACGAGCCACACGCCGCAACTCGGCAGCGCGACGAGAGCGAACACGCCGGCCAGCCACAGCGCCCGCCAGAACGCGCCGGTTTCCGCGCCCGGCAGGAAGCTCGCCACGGCGCCGGCGCAGATCAGCCACGATTTGGGGTTCACCCACTGGAAGGCGGCCGCTTCCCGGAACCCAACCGTCGCGCCGGGGGTCGCGGCGCGGGCGGTTCCGGCCGTGGCAATCTTCCACGCCAGCCACAGCAGGACGGCCGCGCCGACGATCTTCAAGCCGGACAGCACGACAGGGTTGCCCAGCACCAGGCTGCCGAGCCCGAAGGCGACGAGGAACATCATGGCGCCCATCCCGAGACCGACCCCGAGCAGGCACGGCGCACCCCGCCGCACGCCGACGCTGGCCCCGACGGAGGTCAGGATGACGTTGCTGGGGCCGGGCGAGACGGACGCGACGACGGCGAACAGGACGAACGCGAGGGCGTGCTCGGTGGTCACGGTCGGGCTGCCTCCGCACGCGCGGGAGCGACGGCGCGATGCCTCCCGAACCTAACGGGAACGACCGGCTGGGTCTTGAAGGATCGTGCGGCCCGGCCGCCACGGACTGGCTCCGGCACTCGGAGCCGGTCGGCGGCGTGGAGTTGCTGGAAGCGTGGCTGCGCGAGACCTCCTACCGCACGCACCGCCACGACACCTACGCGATCGGGCTGACCGAGACCGGCGTGCAGGCCTTCGATTACCGGGGCTCCGGGCGCATCAGCCTGCCGGGACAGGTCGTGGTGCTGCACCCGGACGAACCGCACGACGGGCGCGCCGGCACCGAAACCGGGTTCGGCTACCGGCTGATCTACGTCGAGCCGGTGCTGGTCGCCGAGGCGGTTCGCGACCTGCGCGGTCCCGGCCAGGCGCTGCCGTTCGTGCGCGAGCCGGTCGTCGCCAGCCCCGCGCTGGCGGCCGCCGTCCGTGCCGCGTTCCGCGACGACCGCGACCCGCTGGCGCTCGACGACCTCATCGTGCGGCTGGCCGAGGGGTTGCTCGCCGCCGCGCCGGACGGCGACTCCGGCCGGGCGAGCGCCCGCCTCGACCTGGCGGCGATCGACCGGGCGCGGCAGTTCCTCGACGCCGAAACCGGCCGGGTGGTGCGGTCAGGGGAACTCGAAGCGGTCACCGGGCTGACCCGCTACGACCTCGCCCGGCAGTTCCGGGCGCTCGTCGGCACCAGCCCGTACCGCTATTCGCTGATGCGGCGACTGGGCCACGCCCGCGCCCTGATCGCCCGGAGGCGCCCGCTCGCCGACGTCGCGCTGGAGGCAGGGTTCGCCGACCAGGCCCACCTGACCCGCGCGTTCGCCGCCGCCTTCGGCGTCACCCCGGCGCGCTACGGCACGCTGCTCGCGAACCGGGTCGTTTTCCACTGATAGGCGATGGGACCGGTCGCTGGTCCGGCGCGTCCTTCCACGGCCGCCCGGGGTTGATGGCGGTTGCGGGATTGATACGGACGCCGGCAACGCGCGCTCGGGGTTGAGGGCAGTTGCCAAAATAGTCAGGGCATAGGAGGAGCGGGCGCGACGATGGCGGTTGCCGTAGTAGGTCGGGCATCGGCGGAGCGGGTGCGATTCATCGCGCCCGCCGATGGGCCGGTGTCCGCATCAAATAGGCAAACGCCATCATCCCCGGACTACGTAAACGAAACCCCTCCGGGGCCAAGGACGGGTGGTGTCATCAGCGAAAGCGTGTTTTCAGGTTTCCCAACGGCGATTCCCAACCCGTCATCCCGAGCCTGTCGAGGGATCTCGTTCTCCCCGGGTTGGCACGGGCGACGAGATCCCTCGACTGGCTCGGGATGACGACGGAGGCGGACGGCGGACGGCAGACGGCGGACGGGGATTGAAATACGCCCTTCTGTGGCCGCCGCCGTTACCCACCGCCGCCCGGACGCGAGCGCGGATGACGGCCGTCTTCGCCGTGGAACGAAGCGTGCGTAGCCGATCCCGTCGGATTCCGTCCGGAACCGGACCTCGGTACCGCTAACGACGACGGGGGTGTCCAATGGTGGGCTGGCTCGGCCGCGCGCTGCTCGCGTGCTCGTTCGTAGTGCTCGGATTACCGGCGGCGATGCCGGCTGGCGCCCAGGAGGATGCCGGGGAGACCGCCGCCGACGCGACGGTGCGGGTCGTCAACGCCTCCCCCGGCTCCCCGGACTTCGATATCCTGCTCGACGGGCTGCCGCTCGCCGAGGGGGTGGCGTTCGGGGCGGCCACCGAATACGCCCCGGTCGCGCCGGGCAGCCACCTGCTGCAGGCGGTGCCGCCGGGAGGATCGCCCGACGAGGCGGTGGCCCAGGCGGACCTGGACGCCGCGCAGGCGGCGGCCTACCTGTTCGTCGTCACCGGCCCGCTCGCCGAGGCCGAGGGCCGCCTCTTCGACGTCGCCCTGGACGATATCGCGCCCGGCAACGCGCGGGTGCGCCTCGTCAACGCCTCGCCCGGCGAGGAGGCCATCGACCTCGCCGTGACCGGCGGCGACATGATCTTCGACGGCATCGGCTTCGGGGACGCCTCCGACTACGCGGACCTCGCCCCGGCGACCTACAGTTTCGACCTGCGCGGGGACGACGACCGCGTGCTGGCCACCGCGCCGGAGGTCACCATCGAGGAAGCCGCCGCCTACGACATCGTCGCGCTTGGCGGCAACGACGGCCCGACCCTGCTGGCGCTGGAGACGCGGGTTTCGCCCACCTGCGGCGTGGTGCTCGGCATCGGCACGGGCGACGAGGCGTGCGTCCGGTTGGTCCACGCCGCCCCGTCCGCGCCGCCGGTCGATGTCTACGTCAACGATTCGCTGATCGGCGAAGGCCTCGAGTTCGGCGTGGCGACTGCGTACGCCCCGGTGCCGAGCGGGGACGGCCGCGCCTTCCGCGTGGCAGCCGCCGGCACCCCGGTCGCCGAAGCGATCGCCAGCGCCGACCTCGCGCTGAACGCGGGGCAGGCCTACACCGTGCTGGTCACGGGCGCGGAGGGCGACCTCCAGATGCTGGTCACCGGCACCGACCTCCGGCCGATCCCGGCCGGGCAGGCCCGGCTCGGCTTCATCCACGCCTCGCCGGACACGGGCGCGGTCACGATCGAACTGGCCGACGGGCCGACGCTGGTGACCGACCTCGGCTTCCGCGCCGTCAGCGAGTACACCGCCATCGACGCCGGCGAGTACGCCGTTCACGTCCGCCAGTTGGACGGCGAAGGGCTGGTCGCCCTCGCGGCGGACCTGACCGTGGACGAAGGCACGGTCTACGACGCGGTCGCGATCGGGCGCGGCGACGACGACACGCTGGCGCTGCTGGTGCTGACCGCCCCGGCCGAGGTCCGCAGCGGCGCGGTCGCGACCCCGGCCGCCCCGGTCAGCGAAGGCGCGGCCCCGGCTCCGGCGACCGCCGTGGCGACCGCTTCGGCCGAGCCGACCGCCCTGGCCGACGTGGAAGAACCGGCGGGCACCCCGGTTCCGTAATCCGCTCCGCGAGCACGACGGCCGGGTTTCCCGCGCGGGAAACCCGGCCGCCGTGGAGTCGGTGGCCGCTTCCGGCCGGGAGCTACCGCCGCTCGCGCGCCGCCGAAACGTAGTCCTCGCGCACGGGGGCGAAACTCTCGACCACCAGCACGCCCTCGGGGCCGGTGCGCCCGGAGTGCTCCACCCCGCCGGGGACGACGTAGGCCATGCCCGGCCCGACCCGCCGCTGCTCGCCGCCGATGGTGACCGTGACCGCGCCCTCGACCACCATCCCGATCTGCTCGTGCGGGTGGGCATGCGCGGGGAGCGTCGTGTTCGGCGCGATGCGGAACCAGCAACTGGTCAGTTTCTCGCCGCTGACCACCCGGATCTCGATGCCGGGGAGCGGCGTCACCACCGGCAGGTTTTCGCGGTCGCTCCACTGGCCGCCGCCCGGGGCCGGCTCCGCGCCGGCGGTGATCGTCTGCCGCGGGTCCATTCTTGCCTCCTCGCAGTTCGTGACCGACGTCGGTGGAGGAGACGGTACCGTACCGGGGATCGGGGCGAACAGGTTGCCCAGCGCACAGCCGGAACCCCGCGGCCGCCGGAGGGGCAAGCGGCAACGGGGTTCCGGGGACGTGTGGGCGGGAACCGAACCTCAGCCGACGACCAGCGCCTCCGCGCGCCGCCACGCCACGGGAGGATAGGCGGGGTCCTTGAGCAGGAAGCGACCGAGCGCCTCGGCGAGCGCGCCGGCGCGGGAAATCTCGGACGCGCCTTCGCCGCGCGGGGCTTCGGGATCGCGCGGGCGGGCGCCGGCCCAGACGACGGCGCGGTGGACCAGCCGGTCGCCGGCCGGGACCGCGTCCACGTCGTGGAGCAGCCGGAGCCGGCCGACGGCGCTGGCGAGATCGTCCTCGGGCGACCCTGCGGCCAGCCCGACCCGCGACAGCGCATCGTCCCATGCGGGCCGCGCCACCGTGCCGCCGGGCGGATCGACGGCCGCGATCGGGCGCAACCGGCGGGAGACGCGCCCGGCGAGGCCGCTGGCGCACTGGTCCCACGGCCGCTCGCCGATCGCCCACAGCCGCAGTTCGTTTCCGTAATCGGCAACGACCCGGTCGAAGCGGGCGCGGTCCATGCCGCCGCGTTCGAGCGGGCCTTGCCACCAGCCCCAGAGCGCGTCGGCGATCCAGCCGCCGGACGCGATCAGCGGAGCCCCGTCGTCCGGGGCCTGTTCGAGCAGCGTCCGGCCGACGGCGCGCAACGCCACCGGCTCGGCGGGAATGGGCAAGTGCATGGCGACCTCCACGGGTGCTGGGCGCTACGACGGAGTGGCGAGTGGTGGGTGCCGCCCCGTCATCCCGAGCTTGTCGAGGGATCTCGTGCCCGAGTCGAGGAGTCGAGAAGCGACGAGATCCCTCGACAAGCTCGGGATGACGGGATTTGCGGACTCCTCGACTCCTCGACCCCTCGACTCGGCTCAGTACCGCACCGGCTCATGCCCGACCGGGGCGCGTTCGGTGCCGGCGTAGTGCTCGACGTGCTCGGCGTAGTCGATGAAGAGCGGCGCGTCCGGGTCAAACGGGCGCGGCAGCGTGGCGAAGGCGACCGACTTGTCCAGTTGGTCGAGCTTCTCGATCGCCTGCGGTTTGTCGAGGTCGCGCACGTCGAGCCGGTCGCGGACGGCGGCGAACGCGCGCGAGCCGACCTCGGTGCGAACCAGCACGCTGGACCAGCCGTCGGCGCTGCCGACGCTGCCGACCGCGATGTCGGCCACGTGCCCGAGGAAGTCGGCGCACTCGTCGCAGCCCTTGAGCGCCGCGCCGTGGAAAGCGCGGATCGGCTCCTCCACCAGCGTCGCGCCTTCGCGGCCGTAGACGTAGAGCTTGCCGCGGATGATGTCGATCTTCGCGACGTCGGCCAGCGGGAAGCCGCGCTGGCTCTGGATCTCGCGCAGCATCAGCCCCTCGTAGTCGAAGCTCTTGGTGCACAGCAGCGCGATCGTCAGCACCACGGCATCGACCCGCGACGCGCCCCAGTACCACGGGCGGGCCTGCATGGCGCGCAGCCCCTGGATCTCGCAGGGGGTGCCGACGACGGCGATGCGCGGGTTGGGCGGCAGGTCCGGCGCGTGTTTCTTCAGGTCGAGGTGGGCCAACGCCAGCGTCTGGTTGTAGAAGCTGCCGGCGCAGGAGACGACCTCCTCCGGGGTGCGGGCGAGGAACGCCTCCCCCTTCCACGGTTCGCGCCCGCTCTGGCGGGCCAGGAGCGCGCCGTCCAGTTCGCCCGCTTCGAGCAGCGCGATCAGCAGCGCGCTGACCACGCCGCCGTCCTGCTGCCCCGGAATGTCGGTCTTCACCCGCGCCGTCCACGCCTCGCGGGTGGCGCCCAGCCCGCGGTGGCCGTTGCCGTTGCCGTTGCCGTGCCCGTTCTCGTGTCCGTTGGCGCTCCCGTTGCCGGTCAGCTTCCAGACGTCCTCCTCGCCGAGGACGAGCCGGGGCAGCGCCTCGTAGCGGAGGCCGCCGCGCGGGCAGAAATCCCAGCACAGCGAGCAGCCGGTGCACATCTTGACCAGCTTCGGCAGCCCGTCCGCGCCGACGCCGAGCGAATCGGACGGGCATGCGGCCACGCACGCCCCGCACTCGATGCAGCGGTTGGCGTCGATCACCGCCCGTTCCAGTTCCCAGAACCAGGTCTTGCCGGGCGCTTCCGCGATGTCGTTCATCGCGTCCCGGATCGCGAAGGCGGCGGTCACAGGGCGGCTCCGTTCCCGGCCGGGCCGGTGCTGGCGGCGTCGGCTTCGTTGGCTGGGCTCCTGGCCGCGCCATTGGCGACGCCATCGGACAATGCCCGGCGAAGATCGCCGCGCTCGCGGCGGCGCGCCCAGGCGTGGAACGGTTCGCCGGGCCGTCGCTCGGCGGCGTAGCGGGCGAAGACGCCGGCCAGCGCGTCCGGCACCTGTGCGACCGGCCGCGCGCCGTCCACCCAGTCGCCGAAGGCGGCATCGCGGCCGAGGCTGCCGCCGAGCCCGATGTCCACCGCCTCGACGATGGCATCCGCGGTCTTCGCCGTTTCGCCCCGGAACCCGACGTCGGCGATCTGCGGCTGGGCGCAGGAGGCCGAGCAGCCCGAGAAGTGGAGGCGGACGATGTCTCCCCCGCCGAGATCGACCCGCTCGTCCAGTTCCCGCGCCCACTCCAGCGCCCGCGCCTTGGTCTCGACGATGGCGAGGCGGCAGAACTCGTTGCCGGTGCAGGCGACGACGCCGCGCTGGAACGGTTTCGGGAAGGGCGAGTGCCGTTCCAGCAGGGGTTCGGCGAGCAGGGCGTCCAGGTTCTCGTCCGGAACGCCGGTGAGGATCAGGTTCTGGTCGGTGGCCAGCCGGATCTCGCCGTCGCCGTAGACCTCGGCCAGCCGGGCCGCCTCGACCAGGTCCAGCCCGGACATGCGACCGACGGTGACGCTGAGACCGACGTAGGAGCGGCCGGGCCGATGTTCGCGGTGGACGCCGACGTGGTCCCCGCGGTAGCGGCGGGTCAGGTGCTCCCCGGCCGGCGGCAGGGGGATGCGCGCCCGCGCCGCGAGTTCGGAGCGGAACCGCTCCGGCCCCAGTTCCTGCACGAGGTAGCGCAGCCGGTTGGTCCAGCGGTTGTCGCGGTCGCCGAGTTCGCCGTAGAGCTGGGCGACGGCGCGGGCCACCTCGACCGCGTCCTCCGGGCGGACGAAGACGTCCACGTCCGAGGCGAGGCGCGGCCCGTCGGAGAGGCCGCCGCCGACCAGCAGGTTGAACCCGACGAGGCCCTCCGGGGAGCCGTCGTCGAAGCGGGCGGGCACGAAGGCGACGTCGTTGATCTCCGCCTGCGCGCAATCCTCGCGGCACCCCGTCGCGCTCATCTTGAACTTGCGCGGCAGATTGGCGTAGTCGCGGTTGCCGGTGAAGAAGGCGCTGATCGCGACGGCGACCGGGTAGGCGTCCAGCACCTCGTCGGCGTCCAGCCCGGACACGGGGCAGCACAGCACGTTGCGGGCGGAATCGCCGCAGGCCTGCACGGTGGTGATCCCGGCTGCCTCCAGCCGGGACCAGATGTCGGGCACCGCGCCCAGCCTGATCCAGTGGAACTGGATGTCCTGCCGGGTGGTGAGGTCGAGGTAGCCGTCGCCCCAGAGTGGGTGCGGCGCCGGCCCGCGCGCGTGCTGGTGGGCCAGTTCGCCGATGAGGCGGGCCTGCGCCGCGGTGAGGCGGCCGCCGGGGATCTTGATCCGCAGCATGTAGGCGTCGCCGCCCTGGCGCTGCGGGTAGAGCCCGACCCACTTCAGGCGTTCGACCTCGCCCTCGACCTTCGCGATGGCGGCCGGGCCTTCGCGGGCGTACACCTCCAGCACCGCCTGCTTGACGTCCAGCGGGTGGCGGCTCTCCTTCCAGCGCTCGACCTGGTTGATTTTCTCGTGGTGACGCAGGCTCTTCACGGCCCGATCTCCTTGAATGCTGGGTGCGACGAGGAGCGTGCCGACCCGTCGTCTCCTCGACTCCTCGACTCGTCACAGCGAATTCCAGTCGATGCGGCAGTGCATCCCGCACTCTTTCGGGGCGGCGCCTTCCCACCACCAGCGGCCGGCGCGGGGGTCCTCGCCGGGCGCGGTCGGGCGGGTGCACGGGGCGCAGCCGATGCTCGTGTAGCCGTGGTCGTAGAGCGCGTTGTAGGGGATGCGGTTCGCCCGGAGGTAAGACCAGACGCGGCCCTCGGTCCAGTCGGCCAGCGGGTTGAGTTTGACGATGCCGCCGTGGGCGGCGTCCAGTTCGACCTTGCGGATCGTGCGGCGGGTGCGGGCGTGGTCGCGCCGCTGCCCGGTGATCCAGGCGTCCAGCCCGACCAGCGCGCGGGTGAGCGGGGCGACCTTGCGGATCTCACAGCAGCGCACCCGCAGTTCCAGGCTCCGGTAGAACGGGTTGGCCCCGTGCTCGCCGGAGAAGGCCGAGAGGTCGGCGGCGTCCGGGGCGTGGACCTCGATCGCGATGCCGTAGTGGTCGCGCACGCGGTCGATCAGGTCGTAGGTTTCCTGCCGCAGCCGGCCGCTGTCCACGGTGATGACGCGGATCGCCGGGTCGATGCGGCGGGCGATGTCGAGCACGACCATGCCGTCGGCCTGCAGGCTGGTGGCGAGCGCCAGCCGGCCGCCGAAGCGCCCGATCGCCCAGCCCAGCAGGTCCTCCGGCGGCCGGTCCTCGAACGCCGCCGCCAGTTCGTCGATTTCGGACGCCGGGAGCACGTCGGCTCGCCCGGGCGCGATCGTCTCAGCCATCGGTGCCTCCGTCGTTGGCGGCCGCCGCGGCGGCGACCGGCGGGAATGCGGCCGGAAGCGGATGCCCGCCGGCGCGGACCGCGCCGACGCCCGGTCCGGCCAGCGCCGAGGGGGCGAAGCGCTCCCGGAAGGCGACCACGTCGCCGATCACCAGCAGAGCGGGGGAAACGACCTGCGCGGCGGCGACCGCTTCCGGCAGTGCGGCCAGCGGCGCGGACACGACGCGCTCGTCCGGCCAGGTGCCGGCGGAAATGACCGCGGCCGGGGTATCGGGGTCGCGCCCGGCGGCGAGCAGACGGTCGCGGGTCGCGGCCAGCGTGCCCAGCCCCATCAGCACGACCAGCGTGCCGGGTGTCGCCGCCAGCCAGTCCCAATCGAGCGCGCCGCCGTCCTTCTCCGGCGATTCGTGGCCGGTGACGACGGTGAACGCGGCGGACACCCCCCGGTGCGTGACGGGGATGCCGACGGCGGCCGGCACCGCCAGCGCCGAGGAGAGCCCCGGCACCACCTCGACCGGGACGCCGGCGGCCACCAGCGCGGCGACCTCCTCCCCGCCCCGGCCGAAGACGAACGGGTCGCCGCCCTTGAGCCGCACCACCCGCAATCCGGCACGGGCGCGGGCCACCAGCACCCGCTCGATGGCGCGCTGGTCGAGCGCGGCGAACCCGGCGGCCTTGCCGACGAAAATCCGCTCGGCGTCGGCCGGGGCTTCCGCCACCAGCCGCGGGTCCACCAGCCGGTCGTAGACGACGACCTCGGCCGCGCGCAACCGGGCCAGCCCGCGAACGGTGATCAACTCCGGGTCGCCCGGGCCGGCGCCGACGATGGCGACGCTGCCGCGGATGCCGGGTGCTTGGTGCTGGGTGCTCATGCCGGAACCTCCTCGGCTCGGGCCGGGCCGGAGAGGCGTTCGAACAGGCGGGCCGCGATCGTCGCCGGGGCATCACCGTCGCGTTCGCCGGCGATTTCGGCGCCGATCGCGGTCTGCCAGTGGGGGTAGTCCGGGACCGGGCCGCGGGCCTTGAGCGCGTCGCGGGTTTCCCCGAGGGCGGCGAGCAACCCGGCGTAGGAGGCAGGGATCTCGGCATCGAGCCGCTCCCGCATCCAGCGGGCGAAGGCGGGGCTGCGGCCGTTGGTGGAAATGCCCAGTTGCAGGTCGCCCCGGCGCACGATGGCGACGGCGAAGAAATCGCAGAAGGGGATGTCGTCCACCGCGTTGACCAGCGCGCCGGCGGCGCGGCCGTCGGTGGCGACGCGGGCGTTGGCGGGGCGGTCGTCGGTCGCGGCGATCACCAGGAACGCCCCGGCGACGTCGCCCGGCCGGTACGCCCGCCGGCGGAGGACGATCCGGCCATCGGCGGCCAGCGCGGCGATGCGTGGCCGCACCTCCGGCGCGACGACGGTGACGCGGGCGCCGGCCGCGAGCAGCGCGTCCAGTTTGTCGTCGGCGATGTGGCCGCCGCCGACGACGAGGCAGGGTTTGTCGTGCAAATCGAGCGCGATCGGGTACATGGACGAGGGCATGGAACGCACCACCTTTCCCGCCGGCGTCGGCGGGACGGGCACGACGACCACGCCCGGCGCAGGCAAGGCGCGGCCGGGCGCGTCCATCGGGACGCGGCATCGGGTTTCGGGAGGAATGAAGGGAAATCGGGACCGGATCGGCTCAGGCGGCCGGACAGGGCTCGCTGCGGTTCGGCGCATCGAAGGGGGTGTTGTTGGAGAAGAAGACGTAGCGGAAGCCCCAGCGCCGGATCACCGGGTCCCGCCCCGCCCGTTGTCGGTTGTGCGCGGGGGTGGGAGCCGCCATCGCCGAAAGCCTCCGGGGTCAATCTTGAGTTCTCGATCAAGATCATTTGCCGAGAGCGCCACACTAGGGCTCCGCGGGCATGATGTCAAGGGGTTTCGACCACCAGTTTCCAGCGTTTAGTTGTCTGCAATGTCCATTGGGTTTATGGATTTTGGGCGAAGCGTCCGAATCGCCGAACCGCGGAGCGGCGGGGACTTCGCCGCTCGACGCGCGAATGGGCGCGCCACCCATCCATCGTCCGGTCTTGCGGTGTTTGCCTGAATGACGCGGACGCCATCATCTCCGTACGTCGATGGTGGCGTCTCGCATGCCGGGACCCTCGCCGACCGCCCGGGGATGGTGGTTGTTGCCAGACCGATACGGATGTCCAGCCCGCCGATGCCCGATCGCGGTACGGCGCGTTTCGGAACCGCCTCCGTCGTCATCCCGAGCCCGTCGAGGGATCTCGTTCACGAGTCGAGGAGTCGAGAAGTCGAGTTCCCTCGACAGGCTCGTGTTGACGGTTTGGGTGACGCTGGCGGCGTCCATGCGCGTGTGGCAACCGCCCTCGTTCGCGTCCGCGGAGCCCACGCGCGACCGGGCACGCCCGCCGCACCGGTAACCAGGAACGCGCGAGCACCCCTTCACGGCGCGACAATGTGTGAACCCATCAGCCGTTCGCCGCGAGGGGTGCGCCATCGCCGCCACGCCGCCCAACCGAGCGCCCGGCATTCCTGGCTACCGCCGGCTCACGGAGCAGGGCTGGGCGGCGTTCGCCGAGGGCGACGAGGTGACGGCCCTCGCCCGCTTCCGCAAAGCCGTCCGCCTGGGAGACCCCGACCCGGAGACGCTGGCCGCCTGCTGCGATCTGCTGCCGGGGGAGGGCGCCGTCGCCGAGGAACTGGCGGCGCTGCTGGAGGACGCCTGGGGCGACTGGCCGCCCGCCCTCCACACCCGCGTCGCCGCCCGCCGCTTCGATGCCCTGATGGCATCCCCCGGTACGCTCCCGCCCGGCACGTTGACGGCCGCCGCACTGGAAACGCTCGAAGCCGCCGCCGCCGGCGGGCGCGGCGAATCCGCCTGGTCGCCGCTGAAGGACCCCGACCGCCGCGCCGCGCTGCTGGACGCCCTCGCCGGCGCCGATCCCGACGAGATCGTCGCCGCGCTGGAGCACCTCTCGTTCGCGCCGCCCACCCGCGGGCTGCACGACCGCGCCCTCTCCTGGGCGGCGCAGGTGGCAGATGCCAACCCGCACCTGCCGGCGGTGATGCGCGCCGCCGAGCGTGCGCTGTACGACCTCGGCGACCCCGCCACGGCGCGGCGCATCGAG
>JAFAEX010000206.1 GCA_023423795.1 Chloroflexota bacterium | reverse complement strand
GGGCGCGGCCTCGTGGCGGCCGTCGTCGCGGCGCGCGAGCGGGCGCGGCCGCACGTCGTCGAGCAGGAGGTCGCCGTCGTACCGCAGGTGCAGCCAGGTTTCCCGGTCTTCGTCGTGGTAGAGGCCGGGGCGCGGGTCCACGTCGGCGAGCGGCCAGACGGCGGCGTTATTGCGCGGCGCGGACGCCGCATCCTCCGCCCCGAGGAGCGCGTCGATCAGGGTTTCGCAGATATCACCCGGGTTCGCCTCGCCGTGGTTGGCGAAGCAGGCCACGCCAAAACCGCGATCGGGCAGGACCAGCATGTGGGCACGGTACCCGCCGTGGCTGCCGCCGTGGCGGACCGTCCACAGGCCACGGTGCGGCTCGGTGAAGAAGCCCCACGCATACGGAACCGGTTCGCCGCTCGCAAGGTGGCCCGGCGCGGTGATCAGCCGGGCGAATGGCGAGTCTTCGGCGACCTCCTTCAGGAGGCGAGCCATCCAGCGCGCAAAATCCTCGACCGTCGTCAGCAGCCCGATCGCGCCCGGCTGCCCGACGTCCGGGGCCACGGTACGGTATCCCCCGTCGGCCGAAACCTCGTAGGCGGCGGCGCGGTTGGGCACGATCTCGCCGCGGACGCGGGCGAAGCGGCTGGCGCTCATGCCGAGCGGCTCGAAGAGCCGTTGCCGGGCAAACTCGGCGAACGGCTGGCCGCCGACCCGCTCCACGACCAGCGCGAGCAGCGAGTAGCCCGCGTTCGAATACATGAACCGGCTCCGGGTCGGCGCGCTGAGCGCGCGCTGGCGGCAGATCAGGTCGAGGGTATCGGCCTCGGAAATCCAGGCGTCGTCCGTCCAGCCGGCGAAATCCTGCAGCCAGAGATCGTCGCGTAACCCGCTGGTGTGGTGGACGAGATCGCCGATCCGGATCGTTCCGCCAAAATCGGGCAACTCCGGGACGTAGCGCCGCGCGTCGTCGTCCGGTGAGAGCGCGCCCTCCTCGGCCAGCAGCGCGACGCAGCGGGCGGTGATCTGCTTGGAAACGGACGCGATGTGGAAGACGGTCGCCGGCTGTATCGGGGTCGCGTGCTCCAAGTTGGCCGATCCCGCCGCCGCGAAGACCGTTTCGCCGTGGGCACAAACGGCGACGGCGAACCCCGGGGAGCGCTCATCGCAGGAACCGGTCAGGTCGTCCAAACGCCGCGCGACGGAGCCATCGAAACCGGTCAATGGGGACGACCTCACGGTTCCTCCTGCAGCACTCGATCGGGTCCGGCGGGACGGAACGAGACGCGGAGGGCGAACCGCGCGCAGGCCCCGCGGCCGGAATCGCGCTCGGTCACACACGTCCGCCCGGCCGGACATGGCGACGGGAACAGGGTAACGCGGCGCGTCAGGGCCGGGGCGGATCGTCGGCAGGATCGTCCACGCCGAACCAAACGACACCGCTCAGCAGGAGGACCCAAAGCGGGAAGACGGCGATCAGCCGGGTGTCCAGCGAGGCGACCAGCAGCAGCAGGACCGCGACCGCCACGCTGATGCCGACGAACCAGCGCGGGAACAACCCGGCGCCGTGGCCGAGCCGGGCCGTCGAGAGCACGAAGATCGAGGCCACCCGCATCCCGAAGACGATGAACAGGGCGCGGCCGTAGAGGGGGAAGTTGCGGGCAGCGTCGAGGTCCAACGGCGTGTCGGTGAGCGTGACGGCGGCGGCGACCACGGTGGCAGCGCCGGTAGCGGCGAACTCCAGGGTCAGGAAGGCGACGCCGCTCAGCAACTGAACGGTGCTGAGCAGCCGGTCAAGCGGCCGGCCGGCGCGCTCGGTCCACTGGCGCAGCGCGGCGACGAACCAGAGGAAGGCGACGGCCGAGAACGGCACCACATAGAGCCCGCCGAGCAGGACACGGCGCACGTCGCCGCCCTCGTAGAACGCCCGCAGCACCTCGTCGCTGGAGCGCGGCCCTGGCTCCGACGTCAGCAGCCAGGCTCCCAGCAGCAGCAGCACGGCGAAGGCCGCGCCCAGCAGGGCCGTCAGGCGGGCGGCCGCACGCCGATTCGCCGCGCGTTCCGACGGGTCGAGGTCGTCCGGCAGGCTCGTGCTGGCGTCTTCGGTCATGGCAGTGCTCCGCGCTCCATCGTCGGCCACGAACCGGGTGTAGTCCAGCCAGAGACGGTCGCGCCGACGCGGCGAGCCGGGGCAGCGATCCGTCCCAGCCGGTGGCTGGCCGATGATCGTGATTGTCTCCCCGATCGCGTCCCGACGCCCGAACACTCGTGAAGGCGTCGAATCACGCCGACGGAACCTGCCCGAGGGGGAAGAGCGGGGAATCCGCGCCGAGCAAGCGAACGCCGGGAGGCCCGGACGACGAGAACCACACACCTCCGACGTCGAGATCGGACGTAATCGGCGCCGCGGCGTTCCCGGCGCCATTTCGGGCATTCGCCACGGGGTTCCACGTCCTGTCCCCCCCCCGGCAGCCGCAACGGCGGTACGGGTCGGCCTCGCCAGCCACGGTCATCGGGCGAGCGCCGGATCGACCACGACGACGGGTCGCCCGTCAATGATCCTCCTTCGGCAGCTTGTGGCGGCCGCGGCGCGGGGCGTGCGCGCGGCTGTAGCCACCGTGGTTGTGCAAACAATCACGGTCCGATTGTCCTCCGTTGGACGGACTACGGCCGAGCGGACCAGGACTCCACGCTTTGCGCGCTCGTATCCAAATGATCCACAACGGACACTTCATTCCGATGTTGAACAGCCTGCGAGACCGCGAAGATCTCCGACATCGCGCGGCCCACGGCCATTGGACCGACGGCCTCTCTCCTTGACGCATGCAAGAGGCGGAGACGGAGAGTCGAACGGTCGGCGCCAGCGGACGAGCTACGACATGATCATTGCCAAATACGCGGTTTGTGATACATTCATGAACCGACATGGTGGAACACGCCCTTTCGCCAGCGATTGTGCCCAATTCGTGCTCGGAAGGCGGACATCAATGCGCCCCGATCGCTGTGCGTCAGTTTCCGACCGTTACCCCGCGCCACGTCTCCTCAAGTCCCTCGTTTCGCGTCGGAGTCTCGCCGCAGCAGTGCTTGCGCCGTTGCTTGGGAACCACGATCTTATTGCCGCACCGTCCACCCAACCCGCCTCGACGTTCACCGTAGCGACCAACCGCGCCCCGTCCGACTTCGACCCCCATTCGGCGTACGATGCCGGGTCCGGGATGGCGCTCTCCGGCCCGTACGAGGGCTTGATCCGCCTGCAACCCGGCACGATCGACCGGTACGTTGGCAACCTCGCCGAGGCGTGGGAGGCGAACGCCGACCGAAGCACCTGGACCTTCCGGATACGCCCGGGCGTCACCTTTCACGACGGCTCGCCGCTCGACGCCGAGGCCGCGAGGGCTTCCTTCGAACGGGTGCTCACGCTCGGGCTGGCGCCGTCGCAGGTCCTGGGGCGGTTCATCACCGACCCGGCGCGCATCACCGCGCCGGATACGCGGACCCTCGTGTTCGATCTCGGGCGACCCCAGCCGCTGTTCGAGGCGGCGATGGCGTCGGCCTACGGCACGGCGGTCGTCAACGCGGCCCTCCTGCGTCGGCACGACGTCGGCGGCGACTGGGGCGCCGGCTGGGCGCAGCAGAACGTCGACGGCCTGGGCACTGGGCCGTACCGCATCGTCGGCTTCGACCCCGTCGAAGGGGTCCGCTTCGAACGGTTCGACGACTACTGGGGCGGTTGGGACGGCCCCTACTTCGACCGAATCGTGATCCGAGTCGTCACCGAACCGGAGACGCGGCTTGCCCTCATCGAGCACGGCGACGCCGACGTGGCGGCAACGCTGCCGCTTTCGAGCATTCCGAGCCTCGAACGAATCCCCGACCTGGTCGTCGATCGCCGTTACAACCTGGCCGTCCAGTACATCGCGATGAACGCATCCGGAGTCCTCTCGCCGCCCGCCGCGCGCCAGGCGCTCTGCTGGGCTTTCCCCTACGATGAGGTGATCGAGGGGATCTACCGGGGCTACGCCAAGCGGGCGATCGGTCCGGTCGCCGAACTTTGCCGCGGGTTCGCGCCGGAGACGTTCGTGTACCAGACCGATCTCGACCAGGCGCGGACGCTCCTGCGAGAGGCCGGGGTCGGCGAAGGAACCAGCCTCACCATCCTCCTCGCAGCCGGAGTCCAGGACACGGTGGCGATCGCCGAAGCGTTCCAGGCCAACCTCGCCGCCGTCGGCATCGAGCTTTCGATCCAGCAGGTCGATTTCGCCACCTACGTCGACATCGTGCTCGGCGACCTGCTCCCGGAGGAACGCCCCAACCTGTTCCCGATGTTCTGGCAGCCCGACTACAACGACGGCTGGAACCACCTCGCCCCCCAGGTGTCGTGCGCGGCAGGATCGTTCGGCAACGCCGGCCAGTACTGCAACCCGCGTGTCGAGACGCTCCTGGCGACGGCGCGCGACGCCGCCGACGCGGAGACCTACCGGGCCGCGCTGGCCGAAATCCAGCAGGTCGTCACCCGCGACGACCCGGCCGCCATCTACGTCGCGCAGGCCGAGTGGCTGACGGTACTGCGGCGGGATGTCGCAGGCTTCGTCCCCAACCCGGTAGCGAGCGTGCTGCTCGATTTTCGCGCGTTGCGGCGAGCCGCCGGCTGACGGCACGGCTCTGCTACATTGCTGACGAACCGGGGTCATACCAGCCTATCTTCGGGGACCACATGACCACAAACGGTGATCCGGCGCAATCGGCCAATGCGTGGTCCGGGAAGCGACCGCTTCAGCCCGAAACGGCCGTGGTCCCACGGCAACGGCTCAATGCTCGGCTGGACAAGTGCCGCCAGGCGCCGCTGACGCTGATCTCGGCTCCGGCCGGTTTCGGCAAGACCACTCTGCTTGCTTCGTGGTCGACAGGAATGCTGGATGCGGTTGGCTGGGCGACCCTGGACGCCCGCCATCGTGATCCCCAGCGACTGGGCGCCGCGCTGAGTTCCGCACTTCTGCGGGTGGCTCCCGGTATCGAACTGTCGGCCCTGGACGATGCCCACGGGCGTCTCTCCGGGGCCGAGATCGGCGTCGCGCTCGCGGACGCGCTGGCGAGATACGGGAACGAGATCTTCCTCGTCGTCGACGACTACCACCTCGCCGCATCCGGAGAGTCGGACGCGCTCATCGGGGCGCTCGCCAGGTACGCGCCGCCATCATTGCACGTGCTCGTTGCGACCAGGAGCGACCCTTCGCTGCCATTGGCGCGGATGCGCCTGCTCGGCCACGTGGTTGAGGTCCGCGCCGCCGACCTGCGGTTCACGGGGGAGGAAGCGCTGTGCCTTTTTGCCCTGTCGGGGCATACCGTGGATCCGGCGCTCGTCGATTCGCTTCTCGATCAGACGGGAGGCTGGATCGCCGGGCTTCGTCTCGCCATCCTGGCCTTGCCCACGATGGACGCGTCGCTTCGCCTGTCCGAAACGGTGACGAGCGACCGGCACATGATGGACTTCCTGATCGAGGAGGTGCTGGAGGTCCAGGCCCCGGAAACCCGGTCGTTCCTCGTCCGGACCGCGATCGTCGACCGGCTCTGTGCGCCGCTCGCGGAGGCGATCCTCGACGACGCAGGCAGGGATACGTGCCGCGAGATCTTCGACCGGCTCGTTCGGGAAAGCCCCTTCCTCGATCGATCCGAGGACGACGGCGAGTGGTTTCGCCTGCACACCCTCTTCCGAAATCTGCTGCTTCACCAGCTGAAGATGAGGTTCCGGTCGACGGAGATCGCCGACCTGCACCGTCGTGCCGCCTCGTGGTTCCTGGCGAATGGTCAACTCGATGCCTCGCTGCGGCATCTCGTGACGGCCGGCGACGTCAATGAAGCCGCGTCGTTGATCGAATCCCACGTCCACGACGCCCTTAGCCGCGAAGACTGGAACTCGGTGGCGGGCTGGCTGGCTCTGCTTCCCGAAGCCGTGGTCCGCCAACGCCCCGCGTTGTTGCTCGCCAAGGGGTGGGTGTCGCGGTTCTCCGGGCGGTCCACTCCTGTTCGGAGCATGCTGGCGCAGGTCGATTCCCTACTGGCCACGGACTTCGCGGACGATCCCAACAGGACGCGGATGCTGGCCGAGCGGGACGTGCTCGGCACCGTGTTGTCGTACGCCTCCCACAAAGACCCGGAGGCCGAACTCGCCCTGGCCCGCGACGTGCTGACAAAGGTGGCGCCCTCGCAACGGCTGCCGTTCGGGTTGGCCGTCTTCAACTACGGATGCACCCTGCATGCGGCCGGGAAGACCGATGAGGCAATCCGGTTCCTGTACGACGCGGCACACCGCGACGAAGAGCGGATGGATGCCGGCACCATCCGGAGCCTTGGCGGGTTGATGTGGGTTCAACGGCAAGCCGGCAACGACCGGATGTGCGTCGAAACGTCATCGAGCACATTGGTCCTCGCCCAACGCCACGGTCTCCCGGTCGCCGCGGGATGGGCGCACTGGATGCTCGGTTGGCTCGCCTACCGCCGGGGAGAGACGGCATCGGCATCGGACCATTTCAACTCCGTGCTGTCCGATATCGAACGGGTACACCTCCACTGCGCATGCGAAGCAGCATTCGGGCTTGCGCTCGCGCACCAAGCAGCCGGGCGTTCCACGGATGCCGGGGCGATGGTCGGCCGCCTGCTCGACGTCATCCTCGAGGCGAACGCGCTCGAATACCTCCAGGTGGTGCGGGCCTTCAAGGCCCGACTTGCACTCCTCCAGGGAGACACGGGAAAGGCCCTCGACTGGCTGGCGGCCGATGGCATCGTCACCGTCGGCTGCAACTCCCTGGACGCCTTCGACCACGCGTTCGTGACGCGGATTCGCATCCTCATCGCCGAAGGTTCGCCTTCCAGCCTCGACGCGGCGCGGCGCTACATCGACGAGTTCGCGTCATTCACCGCGTTGGTGAACCACCGCGGCCACGAGATCGACCTCCTTATCCTCTCGGCGCTGGTCGATGACGGAATGGGGCGCGTCGACAAGGCCGCGTCGTCGCTGCGGCGGGCCGCCGACCTCGCGGCGCCGGCCGGCGTCGTCCAGCCGTTCGTCGAACCGGGCGGGGCGATAGCTGCGCTCCTCGGAAAGATGACGGTGACCGGCACGGATTCGCCCTTGCTGTCGCGATTGCAGGCGATTGCCGCTCCGCCCCTCCCGGCGATACCGGGTGTTCGCCCCGCCATCGCTGTCGAAACCAGCAGAAGGCACGAATTCGACTTGACCGATCGCGAGAACGAAGTCCTTGCGTGTCTGGTTCGCCGCCTGTCCTATCGGGAAATCTGCGACGAATTGTTCATATCGCTCCCGACCGTGAAGTCGCACGTGCACAGCGTCTACGAGAAGCTCGGCGTTGGCAGCCGGCGGGAAGCCCTGGCCAAGGCTGCGTCGTTAAACCTGTTCCCGAGGGAAGCTGCGCGTCTATAGGTTCGAACAGGATCGCTTGCAGCACCCTGAACGGCATGAGCCGCCCCCAATTGGGTGGGCGCTCTACGACTTCATACTTTTCTCAACCAAAACGGTTGATGCCGGTCCCTAGGCCGGCTGCCATCCTCGAATCGCAATCACACGGCGCCATGCCACCGCTGAGCCGACAGCGAGCCCATGCCTCGGCCGATTTCGGAGTGCGCCTCGCGCTGCCCGCGAGGAAGGCTGGATGGTGGCAATGGGAGGGTACGACTCCCCGATCACGCTCCACGAGCCGGCGCTGTGCGTGATCCGCGTCCGGGGAACCCTGTCCTCGGACTGGTCGGACCAACTGGGAGGGATGCGCATCATCGTGGTTCGGACCGGTCGCCACGCCGTCACGGAATTGGTCGGACGCCTCGTCGATCAGGCCGCTCTCCACGGCGTTCTCTCGACCCTCTACGAGTTGGGGCTGCCCCTGATCAGCGTCGAATGCGAATCGGCCTGACGGGGCAACAGCGCCGCCGTGGACGCACACGACCGAACGGAACGAGGAGCCAGGACATGGACCGATCGGAGTTCGAAGAACTGAGCCGCCGCATCGGCACTGCAGCCGGTCGCCGCGATGCGTTCCGGCTCGCAGCAGCCGGGATTGCGGCATCCCTCGGCATGCGCAGCCTGGTGGCAAAGGCAGAGACGGGAGCCGAGGGCGTCCCGATCTACCACTGCAAGATCCCCGGGCAGACGTGCAAGCGAGACACGAACTGTTGCAGCGGCAAGTGCAACAAGGGCGTGTGCTCCTGCAACAAGAAGGGCAAGAAGTGTTTCGAGCCGCTGCGTGGGGCGATCTGCTGCTCCGGGCGATGCAAGAACGGCAAGTGCAAGTAGGCACGAGCGCGACGCGGTTGGCCAGCACGCCGGGAGCGTCGAAGACGCCCTGCCAATCGGCCGACTGAGCGGCGAGGAGGAAGTCCCGTGGACCACGAGCGATTCGATTGGTTGAGCAGGCAAGTTTCCGCCGCGGGCTCGAGGCGCGGGATGCTGCGTGCCCTTGTTGGCGGCAGCGTCGCGGCCGGGGTCCTCGCGCTTCGCCCCGACGCGGGATCGGCCAGCCAGACCGTCAAGGGCTGCCGCGTGCCCGGACAAGGGTGCGACCGGGACAAGAAGTGCTGCAGCGGGAAGTGCCGCAACAAGACGTGCGCGTGCCTCGACCGGGGCAAGAGCTGCCTTGTCGTCGTGTCGCCGAAGCTCCCCCCGCTGCCGAACAAGGCGATCTGCTGCAGCAGCAAGTGCAGCCGCGGCACCAACAAGTGCAAGTAGCAATCCTGGTCGCGTGCTGACGCAACGACTCGATTCGGCGGGGAGGACATCCCGTGGACCACGAACGATTCGCACACCTCACACGGCAACTCTCGGCGACGCGGTCCCGACGCATTGCCGCGGCGGCGGTGGCAGCCTGGGGCATCAGTCTGGTCCGGAGGGCCACACCGGAGGCGGAAGCCGGCTTTTGCCGCTTCCCCGGTCAGGAGTGCAGCAAGAACAACCAGTGCTGCGCCAACAAGTGCAAGGGCGGCGTCTGCGGGTGCAAGCCGAAGGGCGCCACCTGCTACCAGAACTTCGGGCTCGCCTGCTGTAGCAAGAAGTGCCGCCGGGGCAAGTGCAAGTAGGACCCGCCGCCCGCATTCGTGCACTCCTTCCTCCCCGATCCGGGGGTGCACCAGTCCGGTTTCCATGGTCGATGACCACACCTTTGCCGGGGCAGGGACCGTAGCAGCCTCTGCCCCGTAGCCCGCAACTGCCCGGGAGTCACGCAATGTCGCACACGCAATCGCTGGCTTATCCGTGGACGCGCAGACGGCTACTACGGACGACAGCCGGCGTCGGCATCGCCGCCGCAGGTATCCACACGTTCGGTGGGACGCACTTCTTCGTGCCGAGTCGGGCGTCCGCCCAGACTCCGGTATCTGGCGACGATCTCGCCGCCACGGCCGTCGATGCCTGGATCTACGGCTATTCGCTCCTGTCGATCGGCGTGACGGCGCAGCAAGCCACCAACGTCACTTCCCCTGAAGGCAACCGGGCGCCGGTCAACCAGATCGTGAGCCGCCGCACGTTTCCGGACGCGAGCTTCACGGAGGTGGTGGCCCCCAACGTCGATACGCTTTACAGCAGCGCCCACCTCGACCTTTCGGACGGGCCGTTGGTCTTCCAGTGGCCCTCCCTGGGGCAGCGCTACTTCCTGTTTCCGTTCCTCGACGCCTGGTCCAACGTGATCATCACCCCTGGCAGCCGCACCACCGGGCAAGGCGCGGGGACGCTCATCCTTGCGGGGCCGGACTGGGACGGCGCGACGCCGGCCGGCATCGACCTCCCGACCAATGCGATTGGGGTCCGCTCCCCCACCAACATGGTGTGGTTCATCGGCCGCATCTATTCCACCGGCACCGACGAGGATCTCGCGGCGGTCCACGCCATCCAGGACCAGCTCAAGCTCGTGCCGCTCGGCGTCTGGGGCACGGACTACGCGCCGCCGGCCGGAACAGTCGATCCCGCGATCGACATGACCACTCCGCCGGTCGCCCAGGTCAACGCCATGGACGCCGCGACCTACTTCGGCCGCCTGGCGGAGCTCATGGCCTCCAACCCGCCGTACCCGGCGGATGCCCCGTTCCTCGCCCGGATGGCAACGCTCGGCCTCGAACCGGGACAGCCGTTCGATTTCACCACCCTCGACCCCGCCGTTCGCAGCGCGCTTGACGACGCGCCCCAAGCCGGCCTGGCGCACCTGATGTCGGACGGTCCTCAGGCAATTCCGGTGAAGAACGGCTGGAACCTGGCGCTGAACGCGGGCGATTACGGAACCGACTACCTGGTCCGATCCTACATCGCAATCGTCGGCCTCGGCGCGAACAGGGTCGAGGACGCCTTTTACCCGAACGCGCGGTTGGATTCGGCCGACCAGGCGCTCGACGGCGTGGGCAGGTACGTCGTCCATTTCGATTCGGAACCACCGGTGAAGGGCTTCTGGTCGCTGACCGCCTACACGGCCGACCGGTTCCTGGTGCCCAATCCGATCGACCGCTTCGCCGTCCGGGGAAGCGGCCCGCTGACGCGGAACGGCGACGGCTCGTTCGACCTGTATCTGCAGGCCGAGTCGCCCGGGAGCGACCGGGAGGCGAACTGGTTGCCGATCCCCTCTTCGGGACCGTTCAGCATGACGCTGCGCCTCTACTGGCCCGAAGAGCCCGCGCTCGATGGGTCGTGGGTTATGCCGACGATCACGAAGACCGGCTAACGCCCGGGTCGCGCGGTGCGGAGTGCGATGAACCTCGACACCGTTCTCGCAGTGGTCGCCGGAGCCGCCATCGTCGCGTACGCGTTTCAGTCCGCGATCCGCACCTTCCTGCTTCCACAACCCGGCCAGTCGCTTCTGAGCCGGGCGGTCTTCTGGTCCTTGCGGCCGGTGGTGCTCGCGCTCGACCGGGTGCCGAGCACCGCCGGACGCCGGCACGCCTGGCTGCACGCGTACGTCCCGCTCTGCCTCGTCACGCTGGTGTTTGCGACGATGGCGGTAATCAGCGTTGGGTACACCGCCATCCTCTTCGGTCTGGGGGTGCCGACGCTGGAAGACGCCTTCCTGGTCAGCATTTCGTCCATTTCGACCCTTGGCTTTGCGCCGCTCGGAGACGGACTCGCGGTCCCGGTGGTTGCCACGATCGAGACGATGACGAGCATCCTGGTGGTCGCCGTGCTCATCGGCTACCTGCCGGGCATCTACTCGGCGGTCCAGCAGCGCGAACGGGACGTCGCGGCTCTCGAGGCGAGCGTGGGGCGACCGGTTTCGGCCGCATCGATCCTCGAGCAGTTCGCGCACCCCGACGGCGATCGGGACCTCGACGCCTTTTGGAAAGAGTGGTCGGAGTGGTTCGCCACCCTCGGCCAGAGCCACGACAGCATGGTCGAACTGCTGTTCGTCCAGTCCCCCCGACCAGGCCGATCGTGGATCGAAACGGCCGGATCCGTCCTCTCCGCCGCCGCCATTACAGCATCGGTCGCGGCCGGGCGCTCCGGCAGGCGGGCGGAACGGTGCGTCGAGGCGGGGCAGGACGCGATCTGCCAGATATCCAGGCACGCAGGACGCCTACCCAGCCGTTCTGCGGCGCACCGGGACTCGGCGGCCGTGTCGAGGCCCGAGTTCGACGCAGCGTGGGCGGCATTGGCCGCCGCCGGTCTCGACATGGTGGAGGACCCGGATCAGGCGTGGTTGGCGTTCGCTGAACGACAGGAGTTCTTCGCGCATTCCCTGCAACGGCTTGCCCGCGCCGCCGGGCTTGGCCTGCCACGCGATGCGGCCAGCGGAACGCACGAACCCTGAGCGCAAGCGAACGATACGAATCGAACACCACGAGCGGTTCCTAGGCGTGGCGGTCCAGCCAGCACGAGCCCGGATGTCCCGAGGCTCGGCGCGCCGCCGTCGGATTTTCGCAGTTCAGTACGCAGCCGGGGAGGTATCCGAAATGAGCGAGCAACCGACCGACGGCCTCCTTTCCGACCGCAGCCGCGACGTGCTGCCGCTCGCCAACGAGGCATACGCCGGCCCCGTGTTCTACGACGCCAACGACCCTGCGGCGACGTTCCCCCCGATCCAGGAAATCCGGCCACCGAAGGGCGCACCGAACGTGCT
Source organism: Chloroflexota bacterium (assembly GCA_023423795.1). Taxonomy (GTDB): domain Bacteria; phylum Chloroflexota; class Chloroflexia; order Thermomicrobiales; family UBA6265; genus CADCWF01. Next base: position 2,744 of record JAFAEX010000206.1, on the reverse strand, counting down.
CGTGGTCCTGCTCGACGACGTCGGCTTCGGCGCATCCAGCGCGTTCGGCGGTCCGATCAACACCCCGACGGCCGAGCGGCTCGCTGCCAACGGCCTGAAGTACAACCGGTTCCACACGACGGCCCTGTGCTCGCCCACCCGGGCTGCGCTGCTGACCGGGCGCAACCACCACTCGGTCGGCATGGGCGCGATCACCGAGCTGGCGGCGGCGGCCCCGGGTTACACCTCGATGATCCCCAACACCAAGGCGGCCGTCGCCAAGATCCTTCGCAACAACGGGTACGCCACGGCGCAATTCGGCAAGTGCCACGAGGTGCCGGTCTGGGAGACCAGCCCGATGGGGCCGTTCGACCACTGGCCGACGATGCAGGGGTTCGAGAAGTTCTACGGGTTCATCAGCGGCGAAACCAACCAGTGGTTCCCGGAGGTCTTCGACAACCTGACCCGGGTGGAGGTGCCGGACGACCCGTCCTACCACTTCACCGAGGACATGGCCGACAAGGCGATCGACTGGATGAAGGCCCAGAAGGCGATCTTCCCCGACAAGCCGTTCTTCGCCTACTTCGCACCGGGAGCCACCCACGCCCCGCACCAGGCGCCAAAGGAGTGGATCGACAAGTACGAGGGCGCGTTCGACGACGGCTGGGACAAGCTGCGCGAACGCACCTTCGCCCGCCAGAAGGAACTCGGGATCATCCCGCAGAACGCCGAATTGACCCCGCGCCCGGCGGAGATCCCGGCCTGGGACGACATGCCGGAGGAACTGAAGCCCGTCCTGCGGCGGCAGATGGAGACCTACGCCGGCTTCCTCGAGCACACCGACCACCACGTCGGCCGGCTCATCGACCTCCTCGAGCAGGCCGAGATCCTGGACGACACCCTGATCTTCTACATCATCGGCGACAACGGCGCTTCGGCCGAAGGAACGATCAACGGCACCTTCAACGAGATGATCAACTTCAACGGCGTCCCGCAACTGGAAACGCCCGAGTTCCTGCTGGCGAACCTGGACAAATGGGGCGGCCGCGATTCCTACGGCCACTACGCCGTCGGCTGGGCGCACGCCATGGACACGCCCTACCAGTGGACCAAGCAGGTGGCGTCCCACTGGGGCGGCACCCGCAACGGGACGATCGTCCACTGGCCGGCCGGCATCACGGCGAAGGGGGAAATCCGGGCGCAGTTCCACCACGTGATCGACGTTGCGCCGACCATCCTCGATGCCGCGGGACTGCCGGAGCCGGCGTTCGTCGAGGGCGTGCAGCAGTCGCCCATGGAAGGCGTCAGCATGGTCTACAGCTTCGACGACGCCGAAGCCGCGGACCGCCACACCGTCCAGTACTTCGAGATGTTCGGCAACCGCGGGATCTACCAGCACGGGTGGACGGCGGTGACCCGGCATTCCATCCCGTGGCAGCTCGCCGCCAAATCGACCCCCTTCGACGACGACGTGTGGGAGCTCTACGACACGAACACCGACTGGACCCAGGCGCACGACCTGGCGGCGGAAATGCCCGACAAGCTGGCTGCCCTGCAGCGGCAGTTCCTGATCGAGGCCGCGCGCTACAACGTCCTGCCGCTGGACGACCGCCGGGCGGAACGCATGATCCCGGCGATGGCGGGGCGGCCAACGCTCATCAAGGGCGACACCCAGGTGCTCTTCACGGGAATGGCGATGGGCGAAAACAACGTCGTCGACATCAAGAACAAGTCGTATGCGGTGACGGCCAACGTGACGATCCCCGAGTCGGGCGCCGACGGGGTGATCGTCGCCCAGGGCGCGAACTTCGGGGGTTGGGCCATCTACGCCCACGACGGCAAGCTCAAGTACATCTACAACTTCCTCGGGCTCGAAACCTACGAAGTGGCCGCCGAGGAGAAGCTGCCGGCCGGCGACCACCAGGTGCGGCTGGAGTTCGCCTACGACGGCGGCGGCCTCGGCAAGGGCGGCGCCGCGACGCTGTACCTCGACGGTGACAAGGTCGCCGAGGGCCGGATCGAGCACACGCACGCCACCGTCTTTTCCGCCGATTCGACGGCGCTTGTTGGCAACAAGTTCGGCGCGCCGATCGGGCCGGACCTGAAGGTCGAGGGCAACCCGTTCAACGGCACGATCAAGGGCGTCCAGATCGACCTCAACAAGACCGACGCCGACCACTACGTCAGCGACGCCGAGCGCTGGCGGGTCGCGATGGCGATCCAGTAGTGCCCTTCGCGGGAGCCGGCCCGGCGCCCCCCACTCCTCGTTGCCAACCGGGACGACGACGAGTTCCCATGGAGTCTGCCGTGAGGGTCGGGAATGCACCAATGACGGCCGTGGCGCGCGGCTCGGTCACGCCGCTGGTTCATCACCAGTCCTGGGTCCACACGCGCTTGCTGCTCGAGCGGCAGTTCCAGGACTCGCTGCGGGAAGGATTCGCGATGATCGCCGCCGGGTTCGGAAGCTTCGCGATCTTCGACGGGCTGGCATCTGTTCGCACGCACGAAGCCCTTCCCAAAGCCTTCGCCCTGCTCATCACCGCCATTGGCGTTGGTGTGATCGTCGCCTCCCTCACGCACTACCGCAGGATGACCGCTTGGGCAGACGGCGACGAGTTCGGTGCCGGACCGATACCGATGCTGCCGGACGAGCGGCGGCCGTACCGGCTCGCCGCCGCGGCCGCAATCATCGGGGTTGTGTCGTTCGTCGCGTTACTCCTGCTTCCGTAGGGGCGGTGGGGGGGGGGCCCGCGCGGGGGGCGCGC
>JAFAEX010000198.1 GCA_023423795.1 Chloroflexota bacterium | reverse complement strand
GCCCGGCGCCCTCCCGCGTCCGTTCGCGGCCGCGAACACGGGAGGGCGTCGGGCCCTCCCCTCCGGACGCACGACGTCGCGAACGGGCGAAACGGCGGCGAACAGCCGGATTCCGTAGAAGGCGTTTGCCTCCGTGCCGCGCCCGGTGGCGATCAGGAATCCTGCCGGACGTACGCTTCGTAGATCGACCGGGTGACGGGCGCCGCGAAACTGACGCCCTCGCCGACGCTTTCGATCGCCACCGCCGAGGCGATCGTCGCCTGCTCGCCGTAGGGGCCGAACGCGGCGTACCACGAGTGGGGCTTCTTGCCCGGCGTGCTCTGGTTCTGCGCGGTTCCCGTCTTGCCGGCGACCGGCCACCAGAAATCGGCGAAGACGCGCGCCGACCCCGCTCCCCACGAATTGCTGGCCTGGTCGCGCATCGCGGCCTGCAGCGCGGCGATCGTTTCCGGCGACGCGGGCGTCCTGCCCCGCGTGACCCGGCCGCCGATCTGCGTGACCGTACCGTCCGGCTCGATCAGGTGCGACACGAGGTAGGGCTGCAACAGGTCGCCGCCGTTGGCGATGGCGGCGTAGGCGACGGCCATCTGCAGCGGCGTGGCTTCCAGGAACCCCTGCCCGATGGCGAGGTTCACCGCGTCGCCGGTCGCCCAGCCGTCCCCGAAGGTCTCCTGCTTCCAGACCGGGTCCGGCACCGTCCCGCGCACTTCGGGAAAGAATTTGATCCCGGTCGGCGTACCCAGCCCGAACCCGCGGGCCATCGCCGGCAGCGCGTCCGGGTCCTGCCGGTCGAGGTCGCGCCCGATCGCGTAGAAGACGGTGTTGCAGGAGTTGACCAGCGCCTGGTGCAGCGTCAGCGGTCCCTGCGGCCCGAGCCCTTCGGCCACCGTCCAGTCTTCCCAGACCTGCGATGCGCCGGCCAGCGAGAACGTCTGCGGGCAATCGAGGACGGTATCGGCGGCGTAGTCGAGATCCTCCATCGCGGCGGCGAACGTGATCACCTTGAAAATCGACCCGGTCGGGTAGGCGGCCTCGGCGGCGCGGTCCAGCAGGGGCCGCTTCGTCTCATTCAGCAGCGCCAGCCGGTCCTTGTTCGAGAACCCGAGGATGAACCCGTTGGGGTCGTACGACGGCGTGCTCGCCAGCGCCAACACCGCGCCGTCGCGCGGATCGAGCACCACCGCGCTGCCCCGCACGTCGCCTTGCCGGTCGAGGGCATCCGCGGTGGCGATCTGCAGGTCGCGGTCGATCGTCAGGCGCACGTCGATGGGGTCCACCGCCGACCGCTCGGCGATCAGCGCCCGCTCGGCCCGGCTTTCGCATTCGACCGCGACCAGCCGCACGCCGGGCCGCCCCGTCAGCAAATCGTCGGCCCCAGCCTCGATCCCCGCCTGCCCGACGAACTGGCCGGGCCGCAGCGACGGGTCGGCTTCGATCTGCTCCGCGGTCACCTCGGCGACGTACCCGGTGACGTGCGCGGCGGCCTGTGCCAGCGGGTAGATCCGGGCCTGCACCGGCTGCACCGAGACCCCTTCGAGTTGCCCGATGACGTTGAGCAGTTCCTCTTCCCGCTCCGCCGGGAAGTCCTTGATCGGCACTAGCCACGACGGGTCGGCGTCGGCGTACCGGTCCCGGATCTCGGTTTCGGTGAAGTCGGTCAACTCCGCCAGTTCGCGCAGCACGCGGGATTCGCCGCCCGGCGGGATCTGACCCGGCACGACGCCTACCCGTTGCACGTTGCCGTCGTAGGCCAGCGGGTCGCCGTCCCGGTCAAGGATCGAACCCCGCCGCACAGGCACGGTGTCGATATCGACGCAGCCGTCGTCGCCCAGTTCGGAGAAAATCGTGCCGGGCACCCAATCGACCCGCCACGAGCCCTCTTCGCGGATCATCGGCAAGACGATGGATTCCTCGAACGCGCCCACCAGCGTCGAGGAGAACGCCACGCGCAGCGGCACGTCGCCGTCCGGGGCGGGCGGCCCGGCGACCTCGGCCGCGACGCCGTCGAGCCCGGCCCGCTCGGCGATGGCGACGTAGCGCTGGACGAACGTTTCGCGGTCGATCGCCCGGCGGGCGCGCCCTCCCAGCATGGCGTACAGGGCGTCGTAGTCGCCGGCGTTCCAGGCCGCGGCCCAGTCGGCGGCCACCTCGTCCGGTTTGGCGACCGGCGCCGGGGTCGCCGCCGGCGAGGAGATCGCGGGCGCGTCCGGTTGTTCGGCCGGCGCGCCGCCGGCCGCGTTCGATTCCGCATCGGCCGGATCGGCAACGTCCTCGCCGGTCGCGCCGGAGGCAACGCCGACCGGGTCCGTCGACTTGTCGTCACCCGGCGGCGCGGTCGCGACGGTCTCTCCGACGATGCCGCCCAGCGGCACGGCGGGGATCGTCACAAGCCCCATCCGCAGCGCGGCGAAGGCAGCGACGGCGAACAGGATTGCCGCGATCAGGCCGATGACCACCGGCGAGGGTCCGGCGCGTTGGTCGCGGAAGGTGAGCGGTCGGGAATGGCGCGCCACGGGATGGGTTCCTCTCGGTGCGGTGCCGCGCGGACAGCGTTGGAACCATGAACGGCCGGCACATGGAAACGGCGAACCGGAGCGAGGACCGCCCCGGACCCGTCGCCAGCGCCGGCCAACGGTGTACGTACATGCTGCCCCGCGACGGGATGGGAGTCAAGCGGTGAGGGCCGGGCGGTGCGCCCAATGCCGTCTCTTGCGGTAAACGCCGCTCCGCCGGTCACGGTTTCGTCGGATCGCGCCGGACGGCACAAACGGAGACCCCGAACCGGGGTACCGGTTCGGGGTCTCCGCGTGACGGGGACGAGCCCTTCGGCCGTTCCGGACCGGCAGGGAGGGGGTCACTGCCGGCCCGGGCGGGCCTCGTCGTCCGCCGTGGGTCGTCGTGTTTGGCGCTTCGCTACCCGACCATCCGATCGTCGGGAACGGCGCAGATCTCCTGGAACTTGTCGAAGCAGACCTCGCTGCCGGAGCAGCAGACCGACCCGCACTGCTGGGCCTTCGGGCAGGTCGTGGACTGCCGGGCCGACCGCTTGCCGGTCTTCTTGTTCTTGCCCTTGGCTTTCTTCGCCTTCTTCTTCGAGCGAGCCGCGTCTGCGGGGACCGCCCCGATCGCCATCCCGAGGATGCCGCCGGCGATGATGCCGAGAATGGAACGGCGGGAGGACCGCGTGCCCAGGTTCGCTGCGATGTCGTCGAATTGGGCGTTCATCGTGGAACCGGGCCTCCGCGCATGTGCTCGTTCAACGATTCATTTGTACCGGACGGCAATGAACCCCAAACCAACCGTAGATGAAAAATTGGTGAATAAACCGGGACGGCGTCGCGGAATCCGGGGTACAGTGGCAATGGCTTTGAGAACGCGCCCGCCGGCGGTCCCCAACGCCCATTGGGCGGACGCAGCCATTCCCTGGCCTTCGCGACGGCACGACCCTCGGCGGATGCAATGACACCAACCGGGAGCCTGCTCGGTTCCATCCTGGTCGCCGCAGCGGCGGCGGCTGGGTTCGCGCTGGCGATGGCCGGCCTGCGGCGCAACCGCCCGCCCGACCCCGCGCCCTGGCGCTGGCTCACCGCCGGGCTCGGGCTGTTCGCCGTCGCCACGATCCTCGGGATCGCATCCGACCTGACGGGCGTCCCCTCGCCGGACGTTGCGGAGGCCGCCTTCGCTCCCGCGTACTTCCCGATGGTTGTCGGAATGGTCCAGCTCGTGCGCCGCGAGCACCGGGGCGATCGTCGGGCCGCCGCCATCGACGCCGCGATCGTCGCCGTCGCCGTCGGCACGCTGGCCTGGGTCGGGCTCATCGCCCCGTCGCTCGACGATGCGGCCCTGGACGACACCGTTCGGATCGCGGTGGTCGCGTTCCCGCTGGTGGACCTGGCGCTGCTGGGGATGGCCGGGTACTTCGTCCTCGGCGGCGGTTCGGTGCGGCCTGCCGGTGCGTGGCTTGCCCTCGGCGTTTCGTCGCTGGCGCTGGCGGATCTCGCGTACATCGGGCTCCGGTTCCAGCCGGACGGCCCGCTCGGCGTCACGGACCTCCTGTGGACGCTGGCCTACGTCTCCATCGGCGTTGCCGCCTTCCAGCCGTCGATGGCCGCCGTCGGCGATGAACCGCCGGACGAGCGGAACCGGCTCACCATCGGCCACATCCTCGTGCTCGGCGCATCCGTCGCCGTTGGCCCGGTGATGCTCATCGCCCAGGCCGGCGGCGAGCGGCGAGCCGCGATCACGGCGGGCGCCACCGTCGCGATCGTCGCGCTCGTCGTCCTGCGGGTTGCCCTGCTGAGCCGGTCCCTGGAACGGGCGCTCGCCGCGTCGCGCTCCAACGAGGAGCGGCTGGAACGGGCGCTCGACGCCGCTTCCATGGCGACCTGGGACAGGGATGTCGTCACCGGCCGCGTCGTCCGCTCCGACGGCTTGGCGCGGTTGTACGGCGTACCCGACGGGCCGTCCGGGACCGGCCCCGACCTTCGCGCGCTGGTCGTGGCCGACGACCAGCCGGCGGTCCGCGCGCTGGACGAGGCGATCTTCGGCGGCGACGAACCGGCGGAGGCCGAGTACCGCATCGTGACCCCGGACGGCGAGACCCGCTGGCTCCGCGAGCGGGGTCGGGCGCTCCGCAATGCTTCGGGCAGGGTGGTCCACGTCGTTGGCGTCACGCAGGATGTCACCGCCCGCAAGCAGGTCGAACTCGCCTCCGCCGAAACCGAGTTGCGGCTCGGCGCGCTCGTCGGCCAGATCCCGGTGATCGTCTACGTCTGGCCCGTCAATGGCGATGCCGCCGACGCCTTCGTCAGCCCGCTGGCGGAGCGCTGGTTCGGCTTGCCGCCGGCGGAGTACATCCCGACCCTTCGCGACCGCATCCACCCCGGCGAGCGCGACGACGTGCTGACCCGCATGCGCTCGGCGATGGCCGCCGGCCGCGGCTACCGTGTCGAGTACCGCGAGCACACCGCCGACGGACGCTGGCTCTGGGTGCGCGACGAGGCGGTGCTGCTGCGCGACGAGCAGGACCGGCCGCGCTCCTGGATCGGCGTCAAGTCCGACGTGACGATGCGCCGCGCCGTGGAAGAGGACCTGCGGGCGGCGAAGGAGGCCGCCGAGGAAGCGAGCCGCCTCAAGAGCGAGTTCCTCTCGACCATGAGCCACGAATTGCGGACGCCGATGAACGCCATCATCGGCTACGCCCACCTGCTGCTCGACGGCATGGCCGGCGACCTGACCGATGCGCAGGCCGCCGACGTGCGCCAGATCGTCGAAGGGGCCGACCGGCTGCTGGCCCTCATCGACGACGTGCTGGACATCTCCCGGATCGAGGCCGGGCGGCTGCCGGTCGTTCCCGAACCCGTGGCCGTTTCGGGCGTCGTCGCCGAGGTAATGGCCGACCTTGCCCCGCTCGCCAACGAACAGGGCCTCGCGCTGTCGGCGGCGATCCCGGACGACGTGCCGCCGGTGCTGGCTGATCCGGCGCGGCTGCGGCAGATCCTGTTCAACCTCCTCGGCAACGCCATCAAATTCACGGAGCGCGGGTCCGTCCGGGTCAGCGTCGCCGTGGCCGCCGGATGCGTGGAGATCGCCGTGGCCGACACCGGCATCGGCATCGCGCCCGAGGCCTTGCCCCACATCTTCGACGAGTTCCGGCAGGAGGACGCATCCACCACCCGGCGCTACGGCGGCGCCGGCCTCGGACTCGCCATCGCCCGCCGCCTCGTCGAAATGCAGGGCGGGTCCATTCGCGTCGAGAGCGACATCGGGCGCGGCAGCACCTTCACCGTGGCCCTGCCCATCGCCGATGGGACGTCGATCGTCGCCGATTCCTGACGGGCGTCGCGTCGCCGTCGGCGCGACGAAGCGCGGCGGGGCCGCTTCCGTCGTCGTCGTCGTCGTCGTCGTCGTTGTCGTCGTCGTCAGTGTCGTCATCCCGAGCTTGTCGAGGGGTCTCGTCGGCACCCGTTCGTTGGGTCGAACGCGATCATTCGACAAGCTCGGGATGACGGGCTTCATACGGAATTCGGCTGTTCGCCGCCGTTTGCCCGCCCGCGACGCCGCGCGTTCGTAGGGGAGGGCCCGGCGCCCTCCCGCGTCCGTACG
>JAFAEX010000189.1 GCA_023423795.1 Chloroflexota bacterium | reverse complement strand
GTGGGGGGGGGCGCCGACGGCGATCAGCCGGCCTTGGGGGCTGGCGCTCACTTTCGCGATCCCGCAGGAGCGCGTCAGGATGTGAAACGTCGGCGCTGCACCGTTGGCTCGTCGCCGCAAGCCACTGGGTAGCGACGATGACCGCGATCGATCCCGTGAGACGTGCGCCTCAGCACGGGCGATTGCCTGTATCGGGCGGTGGGGAAACGTCGTACATTGGGAAGCGACGATCGGGACGCGGATCGAACACGGCGGTCAGCGGGGACCGCGCGACGGCTGAGGGTGATGACCATGACCGCGACGTTTCCCCGGCGGTTGGGGCCGCCGGCGCTGGTGGCGGCGCTCCTGCTGGTGTTCCTGCTCGGACTTGTTCCCGCCTTGCTCGGCACATCCTCGGCGGCCGCCTGGCAAGCCGGCAGCGAAGCACGGGTCCGAGTGGTGGACAACGCGTTCGAACCGGGCACGCTCACGATCGCGCCGGGCACCACCGTGACCTGGACGAACGAGGGCAACGACAGCCATACGGTTTCGGCCGACGACGGGTCGTTCGATTCGGCAAGGCTCGACCCCGGCGAGTCGTTCAGCGTCACCTTCGAGGACGTCGGCACGTTCGGCTACCACTGCGCGTTCCACGACGGCATGGCGGGCACGATCGTCGTCGCCGAGGACGCGGCGAATGCCGCCAGCGGCCACGGCGCGGGCAACCACGGTGGGGACGCAACCCCGGCGGCGAGTGCGGCCGATGCGGACGCAGTGTCCACCGGTCTTGCCGGCCCGTCGCGCGACCTTACGCCGAGCGACGCCCCGCGCCTTGCGCACATCCACGCCGGCACCTGCGAGGAACTCGGCATCGTCGTCTATTCGTTGGGCGGGCTGCGGAGTTACCGCGCCGACCCGCCGGCCGATTCCTCTACCCCGGTAACGGAGGTGATCGTCGGCACCGCGAACGTGCCGCTGGGCGACCTGTTCGGCGAGCCGTTCTCGATCCACGTCCACCAGAGCGAAACCGACAAGCAGGTCTACCTCGGCTGCGCCGACGTCGGCGGGCAACCGGCCGCGCCGTGGACGGAAGCCGACGGGCTCGTGCTGCGGGTGGTGGAGCAGCAGGATTCCGGGTTCGCCGGGTTCGCCACCGTGCGGCCGTCGGCCAGCGGCGGCTCCGACGTGGCGATCTTCCTCGCCGGGGACGTCGCGGCGGTGGACGCGGCGGCCGAGCAGCCGGCCCGGCCGCGCGGCACGACCTACATCAGCCCGTCGTTCGGCTACACACTCACCTACGGCCCGCAGTGGACCATCGCGGACGAGGCATCGGGGAACGCGGGCGACCGATTCGTGCTCTTCAACGGCACGAGTTACGTGACGTTCACCGGCACCGACGAGTTCGGCGGCGACGTCCGAGCGTGCCTCGACGACTTCGTGGCCACGCGCACCGCCGATCCGAACGTGCGCGACCTCGCCATCGCCACCGACGCGAGCGGCCAGCCGGTGGAGGGCGCAACCGACGCGACCGGGGCCTACGCGGCCTACAACCACGGGTACGTCTTCCCCGACCGGGTCGAGGAATACACCCTCTTCGTCCAGTGCGTGCCGCTCGTCGCCGACGAATCGGTGCTGTCGATCGTCCAGAACGTCCCGAGCGCCACCTACAACGACCAGATCGAACCCCGCGAAAGCCTGCTGCGCTCGCTGGTGCTGCCGCAGTAGCACGCAATCCGGTCGAGCCGACCCCAACCCCAATCGTCAGGAATCCGTAGCCTCCCGCGTCCATGCGTGGCGAACTCGACTTGAGAACGCAGCGGTTTCACAAACGAACGACGGGGAGTCCGAGGCGGACAAGCCGGCGCTAACACGAAATCCGGCTGTTCGCTGCCGTTTCGCCTGCCCGCGCCGGCGTGGGTTCGTAGGGGAGGGACCCGTGCCCTCCCGCGCCTGGGGCCGCGTACGGATGAGGGAGGGCACGGGTCCCTCCCCTACGAACGACGAGCGGATTCGCACACCAACCAGCCACATTTCGTAAAACCGGACGGAAGCCCGACTGGAATCGTTGGGCGGGGTGCGACCGATGCCCCGCGGGATCGATGCATCGGTCGCCGAAGCGGACTCGTGCCGGGCGGCTCGGTCACGCGGCCATCGAGGCAGCGGATTTAGCCCGATCCAGCGCTTTCGGTGCATGAAAGCGCCATCTTGAACTCCAGGTCAGGCTAAACGTCCCCTTTCCATGCAGAACACGTCGGTGTAGGGTTGCGGCGGCCGCGCCGAGATGCGCGGCCGCCCGACCGCCGTTCCACCCCGGGAGACCGCATGCCTGCTCCGCGACCAACCGGCATCGATCCGCCAGGCGTCGAGCGACCGCGCGACGATGGCCTGTTCGGGCCGCAAAGCGTTTCGTGGCGGGCGATGGCCAGCCCGGCGGCGGCGGTCGGCGGCATCGCCGCGGTCATGATGCAGATGCTCCACCCGCGGGTCGTGCGCATGATCGACCAGGCGTCATCCGTGCGGGACCGGCCGGACGAACGGGCTCGCCTGACCGGGGAGTACCTCCTCACCGTCACCTACGGCGACAACGAAGCGGCGGAACGGGCCGGCGAGGTGCTGCGCCGGGTCCACGCCCACCGGCAGGCAACCGACCCCGTGACCGGCGAGCGGTACGCTGCCGACGAACCCGACCTGCTGATGTGGGTCCATTGCACGCTGGTCTGGGCCGTGCTGGCGGCGTGCGACCGCTGGGGTCCGTCGTTCTCCCCGGCCGAGCGCGACCGCTTCGTCGAGGAACAGCGGATCGCGGCGCGGCTGGTCGGCATCGACCCGGACCTCGCGCCGGGCAGCGTCGGGGCGCTGGACGCCTACGTCGAATCGATGCTGCCGCACCTCGCCTACGTCACGGCGACGAAGTTCATGCGCGAGATGATGGCTCCGGCGCGCTTCCCGTTCACCCCGGCCGGATTCGTCCAACTCGTGGCAAACCGGGCCTCGATCGACCTGCTTCCGCCCGCGATGCAGGACCTTTACGGGTTCCGGTGGACGAAGGCTAACCACGCGCTGGTGAGGATCGGTTCGGCGGTGCTGCTCCGTTCGGCGTCGTCCAGGGTCCCGTACGAAAAACTGCTGCCCGAACTGCGGGCGCAATCGGCCGCGCACGCCTTTGGACGGGTCGCGAAGCGGAACCGGGTATCGGCAAGGACGGCGGCCTAGCCCGCTCGCCCGGCCACCGGGCAACACCGGACGCGACCGGGGCGGCCTGTTCGGCCGCCCCGGTCGCCTTGGTTCGGATCGGCGGTGCTGCTTGCGCGTCAAGCCCCGACGACGATCACGTTGCCGGAATTGTTCCCGGAATCGATGTCGCCGATGCTGATGCTGCCGCCGTCCGCGCTGGAGTTCGCGACGCCGCCGTTGCCCGCCCCGGCGATGCCGCCTGCCCCTGCTCCGGCGGCGTTGTTGTTTCCGCCGGACGCGTCGGCCACGGCCGTGCCGCCGTCCGCGCTGACGTCGATGGTCGTCTGGTTGCTCACCGAGCCGCCGTCGATGGCGACCGGGCCGGAGCCGCCGGCGACGTAAATCTCGTTGCCGCGGTTGCCACCGGAATCGATGTCGCCGATCGACACCGCGCCGCCGTCCGCGCTGGCGTTCGCGATGCCGCCGTTGCCTGCGCCGGCGATGCCGCCGGGCCCGGCCGCCGCGAGGTTGCCGTCGCCGCCGGATGCGTCCGAGATTGCGGTTCCACCATCGGCGCTGACGGCGATGGTCGTCTGGTTGGTCACGGAACCGCCGTTGACGGCAACCGCGCCGTTGCCGCCGGACACCGCGATGGTGTTGCCGCGGTTGTTGCCCGACCGCACATCGCCGATGACCACGGCGCCACCATCGGCGCTGGCATTCGCGATGCCGCCGTTGCCGGCGAGGGCGATGCCGCGCACCGCGATCGCCGCGTTGCGGTTGCCGCCGGACGCGTCGGCGAGGGCCGTGCCGCCGTCGGCGTTGATCGCGATGGTCGTCGTGTTACGGACCGTACCGCCGTCGATGCGTACCGCGGAAGCGCCGCCAAAATAGCCGCGGTGCAGGGAAACGTCGATCACGTTGCCGCGGTTGCCGCCGGAACGGACGCCGCCGATCGCGATCGAGCCGCCGTTTGCGTCGGCGTCGGCTCGCCCGCCGTTTCCGGCCAGCGCGATGCCGCCGAGGGAAAGGGCGGCGTTGCGGTTGCCGCCGCTCGCATCGGAAACGGCGAGCCCGCCATCCGCGCTGACGGCGATGGTCGTCTCGTTGCGCACCGAACCGCCGTCGATGGCGACGTTCGAGGCCGCCACGCGGCACCCGGAGCCGGACGCGGCCACCGAGATGGTGTTGCCGGCGTTGTCGCCGGAATCGATGGTGCCGAACTCGATCATGCCACCGTTGGCGCTGCTGGCCGCCACGCCGCCGTTGCCGGCCGCGGCCACGCCCCGGACCGACAGGGCAACGTTGCCGTTGCCGCCGCTGGCGTCGGACGCGGCGACGCCGCCATCCGCGCTGACCGAGATCGAGGTGCTGTTGCGGACCGAGCCGCCGTCGATCGCGACGGAGCCGGCCGGACCACATCCGGTCGCGCCGGCCGGTCCCGCCTGCGACGCGGCGAGCAGGAACGCCGCGACCGGAAGCGCCTTGAGCGCGCCGGCGGAGGTGCGGACGATGCGGTGGGATGCGCCGCGGCTGGACTGGAAGATCGTCATCATCGCCGTGTCTCCCGGGAGGGTGGCTCCCATGTGCCTGGGAGGTCGTTGGTGCGGTCGCCGTTACCATCAGCGGGTCGGGTGCTGCGGCGGTGTCCGCGCCTCCTCGGCGTCTGGGTCCATTCCAGCGGAGACAGGGCGTGCCGACAGCCGCCTGCGGGACGCGGGCGGTGTCAACCGGGGTACATCACGGATTGAGTCGCACCATCGCGAGCGGAGCGGAGGGCGTTCGCGACCCACCTCCCGCCGGCAGCCCGAACGCCAGCCCGCCTCGACGTCCGTCATCCCCAACGACGTCGATCCGAGCCTGTCGAGGAATCCCGTTTCCCCTCGGCCTCTCGACTCCTCGACTCGTCCGCAATCCGATTGAAAGGTTGCCGGCCCCTCGTTTCAGCGCCGCCAGCGCACCGCGGGCCGGACGCGTGCCCGCAGTCGCCCAGACCCCGGATCAGCCTTCGGGGAACGCGTAGATGCGGACGGCGATGTCCGGGTTCTCCGGGGTGATGCCGAGGCGGAAGCCGGCCACGGGATCGCCGGTCGCGCCCGGCGCGGCCAGCGTCCAGGAGGCATACCCATCCGGGAGGACGGCGAGCGCCATCGAGTAGTCGCCGGCGGGCAGGTTCCCCCACGAGAATCCGCCAGCGGTCGGCTCGGCATCGGCGAGGGTGAGCGGTGCGGCCAGCGCTGCACCGCTGAGCACCACCTCGGCCGCATCCGCAACCGGCACGCACGCGCCGGGAATGACGGTCTCCGGGGTCATGCCGGCCGGACAGCCGAACACCTCGACGGCGATGGAACCGGAGATCTCTCCACCGACGGCTGCGGCCGGAGTTGCGGGCGGATGCGCCGTGGCGTCCGGCGACGTGACCTCGCTCGCCGGCGAGCCGGCCGGCTCGGGCACCGCCGGCCCGATGATGGCGACGACGACGGTTGCCGACTGCTCCGGGTTCGTTCCGGCGGCGGTGACGACCAGCGGTCCGCCGAACCCTGCTGCTTCCCCGGCCAGCAGGGTGGCGCTGCCGCCGTCGGGCTGGCCCGCGCTGGCCGCGCCCGCCGTCACCAACAGCACGTTGCGCCCACCGGAATCGGGGATGTCGAGCACGCGGTCGCCGGACAGCACCGCCGCCAGCAGATCGATGTCGCGCAGGCCCTCCGACGCGGGGAACGGCTGCCCCGGCTGGAGCACCGTTTCGCCGCCCGCCGGCGAAGGCGCATCGGCGGCGGTCAGTTCGACCGCGAGATAGCCGACCGGCTGTTCGGAGAGGCTGGCGCGCTGCTGGAGCGCCCCATCGCGGACAAACGCCGCCTCGCCGGTTCCGAGCCGCACCTGCTCGCCACGCTCGCCATCGACCAGCAGGATCGGGCCGCCAGTGGCGACCACGAACCCGAGCGACCGCCGAACGAATTCCGCCTCACCCGCCGGCAGCGCCCGGCCACGCACCGTGCGCCACAAGACGTCGCCCGCCGGTAGTGCCGAAACGCCCTGCGCAACGACCAACCCCTCGCCCGCGACCGGTTGCCAGCCGTCCTGTGCCCGTGCAACCGGCGACAGCGTCGCGGACGCGACGAGCAGCACCGCGAGGAGCAGCATCGCAACCGGAACCTCCCGGATGCGGGAAGCGTGGCCGGCACGGGGCCGGAGGTTCGGCGACATCTCGGTCCTCCTGATGCTGGTCGAATGACGAACGCGCCGGCTACTCGGCAGGCTAACGCGGCGCGACAGGAACAGCAGGAAAGCCGCAGGTCCGTTGCCGTTCCCGGCACGCGGCGCCCTGACCAATCGTAGGGGAGGGCCCGGCGGCCTCCCGTCGTGGCCGTTGGCAAACGCGGGAGGGCGCCGGGCCCTCCCCTACGACCGGTGAACGGAACCACCCATCGATCGGTGGCACGATCCGGTTCGCGGACCGCGCACACCGGAAAGCGTTCCCGTTGTCCTTGCCGCTCGGGAATTCCGCGGTCCCACATCCTTACTGGCCATCACGCGCACTCCGGGTACCGGGCGATGAGGTCGGCGAGTGCGCGGGCGGCGAGCGCGTCGCCGTCGGCGATCACCTGCAACGCGGCCGTCGCCGCGGCGTCATCGCCGGACGCGAAGCCCGCGATGAGCGCCCGCAGGCCGCGCTCCCAGGTCCCGAGCGCGGAGGCGGCGAGCCGGTTCGTCGCCGCGTCGGCGTCCTCGACCGGCTCGGCGCGCTGGTCCGCCAGCGCGGCGGCGACGGCGGACGCGGCGGTTTCGAGGTCGGCCACGACCAGATCCTCCGCCGGGGTCGATCGCACCGCCGCCGCATCCGCTTCGGCGGCGCGCAGGCGATCCCGCGTGGCGGCCGCCCACCC
>JAFAEX010000161.1 GCA_023423795.1 Chloroflexota bacterium | reverse complement strand
AACCCCCCATCCCCCTCCAAACGCGGGGTATGCGGGTTCGGTGGCGCCCGGGATGACGGTTCGGTGGCGCTACGCCGGCTTCAGACGAGGCCGCGCTCGCGGGCGATCTCGTCGATGGCGCGGGCGGCGACGGCAACGCACTCGTCGAGGTCGGCCTTCGTGCTGACCAGCGGCGGCGCGATCTCGAACGCGGTTCCGATCGCGCTGGCGATGACGCCGTAGTCGAGCATCCGCCGGACGACGCCGGCGACCGTGTCGTCCTCGAACGGGGTGCGGGTGGCCTTGTCGGCGGCGAAATCGACCGCCAGCCACATGCCGAGCCCGCGCACCTGCCCGACGATCGGGTGATCGCCGACGGCGTCGGTCAGCGCGTCGAGCATGTACTGCCCGAGGTCCCTCCCCTGCTCGATCAGGTTCTCGCGCTGGACGATGCCGATGGCGGCGTTGGCGGCGGCGGCCGAGCCGGCGTGCCCGCTGAAGGTGTGGACGTGGCGCAGCACGGGCAGCGCGTCCACGATCTCCGGGCGCACGGCGATGGCTCCCATCGGGGCGTAGCCGCCGGTCATCGCCTTCGCCATCGTCATGATGTCGGGCCGGATGCCGAGCCGGTTGCTGGCGAACCAGTCGCCGCAGCGCCCGAAACCACAGATGACCTCATCGACGATGAGCAGCACGCCGTAGCGGTCGCAAATCTCGCGCACGCGGTCGAAGTAGCCGTCGGTCGGGACCTGCACGCCGTGGGCCTGCATGACCGGTTCCGCGATGAAGGCGGCGACGAGTTCCGGTCCTTCATGCTGGATCTGGCGTTCGAGGTAGTCGGCGCAGAAATCGCCATAGGCCTCGTCGTCCATGCCGAACGGGTTGCGGTATCGCGACGGTCCGGGGATCAGCGAGTAGCCGGGCACGCCCGGTTCGGAGATGTGCTTGATTCCGAGCCAGTCGGTCGCGCCGAGCGCGCCCATCGTTGCGCCGTGGTAGGCGTTCCAGCGGGAGATGATCTTGTAGGCGCGGGGCTTGCCGGCGTGAATCTGGTACTGCTTGGCAATCTTGATGGCCGACTCGACCGCTTCCGACCCGCCGCTGGCGAACATCACCCGCGTCAGGCCATCCGGCGCGAGGCCGGCGATGGTGTCGGCCAGTTTGATCGTGGCGGGCGCGAGGTTGGAGACGGTGCCGACGTAATGGAGCGTCGCCAGTTGCTCGGCGACGGCGTCGGCGATCTCCCGGTTGCCGTACCCGAGCGAGTTGGCGCGGGTGTGCGAACTCATCATGTCGATGTAGGCGCGGCCCTCGGCGTCGTAGAGGCGGACGCCCTCGCCGCGCACGTAGATCGTCGGGCCGGCTTCCCGGACGCCGGCGACCGGGGCGAGCGGGAAGACGCAATGCTCCATCGCCGTGGCAGCGAGGCTGGTCGGATCGAGCGCGTCGGCGGCGGACGCGAGGGTGGGCGCGGACATCGTCGGCTCCTCGATTGGCTGCGGCGAGACGGACGGAGTTCCGGGTCCGGGCATCGTCCGGGGCTTGCCGCCGGTCGTCAAGGGGGGCAGTTCATCCGCCATTCGACCATAACGACGCCCGCCGGCATCACAACCGGAGGTCTCGCCTTGCGCCGGACTCCTCGCGCGAACGAACGCGCACGCGCGTCCGCACCGAGGAAAGCACCTGCGGGTGGCATTGGTGCCGAATGTCCTGGAGCAAGGCAGAACGCGCACGGAAGCGATGTAGTTCATCCGACGATGATCGCCGGGGCGGGTGTCGGCAGCGCATCGGGAGAACTCGATCGGTTGCGATCATGCTGGCGTCACGAGCTGGGGAGCGCAGCCCCTTCGGCTTCCCGGCATGCGGCGCCGCTGCATTCGATTAAGGCAGACAACTGCGCCGCGAGCGCTTCGGCCTGCTCGGGGGACAGTTCATCGATGATGTTGTCCAGCGCAGCAGGGTCGGACGCGAGATCGTAGTACTCACGCTCGCCGGACTGGTAATCAACGTAAAGGGAATCCTCGCCTCGGAGCGCCGCGAAGGGTGGCACCTCGGCTTGGGTGAACTGACGGCGCGTCACCGCGACCGCCGATGATTCCTCCCTTCCAGCACCCAACTCACTGGAGTCGGTCTCCGGCGTGGCGGCGTCGGTCTGCGTGGTTCGGCCTCGCTGTCGGTCGTTGACGCGCTCCGACCGCGCTGCCCGTCCCGCTCGGCGCGGTCGGTCGGCCACGTTCTCGAACTGGCGCAGCAGCGCAACCTCGCGCCACTCGGGAAGCGGTTCGCCTGCCAGCAGCGGCACGAGCGACCGGCCATCGACGAAATCCGGTACTTCCGCACCGGCGAGATCGGCGATGGTCGGGGCGAGATCCACGTTGACCGCCAGCTGCTCGATCGTCGTACCCGGCTCGACGCCCGGGCCGGCAATGATCAGCGGCACCCTCGTCGATTCGTCGTAGGGCGTCACTTTGCCCCATGCGACCCGGTGTTCACCGAAGTGGAACCCGTTATCGGAAACGAGGACGATCACGGTGTTGTCTGCGCCAGATTCGGCCAGTGTGGCCTCGATGTCCGCCACAAGGTCGTCAACGGCCAGCAACGACCGCATCCGGGAGCGGTACCCAGCGTCGATAGCCGCTTGCTCGTCGGGCGTAATCACCGGCAGCGCGTGCACCCAGGCTGGCTTGTCGGAGATATCGTCCTCGTTCCACGCCGGGGAGCGCGGCGGCTGCACATCCGGGAATGCGTCCGCGTGCCGCGGCGCCGGGGTGGCCGGGTCGTGCGGCGCATAGGGCGTGACGACAAGGAAGAACGGACGGCCGTCCGTGGCACTATCGTGGATAAACGATGTTGCCATCCGCGCCAGCACGTCGGTCGAATAGTCCCCGGGCGCGTTGCCGTACGCCACGAGTGCCCCATCCTCATTGAGTTCGTAGTTGATGTAAAAGATCTCACGCACTTCGGCGTGGCGGACCGCCCAGCGGTCCCAGCCGGGCGGAACCCAGTCATCCGGGGCTCCCATCGGGTAAGCGTTCAGGTACTTGCCGAACAACCCGGTGCGGTATCCGGCTTCCTGCAACCAAGTTCCCACTGTGGAGGATTCGCGTCCGAGCCGGTGGAACGCTTCGAACCCGCCATGTCCACCTGGCTCGCCGCGGTTCCAGAGGACGCCGTGATTCTGGGGATACTGCCCGCGCAGAAAGGTGGCTCGCGATGGGCAGCACAGGGGAGTTGATGCGAAGTAGCGATCGAACGACGCGCCCCGCGCTGCAACGGCGGAGATCGCGGGCAGCGAAGGCAGGGCGTCCTCGAACAGCACCCGGTCGAGATCATCGAACATAACGACGACGATATTCGGCGGGCCGCTGCTCGCCGGAGTCCCAGGTGGTAGGACGAACCCAAGTAGCAGCACGACAAGCGCCATCACGGCGCTCGTGGCGCCTCGTTTACTGCCCGGCACGAATTGTCTCCAGCGTTGCGATGCCAACGATGGAGAAAGTGTGCCACGTGCCGTTGCTCGTGTACCGTCGTGCATCGCGGCTGGACGCCGCTTTCGTCGGATTCCCGGCGACGCGCCGTCACCTCGGGGTGGTCGAGGGTCGATTGACCCGCGTTTTCGCCCACTCCTATACTCGGCCGCACCGCCCGCCGACCGCGGGAACGAACTCGCATCGCCGGACCGCGCCGAACGCCGACGCGCCCGCCGGCCTCGCCAACCGAGGCATCCAACGCGTGCGCAACCGCACCTGGCTCACATTCGCCCTCGTCGTGGTCATCGCCCTGGCCAGCACCTGGGTCGCCCTCCCGACCGACGTCCTGAACTTCGGGGGCGTCAAGGACCGCTTCCCGGTTCGGGAAGGGCTCGACCTGCAAGGCGGCCTCCAGGTCGTCCTCCAGGCCAAACCGGTCGCCGGGCAGAGGATCGACCAGGGAACGCTCGACGGCACCCGTGCGACGCTGGAGCGGCGCGTCAACGGGCTTGGCGTCTCCGAACCGCTGATCCAGACGCGGGGCAGCGACCAGATCATCGTCGAACTGCCGGGCATCGAGGACCCGCAGGACGCCGTCGCGGTGCTGCAGGAAACGGCCCTGCTGGAGATCATCGACCCGCAGGGGGCGTACCTGCCGGAAGGGATGCTGGTCAACACCTCCCTCGGCCCGGCGACCGACCCGAACGCGCCGGCGGCGGCGACCCCGGCGGCGGGCGCGACCCCGGCGGCGGGCGCAACCCCAGTC
>JAFAEX010000140.1 GCA_023423795.1 Chloroflexota bacterium | reverse complement strand
TGCCAAATTAGGGCGGCCACCGCCCGTGCTCAGCCCCGGAGGGGCTTCGTTTTCGTAGCCCGGGGTTTCAACCCCGGGCGGGCGTGGCCGCCCTAATTTGGCAACCGCCATCATCGCGCCCGCCCCGCCGGTGCCTGGATCGATTTGACAACCGCCAGCATCCCCGCGCAATTCAAGAGGCGTCCGCAACGGCAACGCAACCGCCGCCCGCCGGCTCAATCCCAGTCGTCCGCCGATCCGGGCGGCGCCAGCAGCCACGAATCGGGCGGGGCCTGCAGGGGGTCGTACCAGATGGGCATCCGCATCCGCACCAGGTCCTTGGCGCGCACGGGGTTGGTGACGTAGCGCGTGTCGAGGTTCGTGGTGTCGATGACGGCGGCGGCGAGGCCGGGGAAGTTCCCCGCGACGAGCGCGTCGGCGCGGGGTTCGTCCTCGGGGCCGGGGGAGAAGACGCCGCTCCAGCCGCCGGCGCGCGGGGTGTTGGCGAAAAGCAGGTAGGTGTTGTTTTCCCGCGAGCGCTCGCGGGCGAGATGAAAATGGTCCTCCGCCGGGCCGGGGTCGATCCAGCCGGGCATGGGGATGCTCGTCGCGCCCCAGGGGCGGACGCCGGGCCAGGCGAGGCCGGCGGCGCAGGCGATGGCGTCCGCGCCGTCGAGGGCGAGGACGCGGGCGGCTTCCGGAAACAGCAGGTCGAAGCCGGCGAGCAGCCCGATGCGGCCGACCGCGGTGTCGAAGGTGGACAGACCGAGGTCGCCGGGGGTCGCCCAGGTTGAATCGTCGTCGGTCAGGTGGATGGCGCGGTAGCGGCCGAGGAGCCTGCCGGGGCCGACGAGGACGACGCAATTGAAGAGGCGGTCGCCGTCGCGCTCGACGAGGCCGGCGACGACGTGGGCGTTCGCGGCGGCGGCGATGCCGGCCAGCGCCTCGGTCGCGGGGCCGGGGACGGGTTCGGCCCATTGCCCGGCCTGCTCGCCGGATTGCGGGCGGCCGGAGAGGGCGAACTCCGGCGCGACCAGCAGATCCAGATCCGGGTTGGCGGCGAGGGCGGCGGCGATCGCGGCGAGGTTCGCGCCCGCGTTGCCCGGCTGGGGTTCGGCCTGGAGGACCGCCGCGCGGGAGATGCGCCCGTCCGGCAGCGGACGCAGGCCGTAGAGGCCGTGGAACTCGCGGGCGTTCCAAAGGTAGGTGTTGAGCGTAAGCGTGCCGTAGGCGTCCGGACGGCGGGTGGCGAGGAGGTCGCCGGGGTTGTCGCCGGGGCGCTTGTTCCGGGCGCGCGCGGGGTCGATCTCGGCGAGGACGACGCCGTCGCCGGCGTCCTGCACGGCCAGGATCTCGCCGTCCGGGGCGATGACGCAGGAGCCGCCGTCGAACTGGACGCCGCGCTCGCAGCCCCACCGGTTCGCGGCGACGAGGTACACGCCGCTCTCGACGGCCCGCGCCCACCAGGTGGGGGACGGGGCCTTTTCGCCCAGCCAGTTGGTCGGGAAGCAGACGACGTCCGCACCGCGCAGGGCGGGAACGCGGACCGCCTCGGGGTAGGCGGCGTCCATGCAGACGGCGATGGCGATGCGCCCGAGCGGGGTGTCGAAGACCGGCAGCCCGAGGTCGCCGTCCTTCGCCCATTTGGGTTCGCTGATGTAGGCGTGGGTTTTCCGGTAGAGGCCTTCGACGCCTTCCGGCCCGACGAGGACGGCGGCGTTGTAGTAGACGCCAGTGTCCTCGACGACTTCGGGCATGCCGACGACGACCCGGCAACCGTGGCGGGCGCATAGATCCCGGAAGCGGTCGGTCGTCGGGCCGGGGATGGGCTCGACTTCGGGCGCGATTTCCTCCCGGTTTTGCCAGCAGTAGCCGGTGGTCGCCATCTCCGGGGTGACGATCAGGTTCGCGCCGGCGTTGGCGGCCTGCTCGCAGAGGGCGAGCAGGCGCTCGATGTTGCCGGCGGTGTCGAACATGACCGGCTCGAACTGGATCGCGGCGGCGAGGAACGGCGGCGGGGTGGGCACGGTCTCGGCTCCTGCTCGGTCGTGGAACTGGCCTGTGGCGAGCAGGATACGGGGTGGCGCGGGGGAGCGGACGGGTAAGCCCGGCCCTCATGACGGTCGCTTCTTTGATCCGGACACCGGCCGTGCTCAACCCCGGAGGGGTTTCGTTCCCGTAGCCAGGGGTTTCAACCCCGGGCGGACATGGAGGATGGCCGGATCGATTTGGCAACCACCATACGGGCCGGATTGACGGGACACAGAACCCCGAAGGGCCCTGACGCTGGGTGCCCGTGGTGCGCGCGGGAGGATCGGCGCCGCGGCTGGGGCCGCGGGTGTGGTTAGCGGGCGTTGCGCGGCCAGCGGGCCCAGGCGATGAGGGCGAAGAGGACGAGCAGGATGACCGGGGTGAGCGTCAGCATGCCGGCGTTCAGCACGAAGAGGCTGGCGAAAATCGCGCCGACCATGACGCAGCAGAGGCCGAGGGCGGCGAAGCGGGCGAGGCGTGGGACGAGCAGCCCGATGCCGCCGGCGATCTCCAGCACCCCGACGAGGTAGCGGAACCAATCGCCGAGGCCGATCTGGTCGAACATGGTGACGGCGGTCGCTTCGCCGAAGAGTTTGGGCGCACCGGAGCCGACGGCGATGAACAGGCCGAGCAGGATCTGGAGCGTCCAGAGCGCGATGGTGATGCCCCGGCTGGGTGCGGCCTGCGGCGAAACGGCGGCGTCGCGGCTGGTCATGGCGGTCGGTTCCTCCCTGCTGTTCGATCCCCGCGCCGCGCGGCGCGGGAACGCGTTCACCGGATGGTCGAACAGGCAGGGCGGGAATCGACAGCGGAGACCGGTGGATTCCAATCGTCATCCGTTTCGGGGCCGGATGCAAGCAGCCTTGTCTTTGCGCCGTCGTCTTCGATGTTCCCGTTTCGGGTGCGACCGTTTCAATCCCCACCCGGCCCAAAGGCCGGGTGCAAGGGTCATCGCGGGTTCCTCCGGCGACCGACCGGCGGAGTTTCAATCCCCACCCGGCCCAAAGGCCGGGTGCAAGGGGCAGGGGGTGCGCGAGTACGGGGCGCTGGTGCCGTTTCAATCCCCACCCGGCCCAAAGGCCGGGTGCAAGGAGTCCTGAACCTGCACGGTCCGCACGACGCGCTTGTTTCAATCCCCACCCGGCCCAAAGGCCGGGTGCAAGGTCGACGCCGGTGGCCGTCTCGGTCGCGGCCTGCGGGTTTCAATCCCCACCCGGCCCAAAGGCCGGGTGCAAGGTCGACGCCGGTGGCCGTCTCGGTCGCGGCCTGCGGGTTTCAATCCCCACCCGGCCCAAAGGCCGGGTGCAAGCGCGCGTACGTGCGCGGAAAGACGGTCCTCGTCCGTCGTCGGGAGGGGCGGCGCGCGCCCGGCGCCGTCCCGCGATGCCACGATTTGCCCACGTTTGGCGAGGCCGCCTGCGCGAACCTCCTGCCTGCGGCGCCGTCGCGACCGGTTCGCGCGATCCCGGCATCGTCGCACGCGGCCGGGCGCCGCGCACGGGCTTTCGTTGCTTCGCGGGGTGGCGTACCCTGCCGCGACTGGTTGACGATGCAGCGGCGGGAGAGACGGACGGTGGCGGTGCGGACGGAATGGGCGGTTTCCCGGAGCGAGGCGCGCGCCCGGGGCGGCATGGTCGCGGCAAAGACGCCGCAGGCGGCGGAGGCCGGCGCGGCGGCGTTGCGTGCCGGCGGCAACGCGGTGGACGCCGCGATCGCGGCGGCGTTCGCCGCCTGCGTCTCCGAACCGTGGATGAACGGCATCGGCGGCGGCGGCTACATGGTCGTCGCCGGCGCCGGGGTCGAGCCGAGCGTGGTCGCCTTCCCGATGGTCTCGCCGGCCGGGGCGACGGCGGACATGTTCCCGCTGGCCGGCGCGGGCACCGACGCCGGGCTGTTCGGCTGGCCGAACGTGGTCGGCTCGGCCAACGTCTTCGGGCCGCGCTCGGTCGCCGTACCGGGGCAGGTCGCCGGCATGGCCCTCGCCGCCGAGCGCTTCGGGACGCGGCCGCTGGCCGACGGGATCGCCCCGGCGATCCGGCTCGCGGCGGACGGCTTCCCGGTCCGCTGGCACACGACGCTGGCGGTGGCGCGGGACTTCGGGACGCTGAGCAAGTTCCCGGCGACGGCGACGATCTTCCTCGACGAGGAGGGCAACCCGCCGGCCAGCGCCGACGTCGCCAACCCGCGGATGCTGAAGCAGCCCGACCTGGCGCGCACGCTGGAGGCCGTCGCCAGCGACGGCCCGTCGGCGTTCTACGCCGGGGCGGTCGCCGAATCCATCGTGCGCTGCCTGCGGGAGGGGGACGCGCCCTTCACCCTCGACGACCTCGCCGCCTACCGGGCGACCATCGAACCCGCGCTGACCGTTTCGGCCGCCGGTTGCGAAGTGCACACGGTCGGCGGCGGCACGGGCGGGACGACCCTCGCCCAGAGCCTGCTGCTGCTGGAGGCGCTCGGGGTGTACCGGATGCCCCACAACGCGCCGGAGGCGCTGCACCGGATGGCGCAGGCGTTCCGGCAGGCGTTCGCCGACCGCTTCGCGTGGCTGGCCGACCCGGATCATATCGAGACGCCGCTCGCCCACCTGGCCGACCCGGCCTACGCGGCGGAGCGGGCGGCGCAGTTCCCCGCCGACCGGCTGGGCACGGTGGCGGCGGGCACGGCCGAGCGCCTCGGCATCGGGCACGGGCTGGGGCCGTCGGTGCCGGACTACGCCGCCGCGTCGATGGCCGGGGCCAACCAGATGGCGGACGGCAGCACGACCCACATCTCGGTCATCGACAAGGACGGGCTGGCAGTTTCGCTGACGCAGACGCTGCTGAGCCTGTGGGGCAGCCGGGTGACCGCGCCGGGCACGGGGGTGCTGCTGAACAACGGGATGATGTGGTTCGACCCGGAGCCGGGGCGGCCGAACTCGGTGGCCGGCGGCAAGCGGGCGCTGGCCAACATGGCCCCGGTCGTGCTGGCGCGCGGCGGCGAGGCGCTGGCGAGCATCGGCTCCAGCGGCGGCCGCCGGATCATGAACTGCAACGTCCAGATC
>JAFAEX010000054.1 GCA_023423795.1 Chloroflexota bacterium | reverse complement strand
CGGGTGGAGGCCGCCGCCGCCGCCGCGCGCGCGCTGGACGAGGCCCGCCGCCG
The DNA here is from genome assembly GCA_023423795.1 of Chloroflexota bacterium. Classification (GTDB taxonomy): domain Bacteria; phylum Chloroflexota; class Chloroflexia; order Thermomicrobiales; family UBA6265; genus CADCWF01. The sequence continues at coordinate 2,843 of JAFAEX010000054.1, read as the reverse complement.
CTGGCTGGACCCGGAGGGCGCCACCCCGGAGCAACTCAAGAAGCGCACCCTCACCGCCCTCTACAACGAACGCCCCGCCTGGCTGGTGCACCTGCACGCCGCGCTGGACCGCGCGGTGTGGGCGGCCTACGGCTGGGAGGACGACCCGGCGGCGACTGACGACGAGGCGATCCTGGCGCGGCTGCTGGCGCTGAACGGGGAACGGGCGGCGGGGAGGATGGACTAGAAATCGATCCAGACGGAGGTGGCGCGGACGTGGACGATCAGCCGCTTGTCCTCCTGCTGCTGACAGGTCAGGTAAAGCCGCTCGATGACGTCGATGAGCAGCCGCAGCCTGACGATGGCCTTGTCGGCTTCGCCTTCGATCCTGATGAGCCCCGCCTGCGTGTAGCGGCGACGGCCACGGGAGGGGTTGCGGGTAATCGCCGCCTTGAAATCCCTGTCGGCGGTGACGATCACCAGTCCGTCGCGCTCGGCCGCGGCGAGGATGTCGTTGTCGGTGGCGCCGCCGGGCGCGCGCATCACGCGGTGACCGCGCTCGGCGAGGAAGCGCTCGATGCTGCGCGGCGTGTGTTCGTCCAGCAGGAACGCGATCGACGGGCGGTCCATCGGCCGCTGGTCAACCGGCGGCCTTGACGGTGCGGGCGCGTTCCTCGAACTCGACCGCCGCGCGGATGTCGGCGGGCCGCAGTTGCGGGTACTCATCGAGGATCTGCGCGGTGGAATAACCGGCCGCGTGGAAGTCGAAGATCATGCTGGTCGGAATGCGGGTGCCGGCGATGACGGCGGCGTTGTTGAGGACCGAGCGGCGGTGCTCGATCTCCCCGATCTGGTCGTCGGTCCGTTCCGAAAGGGCACGCGCCGTGTCGTTGGCGATGGTCTCCAGTTCCCACGAAATGACCGCTTGGCCGGCGGGCTTGCTCGCCCGCACCATGGCCCCGGTCTGCGGCTCCCGGACGTACACCTTGCCGCCGGATGTCGCGAAGCGCAGCCGTGACCACGGCTCCGACTCGTACTGGTGGAGCCAGGCGCCGACCTTGCGGAGTTCCTGGAGCGTCACCCCGTGCGACCGTAGCAGCGCGATCGTGCGGAGGCCGACGAGGTCACGGAACGAGTAGATCCTGCTGTGCGGACCTCCCGGTCGATCCCGGTCGAGGTGCGTTGGCGAAAAGAAGCCCGTCTTGTCCCAGTAGGCAAGTTGGCGCCGACTCAGCCCGGTGAGGCGAGCCACCGTTTCCGTGGTGAAGGCGTCGAAGACGTGTGCCATGCTTGTTTCCCATGCGGGCGAGGGGAGACGAACCGCCGGTATTGTCGCACCATTCGGTCGTCGATCGCCGCTGTCGCCCCAGCCAAACCGTCCAGCATCGTCCGGAGGAAATCGCCGCGCGACGGCCGGGTGTTCGTCGCATCACGTTCGCTCGCGTGCGCACCGGAAACGATACTGGCACGCTACGAGAAATCAGGTGGTCTCCCCGGACGGCACGAGCGCTCGCAATTCGGCAGGGCCCGTCCGCCGGTCACGCCCACAGGGATGGCCTCATGCCGTGGTCGCCCGGGGACGACGGCGGTTGCTTCCCGGATCTGGACGCGGAGACACCCGGGGATGAATCCCCAGGCTACGCCAACGAGGTCCCTCCGGGACTGAGAACGGGCGTCGATGTGGCGTCCGTCTGCCCCAACCCCGGAGGGGTTTCGTTCCCATAGCCGGGGCCGTCGGCCCCGGGCGAACGACGGCACCGCCCATCGATCTGGCGACTCCGGCGATCCCGGCGCGGCTGATCGGCTCCCGCCTCAGGCGTCGCGGCGCTCGAAGCGGCCGCCGCGCTCGGTGAGGCGCACCCGGAACACGACGTTGCGGCTGCCGGCGGCCAGCGTCCGCGCCACGGCCCCGTTGGTGATGCCCAGCATCGCCAGCGCCTCGCGCCGCGCGCCTTCGTCGGCCAGTTCCTCGTAACGGCCTTCGGCGACCACGCTGCGCCACTCCGAGGGCCCGAGCACCTCGTCCACCTCGAAGCAGACCAGCGGTTGCTCGCGCATCACGTCGATCTTGCGGCCTGGCCCGCTGAAGGCGTAGATGCTGCTCCCGTCGTAGGCGTAGGTGATGGGCACCACGTACGGCCGGTCGTTGACGGCCACGCCCAGCCGCCCGACCCGGTTGCGGCGCAGCAGCGCGTCGATTTCGTCGGGGGACAGCACGCCGATCATCGCTGGACGTCCTTCGGGTGGAGCGGGCTCCGTGGCTACGCGAGTCCGCCGCCCCGGCGCGGCGGCGATCTGACGCCGGCGGCGGGCCACGAGCGCCCCCACGACCGACGGTGCGAGCACCCGGCCGGCCGCGACCCGCAACCCGCCGCTCGGCGTACGCCCCGAAGGTACCCCGCCGTCCGTTGCGTCCCCGTCGCGCTCGCCCGGCGGGGCATGACAAAACCGCAACAGGACGGGCCGGTTCCGCGGCGCTGCCTGCGAAACCGGCCCGATTCCCGAATAGTCGGGGTGGTTGCCCACTCCCGCGCCCGCCGCCACCGTCCCCGAATCGGGGCGTGAGGGACGGACGAGATCCCTCGACCGGCTCGGGATGACGGGTTGGGTGGGGCTCGATGTGGCGCCGTCATCCCCCGTCGTCGGTAGGGCAGGGACCCGTGCCCATTTGTTCCGACTAATTCTTCGTAAGCGCCTTGCTGCCGGAGAGGGGCGGTGCGTACGTACGCCGATGCGGTCGGAGACCACTTGTTCGGCTCGGGCCTCGATGGCTTGGCCTTGGGTCGCAGATGTCGTCTGCTCCCCTACATCTGGTACCGGCGGCTATTTTGTCGGTACAAATGGACCCGTGCCCTCCCTCGTCG
>JAFAEX010000015.1 GCA_023423795.1 Chloroflexota bacterium | reverse complement strand
CGGGCGCCGGGCCTGATGCCCGGGCGACCGCTGCATCCGGCGAGGATCGGCACATCGCCGGCTGCGTGCCGGTGTTGTCCACGCTGGCTGGTATGAGCCGTCCTCCCACACGTCGCCCATCCGGCAGACAGAGCCCGCCCCTGCCCGTTCCGCGCCGATTTCCGGAGGCGTTGGTGTCCGAATCCGAGGAGACCACGACGCTGCGCCTCCCCGCGCGACCGGCCGATTCCGAGGGCGGGACGAGCCGGCTGGCGACGCTGCGCCGGGCCGGGGTCGCGGTCCCGCTGCTGGCGGCGCTCTCGACCGGCGGCTGGGCGCTGCTCGTGCGGTGGTACTCGCTGACCGGCAACCGGGACAACACCCACTTCGCGTTCGAGAAACTGCCGGGGCACTCGGATTCGCCGATCCTGCGGGCGACGCTGGCGATGTTCCTCCTGCTCGCCCTCGCCTACGCGGCGGGCTGGTGGGTGCTTTCCCGCGCGCCCTCCCTCTCGCGTGCGGCCAGGATCGGGGCGGTGGGGTTCGTCGCCGGGCCGGGCATCGCCAACCTGTTCATCTATCCGGTCGGCGCGCTGGACGCCTTCAACTACCTCGTCGAACTGAAACTCGCCTACCACTTCGGGCAGAACCCGTACCTGGTGACGTTCGCCGACTACCGGTCCGATCCGTTCGCGCTGCCGGCGTTCCTGGTGGACGTGCCGCTCTTCTACGGGCCGGCGTGGCTGCTGGCGTCGGGGCTGCCCGGCTTGGTCGCCGGCTACGCGGACGCGATCGACCTGCTGCTGGCGCTCAAGGTGTTCCACCTCGCGCTGCTTGGGCTCACCGGGCTGGTGCTGCACCGGGCGGCGGGCGGCGGCAAGGCGGGCTGGCTGGCAGCGTTCCTGTTCGCGGCCAACCCGCTGGTGCTGTTCGAGGGCATCGGCAACGCCCACAACGACCTGATGGTCGCGCTGCTGCTGGCGGCGGCGCTGGCCGCGCTGCGGACCCGGTCGGTGCTCGCCGGGCCGTTCCTGGCGCTGTCGGTCGCGGTCAAGTTCTTCACCGCCGCACTCGCGCCGGTCTTCCTCGCCGCCGCCGCGCGCGACCGCTGGGGCTGGCGGCGGGCGGCGACGACGATCGCGCTGGCGGCGGCAGCGGTCGCCGCGGTCACCGCACCGTTCTGGGACGGCGGCGCGATGGCAGGCGGGCTACGCCGAGGCGCCACCGAATCGCAGGAGATGCGGCACGTCTCCCCCCTCTCGCTGGCCAAGCAGATCGCTACCACGCGCCGGGCGACGCTGCCGCGCGGGTTCCCGCCTGCCCTGCCCGGGAGGTCGTGCGCATGGCCGTCCCGGCTTGCCGGACCGGATGGTCTGGCCAGTTGGGGCGTCCGCGCCTGCGCCCTCCGCTGGCCGACGACGCGGGGATTGGTCGAGTTCATCGAACGGATCAGCCGCGGGCTGTTCGTGGCGCTCGCGCTGCTGGTGGCGTGGACGGTCTGGCGCGGCCGCTCGCCGAACCTGGCCGCGGCGGAAACGATGATGCTGTTCGCGCTGCTGGCGACGAACCTGTACCCGTGGTACCTGCTGCCGATCGTCGCCGCGCTCGCGCTGGCGCCCAATCGCCGCGCCCTGGTTTGGCTGTTCGCCGCCACCGCGCTCGGGCTGGCCTACTACCCGGCCTACGTCTTCGCCCGCTTCGACGCGGGCTGGGACGACCTCGGCCGCCACTGGTTCCTGGCGCTGTTCCTGACCGCGCCGATGGTGGCCTTCCTCGCCGCGAACGCGCTCGACGGCCTGCGCGCGGTGCACCGGCGGCTGGCGAACCGGCCGCGCACGGCGAGAACCGAGTCGGTGCGTGCCGCCCCGGCGGACTGACACGAGATCCGGCCGATCGAACCGGGCGCCACCGCGCACGGCGGAAACCGGTGGGACCCTGCACCGCCCATTTCTTCGGTATTTATTCGGCATCTATTCGGTATTTTTTCGGCATGTGTCCGGTCGTGGAACGCCGCATACGTACGCGGCTTCATGCTCGATTTGGAGTTTGTTCGCTCCTCCCTTCCAGCCTCGATGCCCGACACCTTTTCCCGGACGCGGCCACCCCGGTGCGCCCGGGCGCGTGGCAGGGGGTTGCCGAAGAAACCCGGTTTCCGCATGGTCATGGGAAAACCGCCGCCGAATAATCGGCGAATAAATACCGAATAAACCGGGCCGGCGACGGCGGTTCCAGACCGATCGGCCGGCTCTCGCATGACGTGCCCGAGATCAGCGCCGTGCGTTGCTCGCGGATGATGGCGGTCGCGCCGTTGATCCGTACGCGGGCCACGCCCGCCCGGGGCGGGGAACGTTCAGTGCTCGCATCAGCGAAGCACGGCGCCTATCTCGATCCGGACGGCCGTTATCCGAGCCGCGGCGGTCCGGCGGCAATGCGGCGCCGCAGGTCGTCCACCTCGTTCGGCGCCTGCCAAGGCGACTCGATCCACCAGGTGCAGCCGGCTTCCGCGTAGGGGCGGACCCGTTCGGCGGCCGCGCCCGGGTCGCCGGCGGGCGTCACCCCTTCGGCGATGATGTCGAACGGCCCCGGTTCCGTTCGATTCTCGGCGACCCAGGCGGCGAGGGTGGCGTACCGCTCCGGGGTGGCGTCGCCCTGCCCGCCGGACCCATCGGGGAAGTTGGCGAGGATGCCGTCGTAGCGGATCGCGCGCGCCAGCGATTTCGGGTACGGCCAGGCGGCCACGACCCAGACGGGAGGGCGGGGGCGCTGCACGGGGGTCGGCTGGAACGCCATCTCCCCGAACCGGTAGTGCTGGCCCTCGAAGGCGAACGGCTCGCCGCTCCAGAGCCCGTCCAGGATGGCGAGGCTTTCGTCCAGCAATTCCGCCCGCGTCCGGCGGTCGGTCGCTTCGCCGACGTTGCCGAACCCCTGGTCGTCGATCGCGCCGAGCCCGACCGGCACCACCAGCCGCCCGTTCGAAAGGCGGTCGAGCGTCATCGTCTCCCGCGCCAGTTTCCACGGCCGCCGGCGCGACGGCGGGGTGACGATCGCGCCGAGGCGCACCCGCTCGGTGGTCATCGCCATCGCCGCCATGACGACCCACGGGTCGTAGACGTCCCAGGCGAAATCCCCGGTCAGGCTCATGCCGTCCCAATAGAACGCGCCGTCCCAGCCGGCGTCCTCGAGTTCGCGGGCCAAGGTGGCGACCGTGCGCGGGTCGCCCTTGGGGATCACGAAGCCGTACTTCAATTGATGCTCCTTCCCGATGGCGCGTCCGGCTGTCCCGTGGCGACGATTCCCGGACGACGCCTCGCCAGTCGGCATCGAGTATCCCCGGCAACCCTGACACCATTCGTCAGCATTTTCGTGGGACACTGCCGGCATGCGTTCGAGCCGCTTGCTGTCGATCCTGCTGCTGCTCCAGACCCGCGGGCGGATGACCGCCCGCGAACTGGCCGACGAGGCCGGCGTCTCGGTGCGCACGATCTACCGCGACATCGACGCGCTGTCGGCCGCCGGGATCCCCGTCTACGGCGATCCCGGCCCGACCGGCGGCTACGCCCTGCTCGACGGCTACCGGACGCGCCTCACCGGCCTGACCGAAGAGGAGGCCGGGGCGCTGTTCCTCGCCGGGCTGCCCGGCCCGGCGGCCGAACTCGGCCTCGGCGCGATGCTCGCGACGGCCGAACTCAAGGTGCTGGCCGCGCTGCCGCCAGGGCTGCGCGAAAGCGCGACCCTCGCCCGCGAGCGGTTCCTGCTCGACGCGCCGGGCTGGTTCCGCCCGGAGGACCGGCCGCCCCACCTCGCGGCGGTCGCCGCTGCCGTCTGGGAGCAACGGCCGCTGCGGATGCGGTACGGCCGGCGCGGCAGCGCGCGCGACCGCGCGATCAACCCGCTCGGCCTCGTGCTCAAGGGCGGCGTCTGGTACCTCGTGGCGCGGCCTGCGGACGGCGACGGCCCGCGGACCTACCGCGTTTCCCGCATCGAATCGCTGGACGACGTCGCCGGCCGGTTCGAGCGGCCCGAGGGGTTCGACCTCGCGGTGTACTGGCGCGACGCATCGGCCGCGTTCCTCGCCGAGATGCAGGGCGGCCGCGCCGAGGTCCGCATCTCGCCGCGCGGGATGGCGCTGCTGCCCCACCTCGCCGACCCGTGGGTGGCGAGCGTCGCGATGGACAGCGCCGCGCCGCCCGATCCCGACGGCTGGGTGCGGACCACCGTCCCCTTCGAGAGCGAAGACGTGGCCACCGACCAACTGCTGCGCTTCGGCCCCGAGATCGAGGTGCTCGCGCCGGCGGACCTGCGCCGCCGCATGGCCGACGCCGCGCGCACCATGGCGGCCTTCTACGACGAGGGCTGACTACCGGCCAGCGCGAGGACGAAGGCGAGCAGCGCCGCCAGCGAGGCCACGGCGCGCACGGTGTTCCAGGCCGTCCATTCGGACAGGTAGCGCGCCCACGCCGCCGCGCCCGCGGTGCCCGCGGGATCGGCGGCGGCCAGCGCGTTGTTGCGCGGCACGTTGCAGGCAATCGTCACCACGACCACGCCGACGAGGTAGACGAGGCCGCCCGCGAGCAACCATGCGGCGCCGGGCTCGCCCCAGGCGCGCGCGGCGGCGACGACCAGCGCAAGGCAGGTCAGGGCCGTCCCGAACAGGGCGATCATGAACGCCGGCGTCACCGCCAGGACGTTGATCGATTGCATGGCCGCGATGCCCTGCGCCGCGGGCAACCGCCCGAGGGCCGGCATCACGAACGACGAGAACGCGAAGAACGCGCCGGCGATCAGCCCGCAGCCGAGGGCGGCCAGCACGGTTAGCCAGACGAGTGGTCCGTCCATCATCGGTATCGGTCTCCTGCGCCACGCCCTGCGGCCACGCTGGCCGTCAGGGGTGGCCGGCTCTTTGCATCGAACGGGCGCGCGTCGCTCCGCCGCCCGTGGGTTGTCGCTGAATCGCCCCACCGTTCGACAGGCGGGGCGGCGCGGTGCTTCGCACGATCGCGAGGGAGGGATGAGCGGGCGCCGTTCGGCGCCGATTCACCGGTCATCCCGAGCCTTCGCCGCTTCTCGACTGCTCGACGCCGCGAATCGATGAACGAGATCCCTCGACGGGCTCGGGATGACGGGGTGGAGCTTGGGATGACGGTTGGGACCGGCTCGGGATGACGAGCGGAGGGCGGCGCCGGGGGTGCGAGTCGAGGGCGGCTCCGCGGGTTACGCGCCATCGCCGGGCTCGCCGGAGGCGCCGACGCCCGAGGCGAGCAATTCGCCGACGGCGGCGGCTTCCATCGGCGGGGCGAGCGCGAAGCCCTGCCCGAAGTCGATGCCGAGTTGGCGCAGGATCGCGACCTGGTCGTCGGTCTCGATCCCCTTGGCCGCCACCGCCATCTCGGAGTCGTGGCCGAGCGAGGCGATCGCGCGCACGAGGGCGTGGCTGCGGCGGTCCGCGCCCAGCCCGGCGACGAACGAGCGGTCGATCCGCAGCCCGTCGAACTCCAGGTCCTGCAACCCGCCGAGCGTCGGGTAGGCCTTGCCGAAGTCGTCGATCACGACCCGCACCCCGAGTTCGCGCAGCCGCCGCACGGTGTCGCGGGAGGCCACCGCGGCGGTCGTCTCCGCGATGTGCAGTTCGAGCGCGCTGGCGGCCAGACCGGCCTCGGCCAGCACCTGCGCGATGTCGTCCACCAGCGAGACCTGGCAGAACTCGCGGGCCGACATGTTGACGCAGACGCCGAGCGGCTGCCCGGTGGCGTCCTGCCAGGCGCGCACCTGCCGGCAGGCCTCGCGCAGCACCCAGCGGCCCAGCGGCACGATCAGCCCGGTCTCCTCGGCGAGGCGCACGAAGTTCGCCGGATGGAGCAGCCCCAACCTCGGGTGCAGCCAGCGCACCAGCGCTTCCAGCCGGGCTATGCGACCGGTGGAAAGATCGACTTCCGGCTGGTAGTGGAGCAGCAGGTCGCCGCGGGCGACCGCCTGCCGCAGGTCGGTTTCCCAGCGCTCGCGGGCCAGCACCGGCAGCGCCAGCGCCGGCGCGTACACGGCGCGGGCGGCGCGCCCGGCGGCCTTTGCCTCGTAGAGCGCGACGTCGGCCTGGCGCAGCAGGTCGGCCGGGTCGGTCGTGCCGTCGTCGGTGATGGCGACCCCGACGCTGCCGGTGACGTGGGTGACGCAGCCATCGACCACGAGCGGCGGCTGCAGGGCGGCCAGCAGGTCGTCGGCGATGGCCGCCGCCTCGGCGACGCCGGACACGCCGTCGAGCAACGCCACGAACTCGTCGCCGCCGAAGCGGGCAAGCGTGTCCGCCGGGCGCAGGCGTGCACGCAGCCGGGAACTGGCTTCCGTCAGCACGCGGTCGCCGACGTCGTGGCCGAGCCCGTCGTTGAGGTTCTTGAAACCGTCGAGGTCGATGAACAGCACGGCGACGGCGTCGCCGCCGTCCCGCGCCCGCGCCATCGCCGCCGCGAGGCGCTCGGCGAACAGCGCCCGGTTCGGCAACCCGGTCAGCGCGTCGTGGTGGGCGAGGTGGGCCAGCCGCTCCTCGGCCTGCCGCTGGCGGGTGAGGTCGATGGCCACCCCGTGCCAGTACAGCGGCGTGCCGTCCTCGGCGCGGACGAGCACCGCCTGGTTGCGGATCCAGACGACCCCGCCGTCGCGGGCGACCATCCGGTACACCTCGTCGAACGGACCGCCGTCGGCGTCCGAGCGGCGGGCGGCCTGCTCCACCCGGTCGTCGTCGTCGGGATGGATGAGGGAGATCCAGGAGGGATTGCCGGCGACGAGGTCGGCGGCGGCGTAGCCGAGGATCGTCTCGGCGGCGTCGCTGATGAAGAAGTCGGCGTCGCCTTCGAGGTGCTCGATGTAGACGATGCCGGGCAGTTGATCGACGAGCGCGGCGTATCTGGTTTCAACCTCGGCGGCGGCCGCCGTGGCCCGGGTCCCGCGCACGGCCAGCGCCGCCAGCACCGCCGCGTCGCGCAGCGCGGCGGCTTCGGCTTCGGCCGGCGGCCGCTCGTTTTCGCGCAGCACGACGAGCATGCCCGGCCCGGCGTCACGTTCGGCCGCGTCGCCGAAGGGGAGCGCCCAGAGCGCCCGGATACCGGCCAGCCCGATCGGCCAGACCGACGACGCCTCCGCCCGGCCCGCAAGGTCGATGACCGCGATGGCCGGGACGCCAGCACCGGCATGGGAACGGGCCGGCAGCAGCGCACGTGCGGCGGCGAGGACCGAGGCGGCGTCCGGGAAGCGTGGGGAGGCGGCGACGACGCGGGCGGCGCCATCGTGGCCGTCGCCGAGCAGGACGGCGCAGGCCGCCCGGTCGAGCCGGGATTCGAGCCAGCGGCAGACCGCGGCGAGACCGTCGGCGAGCCGGGGCGCGGCGTCGCCCTCGCACGGGATCGGGGGCATGGGGGCCCCAATCCCCGTACGGGGTGGGCCGGACGGGGTCGCGTGGTCGGCGGTCGGGGCGCCGGAGCCGTTGGTCCCGGCGCCAGCGGCGTCGATCTGCAAGATGGCTCCCCGCCGGCTCGATGGCAGAGCGGACGACGTTCGTCAGAGTGCCAACAGTATAGGGCAGACGCTTCGCAACGTCATGGGAATGCCCGTCCCGCGCATCAGCACGAACGCCGGGCGGCGGACGGGGGATTGACGAACGGGGACCGGCCCGGCATGATCCCTGTCAGATGTCTTACATCTCGCACACCGTCGGCGGCGACGGCGCACCCAGCGGCAACGGTGCCGGCTCCCGGGACGGGCGTCCACGGGGCGGTTCGGGCACACCACCGGCAGGACGGGCAGTCGAGCGAAGGAGGTCGGCATGGACGACGGACGGGGCCGCGAGGTGGTCGAGCGGATGCAGCGCGGCCGCATCGGGCGGCGGCGGCTGGTGGGCGGCGCGGTGGCCGCCGGCGCGCTGGCCGGGATCGGGATGCCGGGAGGGCGCGGCGCCCTGGCCCGGCAGGACGCCGCGCCGAGCGGCGTGCTCCAACTCGGCGGCGAGAGCGAGCCGTCGGGAAGCTGGCTGCCCTTCCGGGCGGCGGGCGGCGCGGAGACGCAGGTCTTCGACCTGGTCTTCAGCCGCCTCATCCGTTTCGACGCCGACTACAACCTCGTCCCGGACCTCGCCGAGGAGTTCGAGATCTCGCCGGATGCCTCGGAGTTCACCTTCAAGCTGCGGCAGGGGGTGACCTGGCACGACGGCGAGCCGTTCACGGCCCGCGACGTCATCTTCACCTACCGGCTGGCGCTGCTGGAAGCGGTCGCGGCCAGCCAGTACAACAAGCTTTCCCAGATCCAGGGGGCGGCGGCCTTCCGGGCCAGCGAGAGCGACGAGATCCCCGGCCTCCAGATGCTGGACGACTACACGGTCAAGATCGTGCTGGAGCAGCCGAACATCGCCTTCCTGGTCGGGGCGGCGCACAACAACTCGCTGGTCTGGATCCTGCCCGAACACGTGCTGGGCGACGCCGACCCGGCCGCGCTCGACCAGCACCCGTTCGCCCAGAACCCGACGGTGGGCACGGGGCCGTTCCGCTTCGTCGAGTACGTGCCGGACCAGCACGTTGCCACCGAGGCGTACCCCGACTATTTCCTCGGTTCGCCGAAGCTGGCCCAGGTCTTCGTCCGCCTCGCCGCGCCGGCGACGCAACTGGCCGCGCTGGAATCGGGCGAACTGGACGTGATGCAGGCGCTGAGCGCGGCCGACGCCGAGCGGCTGGCGACCAGCGAGGTGGTCAACATCGTGCCGACCCCCGGCGTCGGCATCTTCCAGACCGCGATCATGAACGACCGGATCACCGACAAGCGGGTGCGCCAGGCGTTCATGGTCGGCGTCGATCGGCAGGCGCTGATGGACGTGGTGCTGAAGGGTCAGGGGCGGCTGGTCAACCAGACGATCATCGGCCCGGAGTGGGCGCAGTACGACGACCTCGACGAGTACGCCTACGACCCCGAGCGGGCGAAGGCGCTGCTGGCCGAGGCCGGCTGGGACTCGTCGCAGACCATCGAGCTGATCTGGGAGCAGGGGTCGCAGGCGGTCGAGCTGTGCGCGCCGGTCTTCCAGCAGCAGATGGCGGAGATCGGCGTGCAGGTGACGCTGACGCCGCTGGACGAGTCCGCCTTCGAGCAGCGCGTGCTGGACGACATGGACTTCGACCTCGCCTGGTTCGGCGGGGGCGCCTACGGGCTGGACCCGGACGTCTCCTCGACCTACTACGCCTGCGCCAACTGGACGCCGAACGGCGGCAACACGACCCACTACTGCAACGAAGAACTGGACGAACTGTTCGTCGCCGGGCGCGGCACGCCGGACATCGAGGAGCGCCGCGAGATCTACCACCAGGCGGCGAAGATCCTCAACGAGGACGTGCCGACCATCTTCTGGTGGTCGGAGAACATGATCTGGGGCATCAACAAGCGCGTCGAAGGGGTGATTCCGGGGCCGAACACGGATATCCACTGGAACATCCAGGACTGGTCGATCGCCGAATGACGGCCGGTCGCGGACGGAACTGAGGCGTGGGCGCGTTCGTCCTGCGGCGGCTGGCCATCGCCGTCCCGGTGCTGATCGGGGTCACGCTGCTGGCCTACCTGCTGGCCGATCTCGCGCCGGGCGACCCGGTGACGGCGATGATCGACCCGATCACCCGCGCGGAGCTCGGCGCCGAATGGGTCGAGCTCCGCAAGGAGCAATTGGGGCTGAACGACCCCGCGCCGGTGCGCTACCTGCTCTGGCTGGGCGAAGTGGCGCAGGGCAACCTCGGCTACTCGCTCATCAGCGGCCAGAGCGTGGCGGCGCAGATCGGCGCGCGCCTCGGCCCGACGCTGCTGCTGATGGGGTCCGCGCTGCTGGTCGGCACGCTGGTCGGCATCCCGCTCGGGGTGCTGTCGGCGGTCCGGCAGTACAGCCCGCTGGACTACACGACCACGGTGGCCGGCTTCCTCGCGATCTCGACGCCGAGTTTCTTCCTCGGGCTGGGGCTGGTCTACCTGTTCGCGGTGCGCTGGCGGCTGCTGCCCAGTTCGGGGATGCGCACGCTCGGGGCGGAGGAGACGGCGGGGGACCTGCTGCGCCACATGATCCTGCCGGTCGCGGTGCTGGCCGCGGCGCAGGCCCCGCTGGTGATGCGCTACGCCCGGTCGGCGATGCTCGAAGTGCTGCAACAGGACTACGTGACGACGGCGCGGGCGAAGGGCGCCCGGGAGCGCGTGGTTCTGCTCGGCCACGCCTTCCGCAACGCGCTGATCCCGCTGATCACCGTGCTCGGGCTCAGCCTGCCGGAACTGCTCAGCGGCGCGGTTATCACCGAGACGATCTTCCAGTGGCCGGGGATGGGACTGCTGGCGGTGCGCGCCGTCACCGCCCGCGACTATCCGCTGATCCTCGGCACGATCCTCGTCACCGCCACGCTGGTGCTGGTCAGCAACCTGCTGGCCGACATCCTCTACGCCACGGCCGATCCGCGAATCCGGCTGGCGGGACGGGGGCGGCGCGGTGGCTGAGGCGACCGCCACCCTCGCCGCAGCGTCGGATCGGACGCTCGCTTCGCCGCCCAGCCGTCGCTGGCGGGTCGCCCGCGCCTTCGCCCGCCACAGGCTCGCCATGGCCGGGCTGGCGGTCATCACGCTGCTGGCGCTGGCCGCGATCTTCGCGCCGTTCGTCGCCACCCACGATCCCTACCGGGTGGACCTGCTGGCGGCGGGGCAGCCGCCCAGCCGGGAACACTGGTTGGGAACGGACGAGGTCGGGCGCGACGTCTTCAGCCGGCTGGTCTTCGGCGCGCGGGTGTCGCTGTCGGTCGGGTTGGTCGCGGTGACGATCTACACGACGATCGGCGTCGTGCTCGGCTCCGTTTCGGGCTTTTTCGGCGGGCTCGTCGATGGGATCGTCCAGCGGCTGACCGATACGGTGATGTGCTTCCCGCCGCTGATCATCATCATCGCCGCCGTCTCGATCATCGGGCCGAGCATCTGGAACGTGATGCTGATCATCGGGTTGCTGACGTGGACGGGAACCTGCCGGCTGGTGCGCGGCCAGATCCTCTCGATCCGGGAGCGGGAGTTCGTGGAGGCGGCGCGCGCCGCCGGGGCCAGCGACGCCCGCCTCATCGTGCGCCACGTGCTGCCGAACACGCTGGCCCCGGTCATCGTCTCGGCGACCTTCGGGGTGGCGGCCGCCATCCTGACCGAGGCCGGGTTGAGTTTCCTCGGGCTGGGGGTGCAGCCGCCGACGCCGAGCTGGGGCAACCTGATCAACCTCGCCCAGTCGGCAACCATCCTGCAAACGATGCCGTGGCTGTGGGCGCCGCCGGGGCTGCTGATCGCGCTGGCGGTGCTGGCCATCAACTTCGTCGGCGACGGCCTGCGCGACGCGCTGGACCCGCGGGCGGCGCGCCGGTGAGCGGGCGCGGCGAGGAGGACGGGATCGTGCTGGACGCGCTGCCGCGCCACTCCGTCCACGACGGGGTGCTCGACCATTTGAAGCGGTTCATCGCCGAAAGCGGGCTGCAAGCCGGCGACCGGCTGCCGGGCGAATCGGTGCTGGCCGAGCGGCTGGGCGTCGGGCGGCCGGCGGTGCGCGAGGCGCTGCGGGCGCTGGAAGCGGTCGGCGCGGTCGAGACGCGCAAGGGCGTCGGCCGCTTCGTCGGGCACTTCAACCCCGATTCGTACGTGCGCTCGTTCACGGTCGAATCGCTGCTGCGCGACTTCAGCGAACGCGACCTGACCGAAACGCGCTGCCTGCTGGAGATCGTCGCCATCCCGGAGGCGGTCGCCCGCCTGACCGACGGCGACCTTTCCGAGATCGCCGCGTTGCAGGAGGAAATGGCGCGCCGCGTCGAGCGGGGCGAGCCATATACCGCGCAGGACATCGGCATGCACCGGGCGATCGTGCGGCATGCCGACAACCGGCTGCTGGCGGCGATGCTGGATGCCGTCTACGCCCTCGCCGAGGCCCGCCTCGCCGGGCAACCGGAGGGCGGGCGCGTCATCGCGCCGGAGCGGAGCCGGGAAGACCTCGCCGAGCACCGGGCGCTGACCGAGGCGGTGCTGGCCCGCGACGGGCGGCTGGCCCAGCAGCGGCTGATCGCCCACTTCGAGACGACCGCGCGCCGCCTCGGGTTCGCGCCCTCGTGGCGGGCGCTGCGCGACGGGCCGGCGACCGGCGAGGGCGACGATGGCTGAGATCCGCTGCGCCCTCGTCGGACTCTCGGCCATCGCCGCCGCGCCGGTCGCGCCGACGCTGGCCGGCGGCCGCTGGGCGCTCCCCTACTCCCACGCCTCGGCGCTGGCGCGCATCCCCGAGGCGCGGCTGGTCGCGGCCTGCGACACCAACCCGGCGCGGCTGGACGCGTTCGTACGGGAATGGGGCGACACCTGGCCGGGGCTGCGGACCTACCGGGACGCCGGCGCGATGCTGGCAGACGGCGGCATCGACGCCCTCGGCGTCTGCACGCCGGACGACCGGCACGCCGAGATCGTGGTGGCGGCGGCCGAGCGCGGCGTGCGCGCCATCCTCTGCGAAAAGCCGCTGGCGACATCGCTGGCCGACGCCGACCGGATGGTCGCGGCGGTCGAGGCCCACGGCGTCGTCTTCGCGGTAGACCACACCCGGCGCTGGGAGCCGTTCTACGCGCGCGTGAAGGACCTGATCGACGCCGGGAGGATCGGCAGGGTCCGCTCGGTCGTCGCCACGATCCACGGCGAGCGGGCGATGCTGTTCCGCAACGGCACGCACACGCTGGACCTGATGTGCTGGTACGCCGGCGCGCCGCCGGTCCGCGTCTTCGCCCGGCTGGACCCGCCAGAGTTCGACGCGGGCGGCTACCGCGGCGACGGCGGACACGACCCGGCGACCGAACCGGGCGCGAGCGCGATCATCGAGTTCGCCAACGGCGCGCGCGGTCATTTCAACGGCATCAAGGGCCGGGTGGGCCTCACCGAATGGGACGTGCTGGGCGAGGCCGGGCGGATCAGGATCGGGCCGGGAATGGCCGAACTGTGGACGCTGGACGAACCGAGCGGTGACCTGGTGCTGCGCCCGTTCCCGGCGACGATGGTGATGACCGGCGGCATCCAGGCCGCGTGGGAGGACCTGTTCGCCGCGCTCGCCGGGACCGGGAGCGTACGCTCGACGATTCACGACGGCCGGCGGGTGGTGGCGCTGATCGAAGCGATGCTGGCGTCCCACCGCGCCGGCGGATTGGTCGATGTGCCCGGGCCGCCGGGTCCGGGAGACGTGGTCACGGCGCGGGGCGCGCCGGCACGGGTTGGAGGGACACGGTGAAGCTGGCGAGCTACCGGACGGCCAAGGGCGGGCTGCGCGCCGGGATGGTGGTCGGAGACGCGGTCATCGACCTGGAGCGGGCCGGGCGGCGGATCGGGGAGGACCTGTCGAGCGACCTGCTGGCGACCCTGTCCCGCGAAGGCGACGGCATGGCGGCGCTGCGGCGGGTGGCGGAGGCGGCGAACGGCCTCGAATCCATCCCGCTGGCCGATGTGACGCTCGGCCCGGCGCTGCCGAACCCGCCGAAGATCCTGCTGCTGGCCGGCAATTACCAGTCGCACATCACCGAAGGCGGCGCGCCGCCGGTCAACAAGGCGGAAATCACGCCGCGCTTCTTCATGAAGCCGGGCACCTCGGTCATCGGGACGGGAGAGGCGATCCGCACCCCGGCCATTTCCGGCGCGATCGACTACGAGATCGAAGTGGCTGCCGTCATCGGAATGGGCGGGCGCGACATCGCCGAAGCGGACGCGCTCGGCCACGTCGCGGGGTACGTGCTGTTCAACGACATCTCGGCGCGGCGGCTGACGGTGGTCGGCAACCGGAAACACCGCACCGGCGACGAGTTCTTCGACTGGCTGGTCGGCAAGTGGTGCGACACGTTCGCGATCGTCGGGCCCTGGATCGCGACCGCCGACGAGGTCGCGGACGTGGGCTCGCTGGAGATGGCGCTGCGGGTGAACGGCGTCCTGCGGCAGCACTCCTCGGCCGGGGAGATGATCTTCACGGTGCCCGAGGCGATCGCGTGGATCTCGGCGTTCATCACGCTGGAGCCGGGCGACCTGATCTGCATGGGCACGCCGGGCGGCGTCGGTGCGACCACCGAGACCTACCTGCAACCGGGCGACCTGGTGGAGGCGACCGCCGAAGGGCTGGGTCATTTGGTCAACCGGGTGGAGTGATACGACATCCGGATGAACTGGAGATCGCGCGACCGTCGACGTCACACCCGCCGCCGTTGCCCACCGGAACGTCGGCGAACGGCGAACGGGAACCGGAACGGGCAGCGTACGAACGAAACCCGGATCAGGCGAGGACGGGGCGGGCGGCGAGGGCGGGATCGACGGCGATCGCCTCCTCGCGCTGCCATTCGACGAAGGTCTTCACCGCGCTGGGGTCCCACTGCGCGCCGGCCCCGCTTTCGAGGATGGCCAGCACCTTCTCCCTGCCCATGGCGGGGCGGTAGGCGCGTGCGCTGGTCATCGCGTCGAAGGCGTCAGCCACGGCGAGGATGCGTGCGCCGAGGGGGATGTCGTCGCCGGCCATGCCGGCCGGGTAGCCCGCGCCGTCCCACCGCTCGTGGTGATGGCGCACCAGCACGGCGCAGCCGCGGTAGCCGGCGAAGCGCCCGACGATGGCCGCGCCCTGGACGGGGTGCTGGCGGATCTGGCGCCAGTCGTCATCGTCCAGCGGGCCGTGCTTGGAGAGCAGGGCGGGGTTCATGCCGACCTTGCCGAGGTCGTGGACGCGGCCGGCGGTTTCGACGAGGTCCGCTTCCTCGCCGGTGAGGCCCATGCGGATGGCCAAACCGCGGGCCAGCGCAGCGACGCGCTCGGAATGGCCGGCGGTGTACGGGTCGCGCAGTTCCACCACGTCCACCAGCGCGGCGAGCGCGGCGCGGGTGTCGGCGCGCAACTGGACCTCGCGCCAGAGCGCGTACTGGGCCAGCGCGGCGGGCAGGATGAGCGGCGCGAGGGCGACCGGGTAGTCGCGCACGATCAGGGCGGCGACAACGCCGAGGGCGACGAGCATCGCGAAGATGCCGGCCATGCCCGAGACGTGGCCGCGGAACTGCCGCCAGAAGCGGGCGCTGGTCTGCAGCGAGATCGCGCCGGCCACCAATGCCATGTTGACCATGAGCATGACCGACGCGGCCACGGCGATCGCGCCCAGCGGCGGCAGCCCAGCCGGCGCCGGGCCGAGATCGGGCAGTCCCGAGAGCAGGTCGAGGGTCAGCGCGCCGGCGGTGACGTAGATCATCACCTGGGCGACGTTGAAGAACTCGCCGTGCCGCCAAGCCGAGCGTTTCAGGAGGTGGGCGCCGCCGGCCAGCCCGACCAGGATCCCCGGCAACCACCCCGGGAACAGCAGGATCATGGCGACGTGGCCGACTTCGGAGACGTCGTAGCTGAACTTGTGGGCAACCCGCAGCGGCCGCCCGTAGGAAACGGCGACGAGCACGGTCAGCACGAGCGCCCGCAGCCACGCCGCGGCGTCCATGCCTGCATCGCCCCGAGCCGCGACGGCCGCCACGATCAGCGGACCGCCGAGGACGACGGCCACCACGTAGCGACGCAGCCGGAGTGGCATCTCCGAGAGCGTCATGCCCTGCCCGCGCCTCCAAGCGCCCGGTCGCCGACCCCCTCGGCGGGGGACGGGCCGCTCGGCCCACCCGCCCTGCCCCGGCGCCCTTCGAAACGTCCGACGACCGACGGCGCCAACGGGACGGCGCAACGGCATCGATACGATCCGCGGTCGGGGGCATGGTAACGGTACCGTCGCCCGCTGTCCAAGGCCTGCGGCGCATACGGGCTGCGCCCCGGATCGTCACGTGGAGCCGGGTGGCGGGCCGGCCGGTCCGCCCGTGCCCGCGACGAGGCCCCGCACGCCTGCGCCGGCGACGATCGCGTTCGGTTCAGGAGATGGCTAGCACTTGACCGGGCACCAGCGGCCGCCGGCGACGGTGTCCTGAGCGGAGATGCCGAAGACCAGCGTGAGGACGATCAGCGCAACCACGGCGGCGGCGATCAGCGGGCGCACCCCGATGGTGGAGAGGGCGACGACGGCCTCCTGCAGCATCTGCTTGGCGTCGAAGCCGCCCTGCTCGTCGGTGACGTCGGCAACGGTCTCGGGGGTCCAGCGCATCATGGTCGTCGTCCTCCGCAGCGGTCGAAGTCGTGATCGGGTCGGATCAGGCCGGGTTCAGGAGCGGACTAGCACTTGACGGGGCACCAGCGGCCGCCGGCCACGGTGTCCTGAACGGAGAGGCCGAAGACCAGCGCCAGCGCGATCAGGGTGATAGCCGCGGCGACGATCAGGGGGCGGACGCCGATGGTGGACAGGGCGACGACGGCTTCCTGGAGCATCTGCTTCGCATCGAAGCCGTCCTGCTCTTCGACAACGTCGGCGGAAGTCTCGGGGGTCCAGCGCATCATCGTCGTTATCCTTCCCATACCTTACCAAGCGGAATCGCTCCGCCCCATCTCGTTTACTATCATAGGGCACGCCGTTCGGCGTGTCAAGGGGTCACGGTCCAGCAATGACGGATCACTATCTGACCTCCCCCTGCCGCTCATCGGGCGGACGATCGCGGCCTGCCCGGAGCCAGTTGTCATCGACCATGCAGCGCGCGAAAGACAGGGTGTTGTGGAGGATACCGGCAATCCCCGGTGGTGCGCCCGCTCGCCCGCTCGTCCCCCTGCGTTGCCGGCGCGGAGCCCGCGTCGTCGGCCCCCTCGCCGACGCATCGCGCCCCGCCTCGTCGTGGGCGACCACCGCTGGTCCTCCCCGGTGCGTTCCGGACGCGGCCCGGCGACGGGTCCGCCCCGGGCCTAGAGTCCCGCCAGATCCGTTCCCCGCTCGGGCAGCACGACGGTGAAGGTCGAACCGACCCCGGGTGTGCTCTCGACCGAGATCGAGCCGCCGTGCATGCGCACGAGGCGGTTGGCGATGGCCAACCCCAGCCCGGAGCCGCCGTAGCGCCGGGTGGTGGAGCCGTCCGCCTGCCGGAATTCGTCGAAGATGTACGGCAGCATGTCGGGCGCGATGCCGATGCCGGTGTCGGCCACCGCGACCGAAACGCCGCCGTCCGCCGGCCGCGCGGTGACGGCGACCGTGCCGCGCTCGGTGAACTTGACCGCGTTGCCGGCGAGGTTGAGCAGCAGTTGGCGCAGCCGCCCGGCGTCGCCGCGCACCCGCGGCAGCCCCGGCGGGGCCTCGATCGCCAGCGTCAGCCCCTTGGCGGCGGCTTGCGGCGTGACGCTGGCGACGACGCCGTCGATGACCTCGGCGATGTCGATGTCGTCGATCTCCAGTTCCAGCCGCCCCGCCTCGATGCGGGACAGGTCGAGCAGGTCGTCGATGAGTTCGAGCAACTGGTCGGCGCTGCGCGAGATCTGGGCGAGGTCGGCGGCGTCGTCCTCCCCGAGCGGGACCATTTGCAGCAGGTCGGCGTAGCCCATGATAGCGGTCAGAGGGGTCCGCAGTTCGTGGCTCATGGTCGAGAGGAAGCCGCTCTTGAGACGGCTGGCCTCCTCGGCGGCATCCTTTGCCGCCAGCAACTCCGCTTCGGCCCGCTTGCGCTCGGTGGCGTCCTGGACGTGGGCGACGACGTGGAGCGGCTGCCCGGCCTCGTCGCGCACCAGCGAGGCGCTCAGTTCGCCCCAGACCACCCGGCCGTCGGCATGGAGGTAGCGTTGTTCGCGCCGGATGGCCGCGGTTTCGCCGGCCAGCAGGCGGGCGACGTGCGCGGCGTCGTCCGGCGCGTCGTCGGGGTGGAGGACGGCGTTCACCGGCGACCCCGGCAGGCCTTCTTCGTCGCGGCCGAGGAAGGCGCACAGGGCGCGGTTGACCTGCACGAAACGGCCGTCCGGCGACACCAGCGCCATGCCGATCGGGGCGTCGGCGAAGGCCGCCCGGAACCGTGCCTCGCTGGCCCGCAGCGCCGAGCCGAACGCCTTGTACGGGGTGATGTCCTGGATCTGCTCGACGAACCACGCCGGCCGCCCGTCCTCGTCGCGCACCAGCGAGGCGCTGAGGCGGCCCCAGACCACGCGGCCGCTCTTGTGGAGGTAGCGTTTCTCGGTCTGGTAGGCGCTGGTGTCGCCGGCCAGCAGGCCGCGCGCCTGCTCGGCGTCGAGGTCCACGTCCTCGGCGTGGGTCAGGTCGGCGAGCGGGCGGCCCAGCAACTCGGCTTCGCCGTAACCGAGGATCTCGCAGATGGCGCGGTTGACCTGCACCACCCGCCCGTCGGGCGAGGCCAGCACCATGCCGATCGGGGCGTCGGCGAAGGCCGCCCGGAAGCGCGCCTCGCTGGCCCGGAGGGCCGACTGCCCCGACCCTTCCGCCACGTCGCGCACGAAGGCGGCGATGCCGACGACCGCGCCATCCGCATCCCGCACCGGCGAGAGGTCGAGCGTCACCTCGATCGCTTCGCCGCGGGCCAGCCGCCGGGTGCGGTGCCCGGCGACGTGTTCGCCCGCGCCCGCCCGCGCCCGCAGCGCATCCACCTCGTCCGCCAGTTCCGGCGGCGCCAGTGAGGTTTCGGACTGGCCGACGGCTTCCTCGACGCGGAGGCCGTAGAGGCGCTCCGCGCCGCGGCTCCAGCAGGTGATGACGCCGCCGGGCGAGATGCCGTAGGCGGCATCGGACGAGACCGGGCCATCCCGCCGAGCGCCGCCGGCGCCATCGTCGGGGAGGCGAAGCATGACGGTGATGCCGGGTTGCGGATCGTCCGGTTCGGGGCAGGTCCACGCCTCGACGACGACGGGCGCGCCGCCCGGACGCAGCACCTGGGCGGGCGCCCAGCAGCCGGCCGGCCCGGGCGGCCACGGCCGCACCACGTCGAGTGCGGCGAGGCCGGCGAGGTCGTCCGCCGGGCGTTCGAGGAGCGATTCCGCCGCCGGGTTGACCGCCCGCAGGCGGCCGGCGGCGTCGGCGAAGACGGCGGGGATGGGCAGGGCGTCCAGCGGCAGGCGTACGACGGCGCGCCCCGATCCCGGTTCGGCGCAAGCCGACGCCGCGCGCCGCGGATCCACCGGGTTCCGATGTGACTCGTCCATACCCGCCGCGCCACCTCAATTCTCAGGCCAACTGGCATCCTACCACGGCAGAATCGGTGGCCGTCGCCCGCGGCGCGGCCGCGCGTCCCGGTACTGGTGACGATCCCGGCCCGCCCGAGGTCAATGGCGGTTGCGTCATCGATCCGGGCAGCGGCGACGCTCGCACGGGGCCGAGCGCGGGCGGCGTCCGCGTCGAACGGGCAGTCGGCGATGGCCGAGGCGCAGGGACGCGTTTCGGGACCGCGTTCATCGTCATCCCGAGCCTGTCGAGGGATCTCGGAGACGAGTCGAGGAGTCGAGGAGTCGAGAAGAAACGAGATCCCTCGACAGGCTCGGGATGACGGGGTGGGACGCGGGATGACATGGCGGCGTCGTGGCCGCCGTCTCCGGGCGCGTGGACGACGGCACGCCGGGCGGCTCGGCTACGCCATCCGGTCGGTCATCCGGTCGCGCCAGTCGATGAGCCGCCGCAGGGGCGCGAGGTCGTAGTCCGGGCCGCCGGCGTCGCAGATGAAGTGGGTGATGCCGGCGGCGTAGTAGTCGTCGAGGCGGTCGAGTTGCGGGGTGAAGATCTGCATAGAGCGCTCGATCTCGTTCGGGTCGCGGCCGACCTTGGCGCACCATTCGTCGAGGATGCGGTTCTTGCGCCCGAGTTCCTCCGGCTCTCCCTGGCCGTTCCAGATGGTGGCGTGCTGGGCGACGATGCGCAGGGTGACCTTTTCGCCGCCGCCGCCGATCAGGATCGGGAACGGGTTCCGCACCGGCGGCGGGTTCAGTTTCTTCAGGCGGTCCACGATGATCGGCATGTCGCGGTCGAGGTCGCGCAGGCGGGAGGCGGCGGTGCCGAACTCGTAGCCGTACTCCTCGTAGTCGCGCTGGTTCCAGCCGCTGCCGATACCGAGGATGAAGCGGCCTTCGGAGATGTGGTCGAGGGTGCGCGCCATGTCGGCGAGCAGGTTGGGGTTGCGGTAGGAGTTGGCGGCGACGAGGCACCCGATCTCGATCCGTTCGGTGACCTCGGCCATCGCGCCGAGGGCGGACCAGTTGTCGAGGTGGGCGCCGTTCAGGTCGCCGGAGAGCGGGAAGAAGTGGTCCCAGTTGAAGAGCGTGTCGGCGCGGGTCTTGTCCACGGCCTGCCACGCCTGGCGGATCTGCTTGTAGGTGGCGTGCTGCTGCTGGATCTGGATTCCGACGCGGATGGGGGTCAAGTGCGATTCCTCCCGGCGAGATGGCGGCATGCGCCGGGATCATACCGAGCGTGGGGCCGGGGCGCGAACGGCGGGGCATGAAGAGAGGCCCGGGGCTGAAGCCCCGGGCTGAAATCACGAAGCCCCTCCGGGGCTGGGGACGGAGGGTGTGTGGCAGGCGGGCGCGGTGATGCTCGTGCAAATGCCGCCGGGACGCTCAGTCCCAGACGACGCCGCAGACGAGGGCGTGGCCCTCGGCGTCGGTCCAGCGGCGCAGTTCGTCCATCTCGTCGTCGTCCACCACGAAGCGGACGTCGCAGACGGGGCAGGCGACGGCTTGCACGCAATCGCCGCGCGCCTCGCACCACTCCAGCACCGCGCCGAAGGTGTGGCAATCGCCGACGCAGAGGTGGCGGAGGACGGCCAGCACGGTCGGCGACAGCGCCGACTCGTCGGAGAGGCCGAGGACGACCGGGGCGGCGTCCTGGCCGGAGACGGATACGGGGACGGAACCGGGATGGGTCATCTCGCTGCCTCCGCGACGGTGGCCGGGCGAACGGTGGCGGCCGGGCGAGGGTGATTCCTGAGCATACACCGCCGTTTCCATGTGTCAACCCGCGTGCCGCCTTCCGGCCGATCGCGGGCGTTGCGGCGCGAATCGGCGGGCTCGCCGGCACGCGCTCCTGGCGCACGTTCGCTGCCGCCGGCAACCCTGGGCGGCAGGGGTGGAACGCGACCTGCGGTTTCGCCGTAGGATGGCGGCGATTCGGATCGAAGCGCGATGCAGGGAGGAGCGACGCGGCGGATGGCCAGCGGCACCAGCAACCGGATGGCGTTTCCCGCGATCCGCTTTGGCCTCGCGGCGCTGCTGCTCGGGCCACTCGCGGCCGCACCGGCGGCCGCGCAGCCGCCGGCCGACCTCGATTGCGTGCATTTCGGGACCGCGGCGGAGGCCCAGGAGGTGCTCGACGACGATCCGTCGGACCCGTACGGCCTCGACGCGGACGGAGACGGGATCGCCTGCAACGAGGTCGCCGCCGCGCCGACGCTGCCGGTCGGGGCGACCGGCTACGCCGTTCCGTCGAACATCGCCTGGCCGATCCCGGCACGGGTCGGGGCACTGACGACACCGCTCCACGTCGCGCCCGGGCCGGGCGGCGCGGTCCTCGGGGCGGCGCTGGCCGGGGAACCGGTCGAGATACTCGGCCCGATCCAGGTGGAGGCGCGGCGCGGCTACGTGCCGGTTCGCACCGGCGGCGGCACGATCGGCTGGATCTGGCTTCGCTACCTCGATTCGGGAAGCATCGGCGAGCCGGTCCCGTTCGCGCCGATGGCGACGATTCCGGGCGGCGCGGAGCCTCCGGTCGTCGCGCCGGGGCCGGACGTTCCCGCGCCGCCGCCGGCGCGCAAACCGGCGCCGGCGTTGGCTCCGGCGCCGGCGCCGGCGCCTGTTCAAGAGGGGGTCACGGCGGGGGAACAGGCCTACCTCGACGCGATGCTGCCCGTGGCTGACGCGATGTCCGACAGCATGCGCCGCGCGGGGTTGCTGCTCCAGAACCCGCTGCCGGCCGATCCGACGTGGGCGAACCGGATCACGGCCCACTTCGCCGTCTGGGACCAGTCCGCGGCGACCGCCGACGCGCTCGTGCCGCCGGAATCGTTGCGGCCCGCCCACGATTCCCTCGCCGGGGCCTACCGGGTGTTTGCGCAGGAAGGGCCGGTCATCGCCACCGCGATCGCCGCCGGGGACACCGCGGCGCTCACCGAGTCGGCCACGCGGCTCGCCGATGCCGCCGCGCAGGCCGAAGCGGCGCAGGCCGAACTCGACGCCGTGCAGTCGTCTTCACCCTGAACCCGGCGGGTTCCTCGGCTTCGCGACTGGGCAGGCGAAACGTGGCTGAATGATACGGAATTCGGCTTGTCGTTGGTGGGGGAAGTGACCTGTGCCCTCCCTCGTCGTGATCCCCTGCGGACGAGGGAGGGCACAGATCATACGAAATCCGGCTGATCGCTTCCGTTTCGCCCGCCCGCGACGCCGTGCGTTCGTAGGGGAGGGACCCGTGCCCTCCTTCGTCCGTACGCGGCCCCGGGCGCAAGAGGGCACGGGTCCCTCCCCTACGAACGACGAACGGATTCCCGCACCAATCAACCGGATTTCGTATCACTCCCCTACCAACGACGAGGCGTTGACAGAAGCGACCGGGCGGAGTCTGCATCAGTGTTCAAACGGGCCCTGCAGGCGGCAGACCCAGGAGGCGAGCACGTCGTGCATCGCGGCTGCGCCGACGACCGGGAACGGGCCGAGGTCGAGGCCGACCGGGTGGAGCACGAAGGGCCGGGTCTGCCAACCGCCGAGGCCGCCGTGGGAGCCGACCAGTTCCTCGAAGGCGGCGACCTCGCCGGTGGCGGGGTCGAACATGCTGATGGCGACGATGTCCGGGCAGTTGGCGAACCGGCTTTGGCGCAGCAGGTGGCGGCGGGCGTTCGGACCGAACGGCGCCAGCGGATCGATCCCTTCCGACGTGCCGTCTTCGAGGAAGTGGACGCCGGCCCTGCCCAGCGCGACCGCCCCGTCCTTTTCGGAGAAGACGAGCAGCACGGAGATGCCGGGGTGCGCGAGCAGGCCCGGCGTCATCGCCGGCCACGCCGCCGCGATCTCCTCCAGGCTCATGCGGTGGGGAACCTTCGGGAACGAAATCACCCCGAGGTTGCCGGAGGCCAGCACGACGGCGTCACTGTCGGCGGTGGCGTCCTTCGGGCCGCCGACGGCGACCGGCAGGATGCCGCCCTCCGGGTCCGGCTCGACGGGGGTGGAACCGCCGTCGTCGAGGCGGCGGGCGACGACGCGGCGGACGAGGGCGCTGGCGCGGCCCCGGTTGGGCGCGACCTCGGCCAAGGCGGCGTCGAACCGGGCCAGTTCCTCGTCGGCCTCCAGCAGCGCCGCCACACGCGATCCCGGCGCCATCAGGGTGGCGACGACGTCGGCCAGCGTTTGCCCGTACCGCTGCCGGAAGGTCGCGCCCATGCTCTGGCCGTGGTCGGCGAGCACGACGATCTCGTAGGGACGCGGGGCGTGTTCGGCGACGCCGGCGATGTAGGCGATGTCGGCGTCGATCGCGTGCAGCACCCCGAAGACGTCCGGGCGGTCGATGCCGGAATGGTGGGCGACCTCGTCGTAGCCGAAGAAGGTCGCGTAGACGCTGGGCACGCCGCGCAGCACGTCGGAGGCGAGCACGAACTTGTTCGCTTCTTCCAGCAGCGCGGTGGTGCCGGCGCGGACGAAGGCGTATTTCCAGGTGCGGTGGATGCGCGGGCGGACGTCGTCGCGTACCTGCCGCCAGGCCTGGGCACGCTCGCGCACGACCTCGCCGAGGGCCAGCACGATCGCGCGGGTCAGCGTGAACGGGTTGGCGAACCAGGCGACGTAGGCGTTCGAGCGCGAGCGGGCGCGGTCGCCGAGGGCTGAGAAGGTGCCGAGGCAGTCCGGCGCGTCGCCGGAAAAGGCGTTCCAGCGAGAACCGCCGCCGTGGACGAGCAGGCCGCGCCCGGTGGAGAGACGGCGCTCCAGTTCCTCGGCGGTGTGGCGGCGTGAGGAGACCATCAGCGTGCCGGAGGGTTTGTCCCACCAGCGGAAGGCGGGGATGCCCTCGTTGGAGCCGAGCAGGATGCCCGCCTGCGAGGCCGAGGTCTGCGACGACAGGTCGGGCTCCCACGCGTCGAGGCGGTGCGAGCCGGAGCGCAGCCAGTTCCGCAGGGTGGGCATGTGGCCGTCGTCGATGGCCCGGCGCAGGACCGGCTCGGAGAGGCCGTCGATTTCGAGGAACAGGATGCCGGACCGGCCGGTCTTCGGCGTGCCGCGGTAGGCGCGGCGCAGCGGCCGGGTGACCATCGTGTCGTAGCCGAGCCCGCGATCGAGCGAGAAGAGCGCGCCGAGGATCGCCAGCCCGGCCGAGAGGGCAACCGCCAGCCAGATCGCTTCGCCCAGCCCGGCGATGCGGACGCCGGCCCCGGCCATGTTGGCGATCGCGACGCCCAGCCAGACGAGAACCCCGGCGAGCAGGAAGATGACGACCGGAAACAGCAGGATCGGCACGCGCCGCGCGATGCCGTAGACGACCGGCCACAGCAGGGAGACGACCAGCGCGATCGCCGCGCCGGCGACGAAGGCCCGGACCGGCCCGGCCAGGCTGAACCCGGGCAGCAGCCGGTCCATCAGCAGCAGCAGGACGCCGATGGCGACGGCGGCGCCCGCCCACCACAGGAGCAGGCCCCAGGCGCGCCCGATCATCCGGGGCGCTCCGGCGCATCGTCAACCGCAGGCGGCACGTCCGGCTCGCCGGACTCGGGCGCGGCCGATGCATCGGCGACCGGTGGGTCGAACGGCAACTCGCGGAAGGAGATCGCCGCGCCGGCGGCGGATCGGTAGGTCGGGGCCGCGTCGCCGGAGACCGAATAGGCGTAGCGGATCAGCGCCAGCACGATCAGGAAGAGCACCGGCGGCCCGACGAGGAAGACCAGCCGCGATCCGACGAGGGTGGCCACGACGCCCAGCAACAGGATCATCGTCAGCGTCAGCGCGTTCTCGATGACCTCCTGCCGGCCGAACACCGCGCCCTGCCCGGCCAGCGGCACGCGTCGGTTGACGTAGGTTTGCACGGACGCGCCGCCGAGGGTGGAGCCGAACGCGGCCGGGATGGCGAGCATCGAGGCGGCCAGCACCGGCAGCGGCACCTCCACCCCGAGCAGCCGCCCGAGCAGCCGCAGCGGGCTGAGCGGCCCCAACAGGGGCGCCAGTTGATCGACGAAGGCGAACCCGATCGCGCCGGAGAACATGGTCAGCAGGGCGACCGCCAGCAACGGGCGCTCGCCGATCCGGGTGATGAGCAGCGGGCCGAGCACGGTGCCGAGCGCGAACCCGAACGCGCCCGGGGCCATCACCCAGACGGCGGCGGCCGGGTCGATGCCCAGCACGTCGCGCACGTAGACCGGCATGAGGGAGTTGATGCCGTCGAACAGGGCCAGCACCGTCGCCCCGAACAGCAGCATCGAACCGGGGCCCTTGTTGTCGTAGAGCCACTGGGCGGTGCCGCGCAGGCTGGGGAAGGACGCGCGCCATTCGACGTCGCCGAACGCCTTGCGCAGGCTGGCCTTGTCCGGCTCCTCGGGCAGGGCGCGGGCGCGCACGGCCCCGAAGGCGAGCACCACCCCGGCCGACCACAGCACCAGCCGGATGCCGCCGACGTCGATCAGGATCGGAGCCAGCAGCGACGCGCCGGCGGCGGCGGCGATGCCGCCCGCCACCGCGATCAGCGCGGAGACGGTGGCGACGTCGGCCGGAGCGGCCACCAGCGCGACGGCGGACTTGATGGCCGGCACGGTCAGTTGGCCCAGCACGGCGGCCAGCACGATCACCGCGAACAGCGTGGGTAGCGAAGTCCCGAACAGCAGCGGCAGGGCGATGCAGACGGCGGCCTGGATCGAGTACGAGGCGACCATCGCGCCGCGCTTGCTCATGGCGTCGGCCATCAGCCCGCCGCCGAGCCCGAACAGCAGCGCGGCGGCGTTGCGGCTGACGCCCATCATCGAGACCTGGAGCTGGCTCGCGCCTTCCTGCGCGAGGAAGACCATCGCGCCGTAGGAGAGGGTCGCCAACCCGAGCATGGTCGCCATCCGCGACAGCAGCAGGATCTGGACGTCCTTGCGCCGGACCAGCGCCGCCGGCGGGGTCGCGCGCTCGGCGGGCGCGGCGGGGTCCTGCCCGCCGGAAGCCGGGATCGCGCCGTCAGCCGCGCTCATGCATCCCACTCCTGGGCCACCGCCGGTCGTTCGTCTCGCACCCCGATGCACATCCGCGCCGCACGCCACCGACCGCCCCGGACGCGCCGTCCCGTCCGGCGGAGGCCCGCACCCGTCGTCGGCGCCGCCCCGGAGGGATGCTCACCGCTATCGGCGAAACAGCCGGTTGCGCAGGTCCTGCACGTTGAGTTGCCCGAGCGCGCTGACGAGGAAGATGACGAGGAAGAGCGTCAGCGCGAACCCGCTGCCGAGCGAGGTGACTGCGTCGCCGGCGTCGCCGGGCAACTGGTCGTCGAACCAGATCTGCAGGCCGTTGACCACCAGCAGCGCCCCGGCAGCCGACGACGCGAAGACGACGATGCCCTGCCCGAGGATCGGGCCGAACACGCCGCCGGCCCCGGTCGCGGCGATCAGGACGACGGTGGAGACGGCCCCGGTGATGCCTTCCCCGCCGATGCCGAACAGGCCCAGCACAAGGACCGCCAGCACGAACCCAAGGATGCCGCCGGCGATGTACAACCCGAAGCGCGCCAATGCCATCACGATCGCGGCGACGATCGCGCCGGCGACCATCGCGAGCACGACCTGGAGCAGCGAATCGCTGGTCGCGAACAGCCGGAACCCGGCGAGGAACCCGGCCGCGAAGCCCATCGCGGCCAGCCCGTAGGTGAACAGCCGCGTGCCGTAGACGCAGACGAAGACGCCGGCGGCCAGCAGCACGAGTCCGAAGACCTGGTCCATGCCTCCCCCTCCGCGAGCGCGGTCAGCACCGGCCGCCCGCCCCGCGACCCGGTCCTCGTCGCGCCGCGCGGCGCGATGGCGGAACGGCGCGTTCTCCGGGCGTTGGCGCGGCGTGGACGTGCATCACGGGCGCTAGCCTAGCACCCGCCCGGCGCCGTCGCGACGGGCTGCCCCGGCCGACCCTCAGCCGTGCGGTTCCGGCAGCGAGGCGAAGATCCGCAGCCCGAGCCGCGCCGCGAGGAAGCGGGCGGCGAGTTGGCCGCGCACGCTGTTGCCGGCGGCGTCCAGCGGCGGCGCGAAGGTCGCCAGCCCGCCCTTGCCCGGGGCGACCGTGATGATGCCGCCGCCCACGCCGCTCTTGCCGGGCAGCCCGATGTCGTAGAGCCAGTCGCCCGAGGTTTCGTACAGCCCGGCGATGGCCATCACCGCCAGCACCCGCCGGCAGGTCGCGGCGGCCACCACGCGCTCGCCGGTCAGCGGGTTGACGCCGCCGTTGGCCAAGGTCGCCGCCATCACCGCGAGGTCGCGCGCCGTCACCTCCAGGCAACTTTGGCGGGTGTAGAGATCGACGGTGGCCGCCGGGTCGAAATCGAGCGCGCCGCGGTCCTGCAACAGGCGGGCGATGGCCTGATTGCGCTGGTTGGTCGCCGACGCCGACGCATACACCGCCTCGTCCACGCGCAGCGGGCGGCCGGCGAAGGCGGCCAGCCCGTCGCGAATCGCCGTCCACTTCACGGCGGCATCGTCCCCCGGAACGAGGGCGGTGGCCGCCAGCGCGCCGGAGTTGACCATCGGGTTGGTCCGTCCGTCCGGGCCGGCCTCGACCGCCGCCAGCGAGTTGAACGGCAACCCGGTGGCGTTGACGCCGATCGCCGCCCGCGCCCGCTCCGGCCCGATGGCCTCGCAGACCAGCGCGAAGACGAACGGCTTGGCCACGCTCATGATCGTGAACGGGTGGTCCGCGTCGCCGGCGGCGTGGACCGCACCGCCGACCCCGGCGACGCAGACCCCAAACAGCCCGCGCGGCGCGGCGGCCAGCGCCGGGTAGTGCTGGGCGTTCTCGCCCTCGTCGTTGGCGCGGTACAGCTCCCACGCCTCCCGGA
Organism: Chloroflexota bacterium; assembly: GCA_023423795.1. Classification (GTDB taxonomy): domain Bacteria; phylum Chloroflexota; class Chloroflexia; order Thermomicrobiales; family UBA6265; genus CADCWF01. Next base: position 26,790 of record JAFAEX010000015.1, on the reverse strand, counting down.
CCAGCGGCCCGATCGTCTCGCCCAGCGCCATCCGCCCGCCGCCGGCCGGATCGAGCGCGTCCTCGTCCTCTTCCGGGAAGCCCGCCGGCGTGCCGGTCGCCCCGGCCACGGCGGGCGGGATCTGATCTGCCATGCGCGCCTCGTTCGTGCCGACCGAGCGTCGTTCCCGGCACCCCGTGACGGCGTTCCCCGCCTGCGGTGGAGGCCGCTCCCCGGCGGGTCTTCGTTCCCGTACCCCGGTTCGTGGCAATCGCGCCAATCGTTCCGGCCGCCGTTACCCGGCGAACATCGGGTAGCCGGGGCCGAGGGGGATGCCGAGCGCGAACCAGATCACGAACAGGATGAGCCACGCCACGAGGACGACGAGGGTGTACGGGATCATCAGCGCGATGATGGTGCCGAGCCCGGCGCTCTTGACGTACTTCTGGGACACGAGCACCACGAACGGCAGGTAGACCATGAGCGGGGTGACGACGTTGAACGGCGAATCCCCCAGCCGGTAGGCGGCGAGCACCGTCTGCGGTTCCACCCCCAGTCGCATGAACAGCGGCACGAAGATCGGGGCGAGGATCGCCCACTTCGGCAGGGCGCCGGTCATGATGATGTCCACCAGCGCCACCACGAGGATCAGGCCGATGAGGAGCAGCAGCGGGTGGACCTGCGCGCGCTGGAGCGCCTGCGCGAGCGAGCCGGCGATCACGCTCGGCAGGTTCGAGTAGTTGAAGTAGGCGATGAACTGGCTGATGACCAGCAGCATGAACACGAGCCCGGCGAGGCCGGCGAACGTCTTCGTCACCCCGGTGACGATGTCCACGCTGCTGGTGATGGTTCCGGCGGCGCGGCCGTAGCCGATGCCGGCGGCGAGGAAGAGCATCGAGATGATGAAGATGAGGCTGTTCATGAACGGCGTCGTGCCGACGATGGCCCCGGTCGCCGGGTCGCGCAGCGGCGAGCCCAGCGGCGCGGTGAAGGCGACCACCACCGCCAGGCCGACCAGGAACCCGACCAGCGCGCCGCGCAGCCCCTTCGCCTCCGCCTCGGCATCGACGGGCGGCGCGTCCTCCGGGGTCGGGATGTCCGGCCCGCCTTCGCCCGGCGCCTCTCCCAGCGCCTCCCGCGGGTCGTAGACGCCGAGGCGCGGCACGATCATGCGGGTCGTCACGAAGGTCATGACCACGGCCATGACGAGGAAGGAGACCGTGTTGAAGTACCAGTTCGCGGTGATCGTGATCGAGCGGTCGGGATCGACCAGCGCGATCGCTTCGTTGGTCATCTCGGTCAGCAGCGCGTCCAGCGGCGCGGGCAGGATGTTGACCGCGAAGGCCGCACTCACCCCGGCGTAGGCGGCGGCGACCCCCGCGATCGGGTGCCGCCCCACGCTGAGGAAGGCCGCCGCGCCCAGCGGGATCAGGATCAGGTAGCCGGCGTCGGTGGCAACGCTGGAAAGGCCGCCGACCAGCACGATCACGAAGGTCAGCCACGCGCCGGGGGTGACGGCGACCAGCCGGCGAATCAGCGCGGCCATCATGCCCGCCTGCTCGGCCACGCCCACGCCGATCATCGCCACGAAGATGGTGGCCACGACGCTGAAGTTGGCGAAGTTGTTGACGAACGAGGTGAAGATGAAGCGGATGCCGTCCACCGACAGCAGCGCCCGCACCGGGACGGTGACCTCCTGGACGACGTACTCGCCGGAGGCCGGGCGCACCTCGACGCCGGTCGATTCCAGCGAGCCGCCGAAGTAGGTCGCCTCGACGATGCGGGGCGATTCCGGCACCAGGATCTCCTCGGTGATGCTCACCCCGAGTAGGGAGAGCACCGTGGAGAGGATGAAGATGGCAACGATGAGGTACAGGAAGATGATGACCGGGTGCGGAACCTTGTTGCCCGCGCGCTCGATCTTGTCCAGCAGCCGCTGGGTGAATCCCTGGGGTTCGGCTGCCGGCGCGGCGGCTTCGGTCTCGCTCATGGCGTTCCCCTCATCTCCCGGCCGGGCTCGGTGTGCCCGCCCCGCTCGGCATTTGGCGGCAGCCTACGCCTGCGCCGGTTCCTCGCCCCACAACCGGGCCAGCGCGATGCAGACGTCGGTCGCCCGGGCCATGTCCTGCACGCTAACCCATTCCAGCGGGCCGTGGAAGTTCTGCATCCCGGTAAACAGGTTGGGGGTCGGCACGCCCAGTTCGGTCAGGCGCGAGCCGTCGGTGCCGCCCCGCGTCGGCGGCGAGAAGGGTTCGATGCCGACCTGCCGGCAGGCCTCCCGCGCCAACTCAACCGGGCGCATGTCGTCTTCCAGCCAGTAGCGCATGTTGCGGTACTGCGGCGTGATCTCGCAGGTGATGCGGGCGCGCGGCTCGGTCGCGGCGACGGCGGCGCAGACCTGCCGCAGCAGGTCGCCGTGGGCCGCCAGCCCGTCCCGCTCGAAATCGCGCAGGATGAAGTCGAGGTGCGCCTCGGCGGCGGTGCCGTGCATCTGGTAGAGGTGGATGAACCCCTGCCGATCCTCGGTGGTCTCCGGCGTCAGCGTCGCGTGCGGCAGCGTCATCACGATCTTCGCGGCGAGGTGCAGGGCGTTGACCAGCACGTCCTTCGCCTGCCCGGGGTGGGCGGATACCCCGCGGATGGTCACGGTCCCCTTGTCGGCGGAGAACGTCTCGTAGACGACTTCCCCGAGGTCGGCCCCGTCCAGCGTGTAGGCGACGTCGGCCGCCAGCGCCGCCGGCAGGTCGGGGTGGACGCCGCGGCCGATCTCCTCGTCCGGGGTGAAGCAGATGCGGATCGGGCCGTGCGGGATGTCCGGGTTCGCCAGCAGGTGGCCGGCCATCGCCATGATGATGGCCACGCCAGCCTTGTCGTCGGCCCCGAGCAGGGTGGTGCCGTCGGAGGTGACGATGTCCTCGCCGACCTTGCCGGCGAGGTAGGGGAACTGCTCCGGGGAAAGGATCGCCTCCGGGTCGCCCGGCAAGGCGATGTCGCCGCCGGCGTAGGCCCGGTGGACGACCGGTTCGACCCCGGATGCCGCGAACCCCGGCGAGGTATCGACGTGGGCGAGGAAGGCGACGACCGGCGCGTCCGGCGCGGTGGTCGCCGGGATCGTCGCCAGCACCGCGCCGAAGTCGGTCAGCGTCACGCCCCGCGCGCCCAGTTCGCGCAGTTCATCGACCAGCAGCCGCAGCAGGTCGAACTGTTTTTCGGTGCTGGGCGTGGTGGAGGATGCCTCGTCGGCCTGGGTATCGATGCGGGCGTAACGCACCAGGCGCTCTTCGAGGTCCCGGTCGAATCCGGGTGTCGTATCCGTGCTCATGAGTCCCTTCCCCAGTGTGTGCGTTTCGGCTCCCCAACCGCCGCCGCTTACCCCTCATCCCGAGCCCGTCGAGGGATCTCGTGTCCGAGTCGGGAAGGCGAGCAGTCGAGGAGCGACGAGATCCCTCGACGGGCTCGGGATGACGGGTGGCGGATAGCGTTCGGGATGACGGTTGGCGAATAGCGTTCGGGATGACGGATAAGCGGCGGCAGAACCGGCCCTATCGTGGCAGGTTCGCCAGTTCGTCGAGGTAGACGATCGCGGTCTCGATGCCGCGCTCGAACATCTCGATGCGGTAGTGCTCGTTGGTCCCGTGCAGGCCGTCGGTGTCCAGCCCGTAGCCCATCATCACCACCGGCATCTCCAGCAGGGTGAAGATGTCGGCCACGATGGGGATGCTGCCGCCGCCGCGGGTGAAGACCGGGGTGGCGCCCCAGCCGGTCTCGTAGGCGCGGGCGGCGGCCTGCATCTCGGGCAGGGTGAAGTCGATCAGCGCCGGTTCGCCGGTGGTCAGCAGTTCGACCGCGACCTTCACGGTGGGCGGCGCGATGGACGCGATGTGGTCCCGCAGCACCTCGTAAATGCGGTGCGGGTCCTGGTTGCCGACCAGCCGGCAACTGATCTTGGCCATCGCCGAGGCGGGGATGATCGTCTTCGGCCCCGGCCCAGTCCAGCCGCTGAGCAGCCCGTTGATCTCCAGCGTCGGCCGGGCGGAGACGCGCTCGCGGATGGTGAATGCGGTCTCCCCCCACGGGGCCGGGACGCCGGTTGCGGCCAGCAACTCGGCTTCGCTCATGTCGGTCTTGGCGATCTCGGCCCGCTCGGCGTCGGTGAGCGGCACGACGTCGTCGTAGAAACCGGGGACGGCGATGCTGCCGTCGGGGCTGTGCAGCGTCGCGAGGATCTCGACCAGCGCCAGCGCCGGGTTGTGGACCGCGCCGCCGTAGAAGCCGCTGTGCAGGTCGTCGTGCGGGCCGGTCACGGCGACTTCGATGTAGGTCATGCCGCGCAGGCTGTGGGTGATCGCCGGGCGGTCGATGGCGGGCATCGAGGAGTCGCTGATCACGCAGACGTCGGCGGCCAGCAGGTCGCGGTGCTGCTCGATGAAGGGGCGCAGGTTCGGCGACGAGACCTCCTCCTCGCCTTCCAGCAGGAACTTCAGGTTCACCGGCGGCCCGTCTCCGGTGCGCAGGTACGCTTCGAGCGCCTTGACGTGGATGAAGAGTTGGCCCTTGTCGTCGGTCGCGCCGCGCGCCCAGACCTTGCCATCCTTGACGACCGGATCGAAGGGTGACGTGTCCCAACCGTCCTCGACGGCGGCCGGCACCACGTCGTAGTGGCCGTAGACGAGCACGGTCGGCGCGTCCGGCCCCGCGCCGAGCCATTCGCCGTAGACGACCGGGTAGCCAGCCGTTTCCATCACGGCGACGTTGGCCGCGCCGAGCCCGGACAGGTGGTCGGCGAGCCACTGGGCGGCCCGCCGGATGTCGCCGGCGTGGGCGGGGTCGGTGCTGATGCTGGGGATGCGCAGCAGGTCGATCAGTTCGCCGAGGAATCGTTCGCCGTTGGCGCGGGCATAGGCCCGTGCGGCATCGCTGGCTGACGCCATGACCAACCCCTTTCCCGTCCGCCGCACGCGGCAACTGGCCACCGGCGGTCATCCGATACCTCGACGGCCGCCGTCCGCCCGCTACCGCGCGAACGGCCTTCCCTTTTGGAGAAGGCAGGATTCCGCCGCCACCGCCGGCTGCGCCGAAGAGTTCGGCCACAACCATGGACTTTGGAGGTGCCTTGCTCCGCGCATTGTACGTGAGGCGCGGCCGAGGAAAGCTTGCCGTGCGCAACGGAAACGCGCATGATCCGGCAATCACTCCGTGTCATCCGTCGCTACCGGCGGCCTCCCATGCGCGAGCCGCCGGACAACGCCGCTACGCCGGTTCCCGGGAAGGGCGTCAGGGCGTTCGAGAGGAGGGTCAGGTGGAGGATCAGGCGTTGGCGATGGCAAAGGAGCACGCGCCGTGGCGGAGCGACGTCCCGTGGTGGAGCGTCGGCATCCAGGGGGTCGTGGCGGTTGCCCTCGGGCTCTATTTCCTGCTGGCCCCGGTTTCGGCGGCCGGGCTCGTCGTGCAACTCGTGGCCGGGGTGCTGCTGGTGGCCAGCGTGCTGCTGGTGCTCGCCCGGTTGCGGGAGGCGGGCCGGACCGATCCCGAAGGTTACGGCATGCTCCAGGCGGGGGTCGGCGCGACCGTCGGCCTGTTCGTGCTGCTGCGCGGGGTGCTGCTGCCGACGCTGGACATCGTGGCGGCGCGGACGATGCTGGGCATCGGGCTGCTCGCCTACGCGGCGATCGGCGTCGTGCGGGCGCTGCGCGGCGGCAACATCCGGCCCGGCCCGATCGTCACCGCCCTGCTCCAGATCGTGCTGGCGGTGGTGCTGCTGACCTCGGCCGAGGACAACGCCGCCGACCGCTTGGCGGTGCTGGGCTGGGTGGCGCTCGTCGGCGGGCTGATCCTGCTGGCGCTCGCCTGGATCTCCCGCAACCGGGTCGCCGCCCGGAGCGGGTTTACCAGGGCGTAGGACGCGCCCGGTCCCGGACACAACGGCCATCGCCTCGGGCGATGGCCGTTGCCATATCGACGCGGCTGCCGGCGACGAGAGGCCCAAGGTTGATGGCGGGCGCCCAAATCACCGCCTGCCCGGGGTTGACCCCCCGGGCTACGCCAACGAAGCCCCTTCGGGGCTGAGGACGGACGGCGGCCGCATCGATGCCGCGACCGCCATCATCCCCGGGCGGGCGTAGACGGAGGCCGGATCAATTCGGCGACCGCGCCCGGAACGCGGCGGCGATCGAGCGTCAGGCGAGCAGGCGGGCCTTGGCGGCGGCGAACTCCTCGTCGGAGAGGAGGCCGTTGGCCTTCATGTCGGCGAGTTGCTGAAGTTTCGCCATCATGTCCGCGCCGCCGCCACCGGCGTCGGGAGCGGCCGGGGCCGCGGGAGCCTCTGCGGTGGCGGGCTGCATCGCCGCCTGGGCCTGCTGGGCCTGGAGCGCCTGCAACTGGGCTTGCAGTTCCTGCACGCCCGCCTGCGCTTCGAGGACGGCGTCGGCCTGCGCCTGCGCCTGCTGCTGGGCCTGGGCCTTCGCCTGCTGCTTCGCCGCCCCGCTGGCGGCCACCTTGTTGGAAACGACGGTCGCCGTTCCCGCGATCATCGCCGTCTGCGCCACCGTGCCCACGATGCCGGGGCCGCGTCGTCGTCGCATCATCGCCGTGCTCCTTTCGCGTTTCGGCCCGCGCCCGGCGGGCCGGGATTCAGGCGGACGCCTCGTCGGCCGCCACCGTCGCCAGCACCTCATCGACCACGAAGGCCGGGATGCGCTCGGACAGCACCACCGCGCCGCCCGAAGAACGCACCGCGTCGGCGAACCGCTTCGCCCAGACGTTCTCGAACAGCATCAGCCCGGCCGACGACCCGGCCGGCATGTTGGCGGTGAGGGCTTCGACGTCGCGCTCCGACAGCATCTCGACGAGGTCGGAGGTGATGCCCTCGATCCCGACCGCGCGGGCCACGGATTCGGCCTCGCTCCAGGTCAGGTTTCCTTCGGCGTCCTTGCGCGCGAAGAGCAGATCGACGATGCGGATCGTGCCGCCCTCGACCAGTTCGCGCAGCGCCTGCGCCACCTCCGGCTCCGGCCGCTCGCCCCGGAAGCGCACGATCAACAGTTCCATCGGTCCGAACGCCATCGCGGTCTCCTCGCCGAAAACGCAACGCGGGCGGCGCAGTGCGCCGCCCGCGGCCTTCGCGTGGTGTTCTACGCGTCGCCGAAGGCGTCGCGCAGCTTGGCCTCCTGCTCGGAGGACAGGTTGGTGGCGATGAATTCGCCGGAGAGGCCGGCCTGCTTCAGGGCGTCCGAGACGCGCTCGACGACCGCGTCCGAGGAGAGCAGGAACAGCGCCGAGGTGCCCGGCGTGACCTGCTCGCGCACGCCCTTGATGAACTTGTCGTCGATGCCGTAGTCGGCGAAGTGGCCGGCCAGCGCGCCGGACAGCGCGCCCACCGCCGCGCCGAGCAGGGGGACGAAGAAGATCAGCCCGATGAGCATGCCCCAGAACGCGCCGTTGAGCGCCGCCGGGCCGGTCATGTCGCCGAAGTTCTGGGTCTTCGGCTTCTTCGCGCCCTCGGGCCAGGAAACGATGGCGGCGTCCTGGATGGTGATGAGCCGCTGCGGCTCCAGCCCCTTCAGCACGTCCAGCGCCTTCTGGGCGCCGTCCGGCGTGGCGAACTTCGAAACGGTCAACGTGGCCATGCAACCTCCGTCGCGTGCGCGGCGACCCGTGCGGGCATCCGCCGGTTCGATACCCAATGATGGCGCATCGCGCGCCGAATGTCGCTCGCCTTCGCGCCCGAACCGTCCTGCCTTGTCGCAGTGCTTCCCGAACGGCCGAGCCACGCGGTCAATCGGGAAGCGATGCCCCACCGGCCGCTACGGGGCGGGCGCCGCGGACCGGACCCCCGGAGCCGGCAACTCGACGCCGGCCGCGCGCAGCGCATCGACGCCGGCCCGGCGCGCCGCGTCGGCGGTCGCCAGCACGTCGGTGGCACGGGAATCCGTCCAGTAGCGGGCTTCCAGCACCGCCGCGTCGGGCCGCAACTCGGCCACGCGGACGGAGGGCAGTGGATCGCCGAGGACGCCGGGCACGGCGCCGACCGCTTGCAGCACGACGGATACCGCGCGGTCGAGGTCGGCGTCGGGAGCGACCATGATCCGGACGTCGGTGCGGCGGACGGGGTCGGTGTTCTTGACGATGCGGCTGACGAAGACGTCGCCGTTGGGGATCAGCACCACGGCGCCGTCGAAGGTGCGGATCTTGGTGGCGCGCAGGTCGATCTGCTCCACCGTGCCCTCGGTTTCCCCGATGGCCACCCAGTCGCCGAGGGCGAACGGGCGCAGCACGAGGATCAGCACCCCGCTGACGTAGTTGGACACGACGTCGCGCAGGCCGAAGCCGAGCGCGAGGCTGGTCAGGCCGAGGCCGGTGACGACCGTTTGCGGGTCGAAGCCGAAGGCGGCGGCGGCCGCCAGCGCGCCGGTCGCCCAGATGGAAACGGCCACGACCGAGCGGACGAGGTTTTCGAACGTCGGGTTGAAGTCGGTGCGGCCGAAACTGAACCGCAGCACCCACCCCGCCAGCCGCGACACCAGCCAGAACAGCCCCAGCACCAGCCCCGCCGCCAGCAGACGCGGCACGAGCCCGACCATCGTCCCGTAGAGGCGGACGAAGGCGGCGGCGAACGCCGCCCGGATCTCGGTGATGAAGCGCGCCAGCGTCGTTTGCCGCCGGTCGGCGGCCGCCCCGAGTTCCCGGTCGAGGTCGGCCGCCCAGGAGGCGGCCAGTTCGTTGACCGTAGTCACGTTGTCGTCCGCGTCGTCCTCGGTAACGGTGACGATGGGCACGCCGGCCACCGAAACCTGGCGCTCGCCGTCGGGGCCGGGTGGCTCCACCCGCGCCGGGCCGATCTCTTCGGGGGAGGCCAGCAGGAGGTCGATCCGGCGCTGGATGAGGCGCGCCCGCTCGGAGGCGGCGACTTCACCCGCCGGGCCGACGCGGAACACCTCGCGGCCGTCGATCAGCACCGGCGCCCGGTCGTCCTGCGCCAGCGCGCCGCCGACCGCAAGCCAGAGCGCGAACAGCGCCAGCACCGCCGCCGCGATGGTCCCCGCCCGGCCTCGGCCCGTCCACCCGGCCGCCCGCGGTGCGGGCGCCGATCTCGCCCGGCGGCGTCCGCGCCCGGGCGCACATGCCTGCATCGCCATCCTTATCGCACCGCGCTCCATCGCCCCGTGCCGCGCTGGTCGCGCCGCGCATCTCCAGCCGGAGTCCGGCGCCGCCGCGCACCGGGGTCGCGCCCCGGCAGCCGCAGTGTAGCCCCGGCCCCGGCGGGACCGGCACGGTGACGGACGGCGCACATGCCGCACCCCGGCACACCTCGTGGATCGAATTGCCCGCACGCAACGCCTCGCTCGGCCATCGCACGAGGCGGCCGGTTGGCCGCCGCCACGCTCGCTCGCGTTCCCTGTGCCTCCGGGACGTCCATGTCGTCACCCCGAGCCGCCAAACCGTCATCCCGAGCGCGTCGAGGGATCTCGTTTTCGAGCCGAAGGAGTCGAAGGAGTCGAAGGGCGACGAGATCCCTCGACGCGCTCGGGATGACGATTGGAGCAATGGCTGCCGGCAGGGGGTGGAGCACGCTCACCCCCAGAGCGGGGTCAATTGCCAGTCCGAAGCGTCGGGCAGGACGGCGAGGTTCTGGAGCGTAAAAAGCAGCAGCGCGATCGCGATGCCCAGCAACGCGATCTGCACCGACCGCCGCGGCGCCTTGGTCGAGATGCCGCCGAAGAAGAGCACCAGCGCCACCAGGATGGTGGCCAGCACGTATTGCTGGCTCATCGCGTCGGCGTGTTCGGCCGCCACGAAGGCGGCGCCGGCGGCCTCGTCGAACCGCGCCGCGTCGCGCAGTTGCGGCACGACGTACTCCGCCATCCGGAACGGATCGCTCGGCGCGTCGGGGTTTCCCAGCGGGTCGCTGGCCACCCAGGCGTCGAAGGCGGTCCGCAGGTGGGCCGGGAAGCGCTCCTCGTAGAAATCGGCGAGGGCGGCGTTCCCACTCTGGTAGGCGAGCAGCCAGTCGAGGAACAGCGCGATGTCGATCTGCATCATCTGGTTGCCGACGATGCTGGCGCGGGTGGATTCGGCCTGGTTGCGCTCCGCCTCGGTGATGAAGGCCGACTGCTCGCCGGACCAGAGGCTGGTCTGGTGCCCGGACCACGCGGCCAGCAGCGACGCCACGGCGAGGACGACGACGATGGCGAGGTCGATCCGCCGCTGCCACCGGTCCCCGCCGACCGGCCTCACCTCCACGGCGTCCGCGTTCTCGCGCGCGAAATCCTCGATGGCCTCCATCGCGTCCTGCTGCCGCCCGCCCACGTTGCGCTTTCCCGTTTACATCGGCCAGAAGATCGGGACGACGAAGACGGCGACCAGCAGGTAGACGGCCATGACCGGCAGTCCCAGTTTCACGTAGTCGCCGAATTTGTACCCGCCGGGTTCCATCACCATCATGTTGCCGGGGGTGGCGATCGGGGTCAACAGGGCCGCCGCCGAGGAAACCGCCACGCTCATCATCAGCGTCTGCACCGAGATGCCGGAATCCAGCGCGACCCAGGCGGCCACCGGCAGGATCACCAGCGCGGTCGCGGTGTTGGAAATGAGTTGCCCGAGGACGACGGTGAACAGGAACAGGGCCAGCAGGATGGCGTAGGGACCGAACCCGCCGATGGCATCGACCAGTCCGCCGGCGAGGACGGCCGCCACGCCGGTCTCGGTGATGGCGGTCGAGAGCGGGATCATGCCGGCGACCAGGATCAGCGTCGTCCACGAGATGGCGCGGTGGGCGTGATCGACCGAGACGACGCGCAGGACGACCATCGCCATCGCGGCCAGCAGCCCGGCGATCACCGCCGGCACCACACCGGTGCCCAGCAGCACGACCATGCCCGCCAGCACGGCCAGGGCGGGCTTCGCCTTCGGGCCCAGCGGGATCGCCTGCCGCCGGATCGCGTCCGGCGAATCGACCACGATCACGTTCGGGTCGGCGGTATGCTCGTCGAGCGCGTCCCAGCGGCCTTGCAGCAGCAGCGCGTCGCCGGCCTGGAGGGTGGTCTCGCCGGGCCCCAGGTCCTCGCCCAGCCGCTGCACCGCCAGCACCACCAGTTCGCCGCTTTCGGTGACCATGCCGGGGAAGGCCGCCTGCCCGACGAGGTTGGAGCGGGGCGCGACGATCACCTCGGCGACCCCGAGGTCGCGGTTGACGAGCGCGGAGGCGTCGGCTTCGGCGTCCGTCGCCGCCGCGCCGGAGAGGCCGAAGTCGGCGGCAAAGTGGGCGATCTGCTCCCGGCCGCCGCGGAGCACAAGGGCGTCCCCGGCCAGCAGCGGGCGGTCGCCGGCGGGGTTGCCCGCCGCGTCGCGCACGCCGAGCAGGTGCAGCCCCGGATAGACTTCGCGGTCGATGGCCATCGGCGGGTGGCCGGCGAGGGGCGAGCCCGGCCCGACCGGCAGGCGGGCGAGGTCGGCCCCAGGCACGTACTGCCGCAGCAACGTGCCCGGCAGCGCGCCGAGGTCGCGCGGCAGGGTACGGGCGACGCGGTCCGGCAGCAGTTTCGGCCCGAGCAGGACGGCGACGATCACGGTGCCGACCAGCGTCGGCACGCCGACCAGCAGGAATTCGAAGAAGCCGAACGCCCTCCCGCCGGCCTCCACCGCCGCATCCGAGGCGAGCAGGCTGACCGGCGACCCCGTGAGGACCAGCAGCGATCCGGCGTGCGCGGCGTAGGCCAGCGGGATCAGCAGTTTCGAGGGCGACTGCCGCAACCGGACGGCGATGACCACGCCGAGCGGGAAGAGCGCCGCGACCGCGCCGTTCGGGGTGATCAGCGCCGAGAGAAGCGCGCAGACCAGCATCGTCAGCGCCAGCAACTTCGCCTTCTTCGTCCCGCCGCGGGTGAACAGTTGCTGCCCGGCCCAGGCGGTGATGCCGGCGGCGTCCAGCGCCTCGGCGACGACGAAGAGCGCCGCGATGAGGACGACGGTGGGCGCGCCGAAGCCGGCGACGGCCTCCTCCAGCGTCACCACGCCGGTGGCCCACAGCGCGATCGCGACCCCGAGGGCGACGACGCCGACCGGCAGCCGGTTCCAGACGAACAGCACCACGGACGCGAGGAGCACGAGCAGCGTGATCGTCTGGTCGCCCATGCGTCGGTTCCCCCCTCCCGATCCGGCGGCAGCCCCGTGGAACGCGACCCGTTCTGCCAAACTTCCCGGATCGGGTACGCGTTCCGCCGCTGGCCGCACCTTGCCACACCGGTTCGCGCCACGCAAAGGGCAATCCATCCGCCGGAAGGAGGACACGGGTGAACCTGCTCGGTTGGTTCCTCATCGCGCTGCCGCTGGCGATCGACGTCTTCGCGGTGGGGCTGGTGATCGGGCTGGGCGGGCTCCAACGCGCGCGCTGGATTCGGGCGGCGCTCGGCTTCGCCGCCATCGGCGCGGCGATGATGGCCGCCGGCATCGTCGCCGGCGACGCGCTAGAGGGCGCGTTCGGCGCGGCGACGCTCTACCTGGCGGCGGCCGCGCTGCTGGTGATCGGCGCGCGCGGCATCCTGCACGGCCTGAAGGGGGACAAGGCCGACCCGCCGCCGAGACGGGAGATGTCGCCGCGGCAGGTGGCCGCCACCGGGGTCGTCATCGCGGCGGACAAACTGGCGATCGGGCTGTCCTTCGCCGTGCTCGGCGCGCCGCCGGGGCCGCTGGCGCTCATCGTGGGCGTGCAGGCGTTCGCGGCCACCCTGCTCGGGCTGGCGCTCGGGGCGCGCCTCGGCTCGAAGGCCGACGACTGGGCGGAGATCATCGCCGGCGTGGTGTTCGTCGTGCTCGGGTTGGCGGTGCTGGTGAAGGCGGTCACCGGGGCGTAGGGAGCAGGCGATTCGGCGCCAGAAGTCCCGGGGATGGTGGCTTGCATTCTTGGCGCGAGTTCCGCCCACGCCCGCTCGGGGATGACGGCGGTTGCCAAAATACCCCGGCCACCGCGGGCCGCCCGGGGATGCATCCCCGGGCTACGCAAACGAAGTCCCTCCGGGACTGCGAACGGGCATCGCGCCCGCGTTCGTCGGTCTCAACCCCGGAGGGGTTTCGTCCCCATAGCCCGGGGTTGATGGCAGTTGCCGAAACACGCTGCACACGCCTGCCGTCAGTCCCGGAGGGACTTCGTTCCCGTAGCCCGGGACTTCGAGTCCCGGGTGCGCATCGCCGGTTGCCGCATCGATCCGGCAACCGCCGTCATCCCGGGCGTCTCCCGTGGCCGCATCCCTCCGGCAACCGTCACGGTCGCGCCCATTCCATTGGTGCCCGGGGTATGTTCGCTACGGCCCTCGCCCCTGGGGCGCCCCACGCCGGCAGCATCGGCTCGGCAATCGCCGCCACCGCGCCACGGTGAACGCCGCCGTAGCGCCCTTCAGGGTGCTTGCCCCGGTAGCCCGGTCATTTATGGCCGGGTCTCCGCCAGATACGAAACCGCCACCGCCTCGATCTCCTCGGCGGTCATGTCCGCCGCCGCGAACCATCCGTCCCAGAGCGGCGAGAGGTCCGCGCCGCTTTCCGCTTCGAAGGCGGCGAGGAAATCCGCCGGTTGGGCGATGCCGAAGCGCCAGTCGTCGTCCACCGCCGCCAGCGCGGACCAGAATGCCTCGTCGCCGATCTCGGCCCGGATCGCGAGGAAGCCGAGCGCGGCCTTGCCGTAGGTCGCCCAGGAGCGGATCGAGGGGTCCGCGTCGCCGCCGATGGGGAGATCGACCACCGCGTCGCCCCGCGCCAGCAGCGAGCGGGCCGGGCCGAGCACCCAGCGGTCGAGCGACGCTTCGGCGGCGTCCGCATCGTCCTCCCACAGCCAGTACCCGAGCGAGGAGACGGTGGCCAGTCCCTCGTTCACCCACGGGTGGCTGTTGGAATCGGTCCCGACCAGCGCGCCCCACCAAAGGTGCGCGACCTCGTGGGCGACCACCGTATCGAAGGCGACCGGGTCGTTCGCCGCCGAGCCGGCCAGCATGGCGTCGGCGTCGAGGAAGACCACGCCGGCCCAGGAGACCGCCAGCGCGCCGTCGAGGTCCGTCTCGACGAGGTCCAGTTCGGCGAACGGGTACGGACCGAACCGCTCGCCGAACGCTTCCAGCGCCGAGGCCGCCGACTCGGCCGCCCGTTCGAGCGCGGCGGGATCGGTCCCGGGCTCGCCCCAGGCGCGGACGAGCGTGGTTTCCCCCGCGATCGGCGTGGCAACGGCCGGTGAGGCCGGGATGGCGGCCCCTCCCTCGCTGGGTGCGCCGGGCATGGCTTCGGCAACCGCCTCGGCGACGGCGAAATCGGCGTCCAGCACCAGCGTGAACTCGCGCGCCGGCCCAGCAACGATGCGGTGGACGGTCGATCCGTCCGCATCCTCGGCCGCAACCGCCGCGCCGGAGGAAACCACCCGCCACCCGGCAGGGGCGCGCAGGGACACGTCGAAGAGGCTGCTGGCGGCGTAGGTCGGGTCGCCCGCCGAGGTGGGCGGCGCGAGGTTCCAGCCGCCATCCGGGCCGGGGTCGTAGACCGCGAGCGTCGGGTGCCAGCCGGCCATGATCCACGTGCCGGAGCCGGAATCCCGCTGGAAGATGCCGTAGGAGCCGCGCGAATCGGCCGGCACGGTCGCGACGAACGGCAACACGAGGGTCGCCGTCCCGCCCGGCGCGACCGGCTCCGGCAGGTCCACGCGCAGGGCGGTGTCCTCCAGCGCCAGTCCCGTCGTTGCCGGTTGCCCGTCCACCGTCGCCTCGCCGACGGCCAGCCCGCCCTCGCCGTAGTAGCCCGCGTTCGGGAACAGCCGGAACCAGACCTCGGACAGCGCCACGTCGGCCGGGTTGCGCCAGGTGACGGTGGCAGTTCCGGCGACCGTGCCCGCCGCCTCATCGACCGCCGCCTCGATCCGGTAGGCGCTCAGCGTTTCCGCTATGGATTCGACCGACGCCCGCTGTCCCGGCAGCACTTCGGCGAGCGGAGCGGCCGCTTCCTGCCGCGCGATCGCCAGCGACGACGGCAGCAGGAGGAGCATCGCCAGCAGCGCGGCGACGAGGAATCGGCGGTCGGCGAAACGCATCGGCGAGGCTCCGGGGGAGGCGGCACGGGCGGGTATTGGACGCGAGTGTAGTCCGCATCTGCGCCGTCGCCGCCGACGCAGGTTCTGGATCCGACGCAACCGCAGCGCGGCCGCGTCCCGTTTGCCCATCCCCACCCCCGGCGATACACTCCCCGCCTGATGCGACGACCCGACCGCGTCGATCCCCCAGCGACCGCCGCCAACGCCAACGAGCCGCCGGGGCCAGGGGCCGCCGACGACCCGAACGGGTCCCGCGCGTCCGCCGCCAGCGCCGCCAAGGAATACGACGTCGGCGGGCCGGAGGACCCCGAGGCGTCGCCCACCGACATCCCCTGGCGGCGCAACCTCGCCGCCATCTGGGTCGTGCAACTGCTCGCCATCATCGGGTTTTCGCTGCGCGCGCCGTTCCTTCCGTTCTTCCTCACCGATCTCGGGGTGGAGACCGTCGAGGGGCAGACCCTCTGGTCCGGCCTGATCAACGCCGGCGGCGCCGGGGTGATGGCCCTCACCGCCCCGCTCTGGGGCATCGTCGCCGACCGCCACGGGCGCCGGATGATGCTGCTGCGTGCGTCCTTCGCCGGCGCCTGCACCGTCGGCCTGATGTCGCTCGCCACCGCGCCGTGGCAACTGCTCGGATTGCGCCTCGTCGAGGGCGCGCTCACCGGCACGGTGACCGCCGCGACCGTGCTGGTCGCCACGACCACGCCGAAGGCGCGGCTCGGTTTCGCGCTCGGGCTGCTGCAAACGGCGATCTTCGCCGGCGCATCGGTCGGACCGCTCTTCGGCGGCGTGCTGGCCGACCGGATCGGCCCGCGCCCCACCTTCGTCGTCGCCGGGTCGCTGCTGGCGGCGTCCGGCATCCTGACGCTGCTGCTCGTGCGCGAGAAGTTCGTGCCGACCCCGCGCACGACGGTGGACGAGGCGGAAGGCCTTTCCCGCTGGTCGCGCATCAAGCGCAACGCCGCGCCCCTGTTCGGCCCGGCGGTCGTCACCCTGATCGTCGCCCTCTTCGCGATCCGCTTCGCCTCGATGGCAGTGCAGCCGATCGTGCCGCTGTTCGTGCAGGAACTCGCGCCCGGCTCGGCCGACCCCGCCTCGCTCGCCGGCCTCGTGATGGGCATCCTCGGGTTCACCAGCGCGCTCTCGGCGGTCACCCTCGGCCGCATGGGCGACCGCCGCGGCCACCGCACCATCCTCGTCGTCTGCGTCGCCGCCGCCGGGCTGCTCTATTTGCCGATGGCCTTCGCCGGCGGGCCGCTCCAGTTGGCCGCCCTGCAAGGGGCGTTCGGGTTCGCCGCCGGCGGCATGATCCCGGCCGCCAACGCGCTGGTGGCCGACCTTACGCCCGCTTCCCGCCGCGCCACGATGTACGGCATCACCTCGTCGTCGGCCGCGCTCGGCGCGTTCATCGGGCCGCTGGCCGGGGCGGGACTCGCCGTCGCCGTCGGCTTCCGCGCGACGTTCCTCGCCGTCGGCATCCTGCTGCTGCTGCTGACCATCGTCGTCGCCCGCGGCGTTCCCGCCGACGTGCAGCGCAGCCGCCGGTAGGCGACAGGCGACAGGCGACAGGAATCGTCGTGCTCCGTGCTTGCCGACTTGCCGACTTGCCGACCCCGGCATGCGCCACACTGGCCGCATGCCAAATCCTCCTCGCCGCTCCCGACGCCGGTTGGTCCCGACGCTGCTGCTGCTCGCGCTGCTGCTGCCGGCGGTCGCCTTCGCGGCGCCGCGCCTGGCGCCGGTCGTGGGCGATGGGGCGGTCGTCGTGCGCCTCGCCGATCCCGCCATCGACGAGAGTTCCGGGCTGGCCGCCTCCCCGTCGCAACCCGGCGTCTTCTGGACGCTGAACGATTCGGGCGACGGCCCGTTTCTCTACGCGGTCGGCGCGGACGGCGCGGCGCTCGGCCGCTGGCTGGTGAGCGGCGCCGAGAACCGCGACTGGGAGGACCTCGCCGCCGGGTTCGATGCCGACGGCGCGCCGGTCCTCTGGATCGCCGACACCGGCGACAACCGCCGCGACCGCGCCGACGCCGCGCTCTACCGCGTGCCGGAACCGCCGGTCGATCCCTCAAACCCGGCGGCAGGCTGGCCCACCCTGCCGGCGACCCGCTTCCCGCTCGCCTTCCCCGACGGGCCGCGCAACGTCGAGGCGATGCTGGTCCACCCGCACACCGGCGAGGTCCTGCTGGTGGCCAAGGACGTGGGCGCGGCCGAGGTCTACCGGGTCTGGCCGCAATTTGGCGACGTGTCGTGGGCCGAGCACGTCGGCAACATCGAACTACCCGGCTGGGGACCGCTCGCGCAGGCGACCGGCGGCGCGGTTTCGCCCGACGGCACGCGGCTGGCGTTACGAACGTACGGCGGGCTGGCCGAGTGGGAGATCCTTCCCGGCCAGGGGCTGGCCGAGGCGCTGGCGGGCGAACCCCGGCAGGTCGCGGTCCCGTTCATGTGGCTGGCCGAGGCCGTGTCGTACGGCTCCGACGGGCGCACCTTCTACCTCACGGCGGAGGGCAGCCCCGGCACGCTGGTGGTGGTCGCGCTGCCGCCCGCGCCATGACGGACGACAGGAGCCGGGGCGTCCGGTTCCGTTCCAGGAAACGGGCTCGGCAGCGGCCGGGCAACGCGAACGGAGACACGACGCGATGACGGCGAGCGCGAACCAGACGTCGGATTCGGGCGAACCGGCGGGCCTCGACAAGACCTTCTACACGGCGGTCGCCACGGCGACCGGCGGGCGGGCCGGGCACGCCCGCAGCGACGACGGGGCGCTCGACGTCGCGATCGCGCCGCCGAAGGACCTCGGCGGCGACGGCTCGGCGGGCACCAACCCCGAGCAATTGTTCGCCGCCGGGTACGCGGCCTGCTTCGGCAGCGCCCTCGCCAACGTGGCCGGCAAGCAGGGCATCGACCTGGGCGAGGTCGCCATCACCGCGCGCGTCTCCATCGGCCCAGTCGGGCGCGGGTTCGGGCTGGCGGTGGTGCTGGAAGCCGCGCTGCCGGACGTCCCGCGCGAGCAGGCCGAAACCCTGCTGGCGCGGGCGCACGAGGTCTGCCCCTACTCCAACGCCACCCGCGGCAACATCCCGGTGGAGTTGCGGCTGGCGTAACGCGACGCCCGCCACGTCGCGGCGGCGCGAGCGGCCGTACGGCCGATTCCACGTGACCACGCGGGATCTCGTCGTACCGGGCGTGTCGGCGCGGGAACCTGGTCGCCCCGCGACACCGCGAAGCGCCGGCTGCACCGGCCGGCGCTTCGCGTCGCAGGCAGCCCCGCCGCGTTCCGCGGGGGCGCATTGCTGTCCGTCAGCGGCCACGATCTCTCGACGCGGACCACGGCGACGACGAGGGTCCGAACATTCCCGGGGCATGTCAGCACCGTTCGGTGTCCCGGGTTGGCCGGGGTTACCTGACGGCCGCCGCCGGCAGCACCCGGACGCGATACAGCACCAGCAGCCGGTCGCCGGCGTTGCGCAGATCCATCGCCGTACCGGGGCGGACGAGGCGCGGCATCGTGCCGATCCCGAACGTGCGCTCGACCCCGGGCTGCGCCCAGTAGGGCACGTCGTCGCCCGCCAGCGTGACGCCGAGGGTGCCGGCCTCGATGCCGATGCCCTCGATCGGCGCAGATTCGTCCACAACCACGGCGCCCGGCGGCAGCGTCAGCCGCTCCAGGAGCACGCGCGCCGCGCCGCCCGGCAGGGTCGTCGTGAACGGCGGCACCAACGCCTCGGCGATCATCCGGGTTTCGTCCCATTCGGCGAGGACCATCGGTCCGACGACGAGCGCGACCCCGACGACCAGGGCTTCGCCGTTCCCGGCGTTGCGGACGTCGTACACCCGGCCGGGCGGAATCACGATCTGGTCGCCCGCGCGCAAGCGGCGGTCCGTCCCGTCGGCGGTGTGCACGATCTCGCCGGCTTCGACCGCCAGCACCTCCGGCTGCAGGTCCGGCACCGTCTTCTGGTAGAGCGCGGGGCCGGGCCGCATCCGCAGCCGTTCGGCCCAAACCTGCACGTCGCCCGCCGCCACGCCGTCGATGGTGATGTTCACGAGCATCTCGACCTTCACCGCACGCGGCGCCGGAATCGGATCTCCGGGCACGGCGGGCATCCGCGTGCGCCAGGTCGCGAGGCCGAAGCGATCCTCCGCCAGGGTGGACCGAGAAGCCGCGGCGCCCTCGCCGGCGGCCCGGAGCGTCCAGAGTGTCCCAGCCGCCACGGCGGCGGCTCCGGACCCGAGGAGGGCGCGGCGAGCGAACGGGCGCGACGGCGTCGATGAACGGGACTCGGACAAGGTCATGGCAAGGCCTCCTCGCGCAACGCGCTGCGTCACGTCTCCCGGGGCCGACGAAGCAGCGAACCCAGCGGCGGATAGAGGCACTCGATGCCGATGCTGCCGCCGTCGGCGACGCGCCCTCCCCCTTGGGAAATCACGGCGCACTCGACCCCGGCCATCGCCGCGCTCGGCCGCGCCGCCGTGGGCGACATCGGCGGCTACCTCGATCGTTGGGATCACGTCCGCGCTCGGGGCCGCTCCGCGATACCCCAGTCCGCCCGCATCCCGCTCCCATGCTGACGGGTGGGCGACGACGACGCGTCGGTCGGCCGACGTATTCCGGGGCACGGTGAAGCCGGCGGGCCATGCGTCGCCCGACGGATGGGAGGACGATGCGTGGGGGTCAGTCGCTCAGGCCAGCCCCTCGCGGTGCGCGAAGGCGATCAGTTCGGAGCGCGTGGCGAGGCCGATCTTGCCGAGGATGTGGGCGGCGTGGGTTGAGGCGGTGCGCGGGCTGATGAAGAGCACTTCGGCGATCACGGCGTTGGAATGGCCGGCGGCGATCAGGCGCAGGACTTCCCGCTCGCGCACGCTCAGGCCGGAGAACTCCCGGCGGGCGTCCGCGCCCACGTGCCCTGCGCCGCTCGCCGCATCATCGGGCGCAGCCGGGGATGCCGATTCCTCGGCCACGGCGAGCGCCTCGACGACCACGTCATCGAGCGGCGCCGTGCGGCCGTCGTCCCACGCGCGCGCGAACTCGGCGGGAGCGAGGCGTTGGCGCGAGCGCGCAACGATCTGCTCGTGGTAGCCGCGATCGGCCACCATGACCGGGGCGCCGGTCCGCTCCCGCAGGGCCGCCGCGGCGGCGAGCAGGCGCACCGCCCGCGCCGGCTGGGCCGCTGAAACGGCTACGCAGGCCAGCCCCTCCAGCGCCTTCGGCAGCGACCAGAGGTTGACGGCCGCCCAACTCAGCCGGAGGCTCTCGCCGAATCGGTCCCCCGCCTCGGCAGCATTCCCGTCGAGGCAGGCCAGGCGTCCCAGCTCGTTGAGGACGATCGTGAGGTTGGTCGCGTGGGCGCCGCTGCGCCGGCAATGGGCGAGTGCCTCGTCGAGATAGCAGCGCGCATCGACCGGGTCCGCCACGACCGCGCGGTTGGTGAGGATGACCGGAAAGGCGCGGCCCGCGCCCAACCGGCGATACAAGGCCAGCGCCTCGTCCAGCCGGGCCGCCGCCTCCTCGGAGCGGCCGAGCGACGTCGCGGCCATCCCGAGCAGGTTCAGCGCCCAGACGCGATCGACCTCCGCTCCGGCCTCGCGGGCCAGGGCCAGACCGGACGCTGCGTGCGCCGCCGCCGCGTCGAAATCACCCTCCATCCAGGCCAGGAGGCTCGCGGCCTGCGCCGCCAGGCCCCGGATCGCGGGCGGCGCAGGCCGCATGGCGGCGTCGGCGAGGGCGCGCTCCAGCCAGTTGCGTCCTTCGCTCGCCGGGCCGCGCTGGGTCCACAGGAACTGGAGCTCCGTCCCGAGGCGCAGGGCGGCCTCGATCTCCCCATGGTCGAGGAACCAGGTCAGCGCGGCGCGCAGGTTGTCGCGCTCGGCTTCCAGACGGTCCAGGCGGAGGCGGGTGTCGTCGCTCGCGGCGCTCCTGACGTCGCACCGCTCGGCGAAGGCGAGGCACCACAGCGCGTGGCGGCGTCCGGTTTCCGGCTCGTCCGCGCTCGCGGCCAGCCGCTCCCGGGCGAACTCGCGGATCGTTTCCAGCATCCGGAAGCGGGGGCAGCCCGCCCCGTCGTCCACCCGCCGCAGGAGGCTGCGCTCGACCAGCGGGGAGACGAGATCGAGGGTGTCGCGGGTTCCGCCCGCCACCGCCTCGGCGGCCTCCAGCGTGCAGCCGCCGGCGAAGACCGCCAGGCGCCGGAACAGCACCCGCTCGTCCGGCGGCAGCAGGTCGTGGCTCCAGGCGATCGCGTCCCGCATCGTCCGTTGCCGGGCCGGCGCATCGCGGCGTCCTCCGATGAGCAACGGGAGCCGGCGTTCCAGCCGGGCCAGCAGCGCTCCCGGCGGCAGGACCTTGGCGTGCGCCGCCGCCAGTTCGATGGCGAGCGGCAACCCGTCCAGCCGCCGGCAGATCTCCGCCACCGCGGCGGCGTTCTCCGGGGTCAACGCGAACGCCGGGTCGATGGCGCAGGTCCGCGCCACGAACAGGCCGACGGCGGCGTTGTCGCCCAGATCGTCGAGCGATCCGGGTGTTGCGCGGTCCGGCAACGCGAGCGGCTGGATCGGCATCTCCTGTTCGCCGCCGATGCGCAACCGCTCGCGGCTGGTGGCGAGCGCCGTCACCCCGGGGCAGGCGTGCAGGAAGGCGGCGACCCAAGGCGCCGCCGGCAAGAGGTGCTCGAGGTTGTCGAGGACGAGGAGCATCTCGCGCCCGCCGAGCACCGTCGCCAGGTGCGCGAGCGGATCCGACCCCCGCACGTCGGGCAACCCCAGCGCGCGGGCGACGGTGAACGGGACGTGGGCAGGATCCCGCACCGGGGCCAGCGAGACGAAGCGGACGCCGTCGGTGAATTCATCCGCGAGGGATTGGGCAACGGCGAGCGCGAGGCGCGTCTTGCCGACGCCGCCCGGTCCGGACAGGGTCAGCACGGGAACGGCCGGTTCGGCCAGGAACGCGCGCGCGGCGGCGATCTCCGCGCTCCGGCCGATCAGGCGGGAACGGGGAATCGGGAGCGATCCGGGCGTGGGCGCCCCAGCCGGAGCGATCATGGAGCCGTCCCCGCGACACGACACGACGCGGCCAGCCGGACGACCAGTTTGCCTGCCTTGAATTGTCAAAGCAATACACTGGGATAGTCGTCGATGCAACCGGCCCGGCCCGTGGACACCGCCCGGCTCGCATGCTGGCGAATCCGGGGAACACCCGCATGCCCATCACGCGCCGGGAATCGAGCGCCGCGCCGTCCTGCAACCGGCCGGGCGCAACCGGTCGCGGCGGCGAGGCGGAACACTGTTCGACCGGGCACCGATTCAACGGCTCTGCGGCTTCGACCGGGTCGATCCCGGCGTCACTCCACGTTCCACCCGTCGGAGTAGGCGCTCAGGTCGAGTTCGCCGGGCGAGCACCCCCAGTGGGTCAGCATCATCGCCGCCTCGCTGCGGTGCTGCGTCCCGTGGTTGACCACGTGCGCCAGGCAATGCCACAGCGGACGGCCGTTCGGCGTGATCGCGCTCATGGCGGCGTCGTCGAGCGTCGCCAGCCACGCGCGCATCAGCGCCTCGTCGGTCCGCCATGCGTCGGCCAGCGCGGCGGCGGTGGGAAACGCGTCCGGATCGAGGTCCGGCGCGTCGTCCCGCCCAGTGCGCAGCCCGTGGCGCCAGGCCCGTTCGGCGTCAAGCACGTGGACGAGGGTGTCGCGCAGGCTGGCGCACCCGCGCACCGGCGCCGGGCCGGCGAACGCGCCCGGTTCCAGCGCGGCGGCCGCGGCGAGGATGCGCGCGGTGGCCGCGTAGGAATAGTCGAACAGGAAACGGATGCGGTCGGCGTCCATCGCGGCTCGCCCTGCAACCGCGGCGCGCGGAGGCCCGCTACAGCCGCTGGTACTCTTCGAGGTCGAGCACGAAGACGGTCGCCGCCGCGGCGGTCTGGTCGCCTTCGGACGGGGCGACGCCGGAGCGGGCGTTCTGGCGGACGAGGTCGAGCACCTGATCGACCTGGTCCTCGTCGGCGCCGATCAGCAGCGTGGTGTTGCCGCGGCGCAGGAAGCCGCCGGTGCTGGCGAGCCGGGTGGCCCGGAACTCTGCCTCCAGCAGCGCGTCCACCACGGCGTCGGCAACCTCGTTCTGGATGACGGCAACGATCAGTTTCTTCATGCGACCCCGTCCCGTGCGCCCGCTGACCCGCGCCCCGGCGCGGCCCGCCGGCCAATGGTTCCGCCTTGGCTCTGGCTCCCCGGAAAGCGACGTTCGCGGGAGTATACCGGCAGCGGCGCGGATGCCGCCGCGCCCGGATTCAATCCGGCGGTTCCGGGGCGACCAGCGCCGCCAGCGCGTCCCGCAGCGCGGCGAAGCGGTCCGCCCCGAGGGTGGCGGCGAATTCGGCCTCGACCTCGGCGACGACCGCGACGGCATCCGCGAGCAGCCGCCGTCCGGGTGCGGTGAAGCGCACCAGCATCGCCCGGCCGTCGGCGGGGTCGCGCTCGCGCTCCAGGTACCCTTGCCGTTCGAGGTCCTGCACGAGTTGGCCCATCCCCTGCTTGGTCATGCCGGCGCGCTCGGCCAGCGTCGTGATGCGCGCGCCGGCCTCGGCGTCGAGGTGCGGCAGGAGGGCAATGTGGGCCATCGTCAGCCCGCCGTACCCGCGCTCGCGCAGGTTCTCGGCGGCCCGCGCGCTGAACATCCGGTGGGCCTGCAACAGCAACCGCCCGATGTGGCGGCCGCGCAACGCCCGCAGTTCGTCCGCGTTCGTCGCTGGCACGAGTCCTCCTTGATCAATCAGGAAACTTGGTTTACCTTCGCTATGGACAACCAACTTTACCGCATCGCTGGGCACCTGGCTCGGCGATGCCCCGAAGGAGGACACGCGATGGCAGTCACGGTTCGAGGAGCGGACATCACCCCCATTGAAACGCCCGGCGGCAACGCGGGATCGGCGCTAGCGACCCCGAGCACCGGCGCGTCGGAGGTGAGCGTCATCCGGCAGCGTCAGCAGCCGGGCGGCGCGAACCCCTCCCACACCCACGACCGGGAAGAGGTCATGGTCGTGCTGGCCGGCGCGGTCACCGTCACGGTGGACGACGCCGCGCACCGCCTCGCATCGGGCGACGCGCTGTTCGTGCCCGCCCGCGCCCCGCACCGGATCGAGAACGCGGGGCCGGATGTCGCCGAATGGTTGCTCGTGGCCCCGGCCGGCGTGCGCTTCTTCCACGCCAACGGGGACGAGGCATCGCCGCCGTGGGCCCGCTGAACGGTCGGCAAATCGGCAGCCAGCGCGCCGCTGGACCGTGCGTGCTCCATCGAGCGGCGGTGCGGAAGCGCTCGCCGATCACGCCGGCTCGGGATTGATGGCGGTTGCCGGAACACGTCGGACACGCCTGCCGTCAGTCCCGGAGGGACTTCGTTCCCGTAGCCCGGGACTGGAAGTCCCGGGCGCGCACCGCCGGTGGCCGATCCATTTTGGCAACCCCCATCATCGCGCCCGCCGGCCGCCGGCCGCCGGTCAGCCGCATCGAACAGGCAATCGCCAGATTCTCCGGGCATCCCTCGCGACCGCATCGGCGGAGCATCTCCTAGCGCCGCCGCATCGCCTCGGAATCCAGCCAGCCTTGCAGGATGACGGCGGCGGCGATGGCGTCGCGTTCGGCCTTGCGGCGGGCGCGGTTGGCGCCGGTGGCGGTCAGCATCCGGTCGGCGATGGCGGTGGTCAGCCGCTCGTCCCAGAAGCGCAGCGGCGGCTCCGGGCCGAGCGCGTCTTCGAGGTCGGCGGCGAAGGCGCGAGTCGCCGCCGCCTGCGGCCCTTCGCGCCCGCTCATCCCGGTGGGCAGGCCGACGACGACGGTATCGACTTCCCATTTGGTCACGAGGTCGCGCAGCGCGTCGAGGTCGCCCGCGCCGCGCCGGACGGTCGTCAAGGGCGAGGCGATCGAGCCGCCCTCGTCGCTGAGGGCGACGCCGATGCGGACCTCGCCCACGTCCAGTCCCAGCGCCCGCCGACCGAGACGGCTCATGGTTCGACCTCGATCTCGATCCGGGCCGGATCGGAGGGCATCCGGTGCGGCAGCCAGGCGGGCGAGAACTCCAGCCGCGACCCGGCGAAGGCCGGCTCCTGCGCGAGCGTCGCCGCCGCCGCCGCTTCGTCCAGCCCGGCCAGCCGCTCGGCCAGCGCGCGCCGCTGGGACGGACCGAACGGCGGCGCGGCGACCGCCTCGACCGGCAGCCGCACCCGCGCGCCGTCGGCGCTCCCCGCGCCCGGCTCCGGCGCGCCGAAGCGGACCGACGCGGGGTCGATGGCGTACCCATCGGGAATCTGGCCCGCCAGTTCCGCCGGCGGTGATTCGGCCAGCAATTGCCCGGCCTGCGCCAGCGTCTCCTCCGGCGACCACGCGAGCGCCCGCACCGTGCGCGTCGCGTCCAGCGAAACCGATTCGGCCGCCGCGCCTTCCTCGGCGCTGAACGCCTCCTCGCTCGCCACGACCGAGACGGTGCCGGGCAGCACCTCGACGCCCTCGCCGAGTTGTTCCTGCGCCGCCGCCGTCGCCTCGCCGGCCAAGGCTTCGTCGGCCTGCGCCCGCAGCGCGTCGAGGTCGGCCGCGGCGACCACCGGGATCTCGCGATCCGTGCCGCCGCTGGTGGCCTGCTCGCGGTTGCTGTAGTAGACGCCGGAGGGCAACCGGCCGCCGATCTCGCCGACCTCGACGTTGCCGCCCGTGCCCGGAGCGGCGGCGCGGATGGCCGCGTCCGCCTGCCCGGATTGCCCGGTGGCGGGGTCCGCGCCCGGCACCGTCACCTCGGCGTCGGTGAGGAAGGCAATGCCGCCGCCGGTGGTCAGTTCGGTTCCGGCCGACACGACGACCGGCTCGGCGGCCGGGTTGGCGAAGCGCACCGTGCCGGCCGCCGTCGCGTCCGGTTCCGCCCGCGTGCCGCTGACGGGGACGGAGCCGGAGAACGCCACCTCGACCTCGATCGGGGTGGCGGCCACCGCCATCGTCGCGCCGCCGTCCAGCGGCTGCCCGTCCGCGGTCACGTCGAGGATCGCCGACCCGGAGACCGGCGCGGTCCGCAGCGTGACGGCCACCGTGGCGCGCGGCATCAGCAGCGCTGCGGCGAGCGCCCCGAGGGCGAGCAGCACGGCGGCGGCGATCGCGAGCCCGAGCCAGCGCGGCCGGCGCGCGCCCCGGTAGCGCGGCGCGACGATCTGGTCGAAGGTCGGACCGATGTGGTCCTCGACGATCGGCTCGTAGGACGGCGGGCGCGACGAGGCGCTTCCCTCCGGCTGCCCCGTGCCGGTCGGCCCGTCGGGCCCATCGCCGCGCCCGGCCATCGCGGCTGGGGCGGCGACCCCAGTCGGGCCATCGGCCGCGCCGTCGGTCGCCTGCGCATCGTCTCGCCGCCGCCGAAAGCGCCCGCCCGGCTTCGGCCGCGGCGGAGCGGGCGATACGGACGATGGCGGAGCCGGCGGCGGCCCCGGTTGTTCGGGCCACGAGCCGGTCCCGGTCGGCGATGCCGACGCCGCGCCCTCGGCCACGCCCGTCGGTCCGGCGGCATCCGGTGCGCTCCGGCCGGTCCCGGTCGGGGTGCTGCCCGCGCCCGGTCCGGCTGCCGCCGGTCGTGTCGTGCCGGTCTCCCCACTCGCCGGTCCGGGCGCGGACGGTGACGCGTTTCCTGCGGCAGCCGCATCCGGGGCGGGCGCGATGAATCGCGCCCCTACAACGTTCGCTCCCGCCTCGCCAACGCCTGTAGGGGCGCGATTCATCGCGCCCGCC
>JAFAEX010000004.1 GCA_023423795.1 Chloroflexota bacterium | reverse complement strand
CGCCGACCCGTTCGGCAGCCCCGGTTGCGTCGGCGGACCCGCTGGCGCAGCTCGTCAACGAGGTCGCGTCGCGCTCCGGCAACGGCCGAGGTCCTGCCCAGCAGGCTCCCGAGCGGGTGGCGGCTCCTTCGGCCGCTTCCGAGCGGCGTGCCGTTTCGGCCGAGCGCCCGGCCGCGTCGGGTTCCGTCGAGCGCCGCGAGGCCGCCCCGGCCAACGGCGCCGGCAACCGCGGCCGCTACGGACGCCCGGCCCCGGCCGGAGCGCCAAAGGTGAAGGCCGCGATGGCGGCCCGTGCCGCCGCCGGTTCGTGGGAGGCCTACGACGCGGCTGCTCCGGCCGTCGCCCGGTCCGAACCCGCGCCGGCCTACCGCGAGGCGCTGCCGCGACCCGAGCGCGGCAACGCGGTCGAACCGGTCGAGCGCGTCCGAACCGCCATCCTCTGCTCCGGCTGCGGCCGGACGGCCTACGTGAGCTTCGATCCGGACCCGACGCGCCCCGTCTACTGCGCCCGCTGCCACGCGCAGCGCCGCAACGGCCGCGTCGCGGAGGCCGCCAGCGTCCGCTAGGCGCACCCGAGGCGGCGACGATCACATCGTGTGAAGAAGGGAGGGGCGGGCCGCGGCCCGCCCCTCCCTCGTTCGCGTGCCCGGTTCGCTACGCGGCCGGCTTCAACAGGACCACGGTGACGCACGCCGTGGCGATCCCGGCGACCGTGCGCCAACCGAAGCCGTCGCCGAAGATCAGGATGCCTGCCACCGCGTTGGCGGCGTACACGCTTACCGCCCAGATCCCAACCGTGGCGATGTAGGACGGGCCGAGTTTCATCGCGTACCCGAACGCGATGATGGACGGGGCGAACGCGACCGCTCCCAGCACGGCGGCCCAGAAGAACCCGAAACCCTGGACGCGATCGCCCGCGATCTTGATATACGCCGTGGCGCCAACGTCGAGCAGCACGGAGAGCGCCAGCACGGCGAACCAGACAACCTGCGCCCGAGACTCCGCCAGCATCGGTGACCCCTTTGCGCGCCGCCGTCGCCGGTTGCGCGACCACCTGTCGCGCTGGCGACGATGTGGATGAGGTCGTGGAGGATACGTTCGCGCCGATCCTGGCGGGGAGTGAATCCCCGCGTGTCACCGCCCTTCGAGCCCGCTGGCGTATGCGCCGGCCATCGGCTCGTAGGGTACGTCCGGGTAGCCGAACGCCGCCGGGCCGATGACCTTCAGCGCCTCCGGGGTCTTGAGCATCGCCGGGGCGGGGATGCCGACGACGACCACCCGCAGCCCGTAGCGCACGATCTCGGTCGTGATCGGTTCGGCGGTGTCCTCGTCCACGATGCAGATCAGGTCCGGCACGACGGCGAGCACCGCGCCCTCACCGTCGCGGGCGATCAGGTTCTCGTTCTGGAAGTCGATCCGCAGCGTGCGCCCGGCATCCGGGCCGGAGCCGTCCAGTTGCAGCACGCCGCGGGCGAACCCGCCCACCAGCCGTCGTTCGACGTCCGCGATCTTGCCGTGGAACAGGCGCGCGCCGCCGGACACCGCAAGCGCGGCGTCCACCGGGTTGCCGTGACCGCGCCGGGCGGCGAGCACCGCCTCGCCCATCGCGATCGCCAGCGTCACGGTGTCGGGAATCGTCGTCCGCCGGGTTTCCTCGGCGGTCATCGGCGGGAAGGCGTAGCCGGCCGCGCCGCCCATCTGGATCGTCACCGCGCGGGCGTAGCGCTCCAGCGTTTCGGCTTCGGCGATGCCGTCGAAGATCACCTCGTGGCCGCGCGGGTCGGCCAGCGCGCCGGGGGTCGGGCGCACGCCGTAGATGGTGAAGGTGTCCATCTGCAACTCGGGGAAGGCGCGGCCCATGCCGTCGCCGTCGATCACCGGCAGCCCCGCCTGCGCGGCGACGATCATCGGGGCCATCGAGTTGGCGCCGCCGATCTCGCCGGGGATGACGTGCGTGAATCGCCGCCCGAGGTGGCGCTCCAGCGCCCGCATCGCCCGCAGCGGCTCGTCGCCCCGGTGCAGCCGCTCCACGCTCACGATCGGCGCGCCCATGCCGCCGACGGTGGTGACGAAGGCGTCGTCCGGCAGTTCGTCCAGCGAGACGACGCGGATGGAGCGCCCCTGCCGCAGTTGTTCGCGGCTTTCCAGCATGCCGTTGTAGGGGTTGCCGCCGCCGCCCGTGCCGAGGATGCCCGCCCCGATTGCCAGCGCGTCCAGCATGGGTTCCGTGACGTCGAACATTCGCCTTGCGTTCCCTTCCCGTTGCGTCGCCGGATCGGGCGTTCGTGAACCCAACCCCCGTCGATCCGCCGTGGTCGCGGCGTCGTCGCCCTGGCGCATCCCTGCACCGTGCAGCATCGCACACGGCGGCCGGATTCCGTTTCGCGCGGACGTCGCCGGTGGTAGGATGCCCGGCATCCCCGCCGACGCCCGGTCCGGTCGCCGCCGACCAGCCGCGGTCGGGGATCGTGGCGTGCCCGCGGGGGGGCGCCACGGAACCGAATCGGGGCGACGGGAAACGGGGAGCATATGAGCCTGCGCATCGGCATCGACGTCGGCGGCACCAACACCGACGCCGTCCTCATGGACGGCCTGCGGGTCGTCTCCAAGATCAAAACCCCCACCACGTCGGACGTCACCGGCGGCATCACCACCGCGCTGCGCCACGTGCTGGAATCGTCCGGCACGGCGGTCTCGTCCGTCGCCGGGGTGATGATCGGCACCACCCACTTCACCAACGCCGTCGTCGAGCGGCGGCGGCTGGAGCCGACCGCCGCGATCCGCCTCGGCCTGCCGGCGACGCTGGCGCTGCCGCCGATGGTGGACTGGCCGGACGACCTCGCCGAAGCGATCGGCCGCCACGCCTGGCTCTGCCACGGCGGGCACGAGTTCGACGGCCGCGAGATCTCCCCCTTCGACGAGGGCGAGGTGGAGCGGGTGGCAATCGAGATCGCCGAAAAGGGCATCTCCGCCGTCGCCATTTCGTCCGTCTTCTCCCCGGTCAACACCGGTATGGAGGAGCGCGCCGCCGAGGTCGTGCGCCGGGTGGTGCCGGACGTCTACGTCACGCTCTCCAGCGAGATCGGCCGCGTCGGCCTGCTGGAGCGGGAAAACGCCGCGATCCTCAATGCCTGCCTGCGGCAGCTGGCGCGGGAGACGGTGGCGGCGTTCCGCACGTCCATCGCCGACATGGGCATCACCGCGCCGCTCTACCTGACCCAGAACGACGGCACGCTGATGAGCGCCGACTTCGCCGAGCACTACCCGGTGCTGACCTTCGCCTCCGGCCCGACCAACTCTATGCGCGGCGCGGCGTTCCTTTCCGGCCTCAAGGACGCGATGGTCGTCGATGTCGGCGGAACCACCTCCGACGTCGGCGCTCTGACCCACGGCTTCCCGCGCGAGGCGTCGGTCGCGGTGGACATCGGCGGCGTCCGCACCAACTTCCGGATGCCGGACGTCTTCTCCTTCGGCCTCGGCGGCGGCACGCTGGTGAAGCAGGACCCGCTCAAGATCGGGCCGCAGTCCGTCGGCTACCGCATCACGCAGGAGGCGCTGGTCTTCGGCGGGGACACGCTGACGACGACGGATATCGCGGTGGCGGCCGGCGTCGCCGACATCGGCGACCGCGCGCGCGTCGCCAACCTCGACAAGGCGCTGGTGCACGCCGCGCTGGACCGCATCCACGAGATGAGCGAGGCGGCGGTGGACCGGATGAAGACCAGCGCCGAAGCGGTGCCGGTCATCGTCGTCGGCGGCGGCAGCATCCTCATCCATTCGCACCTCGCCGGCGCGTCGGAGATGGTCAAGCCCGACCACTACGAGGCAGCGAACGCGGTCGGCGCGGCAATCGCCCAGATTTCGGGCGAAGTGGACCGCGTCTACTCGCTGGCCGGGATGAGCCGCGAAGCGGCGCTGGACGACGCCAAGTCGGAAGCGGCGGCGAAGGCCGCCGAGGCCGGGGCCGACCCGGCGACGATCCAGATCGTGGACGTCGAGGACGTGCCGCTGGCTTATCTGCCGGGCAACGCCACCCGCATCCGCGTCAAGGCGGTCGGCGATTTGAGCCTGACGAAGGGGTAGGGGAGGCGGGCGGCGATCGTCGGGACGATGAGGTGCTTCGCCCAGGGCTGAAGACGGCTTCCGAATCGAGGCAGCAATCCGCCGTCCTTCGCCCCCGGGTGTAACCCCCGGCGCACGCCCGCGCCGGG
>JAFAEX010000214.1 GCA_023423795.1 Chloroflexota bacterium | reverse complement strand
GGCGACGGGTGGCAGCCGGGCGCAGGCGGGCACGGCCGGCAAGCGGGCTGGCAAGGCCGAACGGCGCACGCGCAGGGCCGAGAATAGGGCAGCCAGGGCGGAAAAGCGCGCGAAGCAGGCGGATCGGGCCGGGGCGCGGGCGGGCAACGGGTTCCGGGCGAGCGAGCGGTCGGGGGGTGCTCGCGACCGGCAGGCTGGGGCGGGCCGGGCGAACCGGGCCGACCGGGTCCGTGGGCAGGACGGACGCGGCGAGCGGCGGGCAGAGCGGCGTGCCGAACGGCGGGCGGAGCGGCGCGAGGAGCGGCGGGATGCACGCGGGCGGGGTGTCGAGGCGCGGAGGGCGTCGGGGCGCGTTGCCGAGGAGCGCCGTGGGAATGCGCGTGCCGCGAAGGCGGACGCCGGGACGGGTGCGGAGCGTGGTGGCCGCGAGGGGCGGCGGTCGGAGGCGGCATCGCCTGAGGCCGGTGCGGAGCGGCTGCCGGCGACGGAGCAGATGCCGGCGACGGAGCGGGACGGCCCCGGCGATGGCGGCGGCGGGACGGCGTCCGGTTCGAAACCGGCGGCGGATGGCGCAAAGGCCGGGAAGAAGGCGACGAACACCAAGAACAAGGGAACGCGCACCAGGAAGGAGAAGCGGGAGGCGAAGCGGAGCCGGCGTGCGGCGCGGGCCGAACGTGGGGCTGCGTCTGCTCCGGGGCGGGCTGCGGCGGAGGAACGGGCCGGGGCGGCGCGGGGTGCGGACGAGGCGCGACCGGGCGAGGCGGAGATGCCGGAGGAGTCGTCGGCGGGGCGCGGGCAGGGCTCGGGCGAGGCCGACGGGGCGTCGTCGGTTAGCGATGGGCGCGACCGGGATGGCCTGCCGGGTGAACCTGTCGTGGCGAAGGGCGGCGATGCGCCGGATGCCGGGCGCGGCGATGCGGCTGGCGAGGCAGGGGACCGCGGCCGGAAGCCGACCGGCGGCGACGGCGCGACGGTGGACGAGGACCGTGGTGGGCGAGGGCGCGGTGCGGCGGATGCCGA
The DNA here is from genome assembly GCA_023423795.1 of Chloroflexota bacterium. Lineage (GTDB taxonomy): Bacteria > Chloroflexota > Chloroflexia > Thermomicrobiales > UBA6265 > CADCWF01. Next base: position 1,639 of record JAFAEX010000214.1, on the reverse strand, counting down.
CCGTGGCGGGCGTGCGAGCAGCGAGACGGGCCGAGGCGGGACCGATGAGACCGGCCGCGCTGAGGCTGGCGAAGCGGGCCGGGATGAGTCCGGCGACGTGAACCGGGATGAGTCCGGCGAGGCGGGCCACGGTGAACCGGGCAATGCGGGCCGAGGCGGGGCCGGTGCCGCGGACCGGGTTGGGTCCGACGAGGCGGACCGAATCGGCAACGGTGAAGAGGCAGGGGCCAGCGAGCGGCGGCGGGCGGTGCGGTCGCAATCGCGGCCGGACACGGGCGATGGTGCGGCTCGGCCGGTGGACCGGCGGCCCGGGGCTGCCGACGGAGGAGCCGCGTCGGACGTGGGCGCCCGGGAGGGCGGTGCGCGGGTGGCGAAGGCCGTCGAGATGCCGGCTCTCGCCCTTGGCGATGCCGCGCCGGCGGAGGATGCGGCGCGGACGGGAGGCGGGACGGTCGTCGCCTCGGCGGGCGAGGCTGCGCGGGACGGGGCGCGGAGCGGCGGCCCGGCGACGGGGGATGACGCCGGGCGCGCCGGGCCGGCTTCGGGACGCGGCGTACGGGCTGCCGAGGAGACGGCGCCGGAGATCCCGGTGGTGGAAGCCGAGGAGACGGCGCCGGGTCGCTTCGCGGCGGTTGGCGCGCGGGCCGGGGAGGCGAACGAGGATACGGGGCGAACCGGCGCCGACGCCGATGCTCGCAGGGAGGCCGTCGCGCAGGCTGGTGATGGGAAGCCGGACGTGGCCGGCGCGGCAGGCGAGGCCACGGCCGCAGCGGCGACGCTGCCGCCTCCGCCCGTGCCGGCAGAACGCGCCCGGATCGAGCAGGCGGCCGGGTTCGTCGGAGATGCCGAGTCGGCCGCTGCCGGCGGCGATGAGGACGCGACGGGCGAGCCGGATCGGAAGGATGCCGACGAGCCATTCGTGGCGAAGGACGCGGGCGAGGGGCCGGGCGGGGAGGGTACGGAGGACGTCGCGGGAACACCGGTGCGGGTCCCGCCTGCGCCGCCCCGGCTGGCACCTGGGCAGGAGGAGCCGGGCACGGGGGTGAACGACGGTGCGCCAGGCGTGGAGGCGACGTCGTCCGGCAGCGGGACGGCGTCGGAACCTGCTGCGGCGATCGGCCCATCGGTTGGGGCCGAGCCGAGTCCGACGAGCGGTACGGATGCCGTGGCGGCGACGTCGGTTTCGGGGCCGCCGGCGCTGCCGGACGAGATGCCGACCGCGGGTGCGGTCGGCGTTGCCGGCATGCCGGAAGCGGTTTCGCTGCCGGTTGCGACGCCGATGCCGACGTCGGCTGTTGCCGCGGTCGCGGAGGGCGCGGCCCCGGCGGCAACCGGCACGCGTGATGCCGTGGACGCCGGTGATGCGCGCTCGGGGGAGGACGGGACGGAGGACGCGGTTGACACGGTCGCGCCGACCGTGTCTCCGGCTGGGACGCGGGAGGCGGCGACGGCGACCCCGCCCGGCGCGACAGTATTGCAGGCGGCGACGGCGACCGTGCTACCGACCGGGGCGGCGACTCTGGACACGATGCCACATGCGAGCGCGACGGCAGGACCGGACGCGACGCCGGAGGCGCCGGACGAGGTGGTAGCCGAGACGGCGACGGTTGTGCCGGTCGAGACGGCGACGGTTGTGCCC
>JAFAEX010000204.1 GCA_023423795.1 Chloroflexota bacterium | reverse complement strand
GGCGGGCGGCGCGCGCGACCGGGCGGCGGACATCGTCGCGATCGCGCGCGAGGCGATGGCCGCCGCGGACCTGCGCGCCGTCATCGTGCGGGTGGTCATCGACGGGCAGGAGATCGTGACGACCGCGCTCGGCGAGTCGATCACCGGCGTGCCGGCGACGACCGACATGCACTTCCGCAACGGGGCGGTGGTCTTCTCCTACATCTCCACCCTGCTGCTGCGGCTGGTGGACCGCGGGCTGGCGGCGCTGGACGACCCGATCGCCGCCTGGCTGCCGAACCTGCCGGACGCCGACCGGGTGACGCTGCGGATGCTGGTCAACATGACCGCGGGCTACCCGGACTACGTGCAGAACCAGACCCTGCTGCAGGCCGTCTACGACGATCCGTTCCGGCAGTGGACGAACGCGGACCTGATCGAGATCGGCCTGTCCACGCCGCGGGTGTTCGACCCGGGCACGAACTGGGACTACTCCCACACCAACTTCGTCATCCTCGGCGAGGCGCTGGAGAAGATCGGCGGGCGTCCGCTGGCCGATCTGCTGGAGGCCGAGGTGCTGGCGCCGCTGGGCCTGCGGAACACCGTATCGTCGTCCACGGCCGCGATCCCGGAACCGGCGCTGCACGCGTTCAGTTCGGAGCGGCGGGAGGCGCTCGGCATCCCCGCCGGCACCCGCTTCTACGAGGAATCGACCTACTGGAACCCGTCGTGGACGACCGCGGAAGGCGCGGTGCAGACGACCGACATCGCGGACGTGGCGGCGTCGATGGCGGCGATCGGGGAAGGCACGCTGCTGTCGGAGGAGTCGCACCGGGCGCAACTCGACCGCGGCCTGCTCGGGTTCGGGGCGCCGCTGGACGGCTGCCCGAACTGCCACACGCTGAACGAGCAATACAACTACGGCCTCGGTATCGTCTTCCACGGGGACTGGCTGCTGCAAAACCCCTTGTTTGCCGGGTTCGCGGCCATCGGCGGCTATTACCCGTCCGGCAAGATCGCGGTAGCGGCGGCCTCGACGTTCGGCGAGGGAAGTTTCGACGACCAGGGCAACTACAAGCCGGAATGGCAGAACCTGTTCGAGGGAATCGCCTCGTACCTCGCGCCCGGATCGCTGCCGCCGGCGCGGTGACGGCGGTTGCCTCATCGATGCGGACACTGGTCCAGCAGCGGGCGGGGCGCAATGGTAGCGGTTGCCCAAATACGCCGGACACACCCGCCGTCAGTCCCGGAGGGACTTCGTTCCCGTAGCCCGGGACTTCGAGTCCCGGGCGCGCATCACCGATAGCCGTATCGATTCGGCAACCGCCACCATCGCGCCCCTACATTCCGCGATGATTCCGGCCTGCCGTGGCGGCGCGTTGATGGCGGTTTCCCACGTGCACCGGCCATCGCCCATGCCGCCCGCCCGGACCTTCAGCCCGAAGCGGTCCGCGGTGGCCGGATCTATCCCCGTGGCGGGCGTGATTACGTTACCCCCACCATCGCCGGCGCGGCAGCCGCTGCCACGCAGCGGACGAACCCCGGCAGAACCCATCGGACGCACGACAACGGGACGAGGCGCCGGGAGCGACCGGGCGCGGTACGGCGGTGTACCCGCAATTCCGACGCATCGGGACTTGACCTTTTCCCCTTTCCCGGTAAAATCACCCTTGTCCATCGTGCAGGTGGACTTAGGGGGAAGGGAAACCGATGCGGACGTTCGTCATCCTGGCCCTGTTCGGACTGGCCGCCCAGCTCGTCGATGGCGGGCTCGGCATGGCCTACGGGCTGACCAGTTCGACGCTGCTGCTGGCCTTCGGGCTGGCGCCCGCCGTGGCGTCGGCCAGCGTCCACCTCGCCGAGGTCGGCACCACCCTCGCCTCCGGCGTTTCCCACTGGCGGCTGGGCAACACGGATTGGCGGGTCGTCCGCTGGCTGGCGCTGCCGGGCGCGCTCGGCGCGTTCTCCGGCGCGGTGCTGCTGTCCAACATCAACGGCGAAGCGGCCAAGCCGTTCATCGCCGGCTTCCTCTCCCTCCTCGGCATCTACATCGTCGTCCGCTTCGCGATCCTCGGCGGCTCGATCAAGGTCAACCCGGGCACCATCCCGGGCGTCTTCCTGCTGCCGCTCGGCATGGTCGCCGGGTTCCTCGACGCGGTCGGCGGCGGCGGCTGGGGTCCGATCTCGACCCCGACCCTGCTGGCCTCGGGCCGGATGGAGCCGCGCAAGGTCGTCGGCACCGTCTCCACCAGCGAATTCCTGGTCGCCCTCTCCGCCTCCATCGGGTTCCTGATCGCGCTGGACCGCTCGCTGCTGGCACTGCCGGTGGTGGCCGCCCTGCTGACCGGCGGGCTCATCGCCGCGCCGATCGCCGCTTACGTCGTGAAATCCATGCACCCGCGCATCCTCGGCTCGGCGGTGGGCGGGCTGATCCTGCTGACCAACGGCCGCTCGCTGCTGGCCGTGGCCGGGGTCGAAGGGATGGCGCAGGCAGCGGTGCTGGCGGTGGTCACCACGCTGTGGCTGGCGGCGTTCGCCTGGGCGATCAAGGGCGTGCGGGCCGCGCGCCCGGCCGTCGTCGCCCACGTCGAAGGCGCCCCGGTGCTGGCCGGCGCCGCGGACTGAGATCGCTTCGGGCCGAACCAACGAACCGGAAGCGCGGGCGGCGGGCATGGACCTGCCGCCCGCGGTGCGTTTGCCGCGACGATGGCGAATGCCAACACAGTCTGGGCATCGGCGTGGGGGGGGGGGG
>JAFAEX010000184.1 GCA_023423795.1 Chloroflexota bacterium | reverse complement strand
GTCCGGCGCCGGGTCCGGCGGGGATTCCGGGCGCGGCCGGCCGGACGCGGTCGCCGCCGGGGCGGCGGTCGCGTCGGTGTCCGGGGCGGCGCCCTGGCCGTCGCCGAGCGTCATTGCTTGCCCGAATCGGCCGGGGCGGCGCGCAGGGCCGGCATCGCGTCGATGATGACCGGCAGGCCGCGCACGACCAGCAGGACGACCGACAGCCAGACCCAGAGCCAGCCGAAGGCGCGGGCCGCGCCGATGTCGTAGAGCGCGGCAAGCCAGGTGCCGGCGGATTCCGGGCGGACGTAGCCGGCGAGGCCGGTGAGGAAGACGAAACCCGCCGCCTTCGACCAGCCGTAGAGGCCGCGCATGAACCGGCCGGCGGTCAGCCAGCGGGTCAGGTCGGAGCGCATCATGGTGTCCGCGCCGAAGGCGGTCTTGCCCTCCGAGTAAGAAAGGGAGCGGAGCGCATCGACCACCGCGCCGCGGGTGACGACCAGCAGCGGCACCCAGACCGGGACGAGTTTCATGTCGGAGAAGACGATCCAGAGGGCGGTCTCGACGATGCGGTCGCCCGCGATGTCGAAGACCGCGCCGAACTGGGAAGTTGAGTTGCGCTTGCGGGCCACCCAGCCGTCGAGCCCGTCGCCGGCGAAGACGACGATGACCAGCGCCATCGAGACGAAGGCGAGGCGCACGGGTTCGCGATAGATCATCGCGATGACGACGAACAGCAGGACCAGCCGGCCGATGGTGATCAGGTTTGCCATCGCGGGGCGGTTCGACTCCCGCGGCGCTCGCCCCGACTTCGGGCCGCGCGCCGCCGCCTCGGTTCGCGCCGGTACGTGCCCGCGGTCGGGCCGGCGCGTCCAGTTTCGCACGCGCGGGATGATCCTTCCCGCGCGGCGGCGTCGTCAACGCCGGGCCGCCCGCCATTCGTCGGCCAGCAGGTCGAACAAAAGGGCGCTGCGGAAGCCGTTCGGGCCGAGCCCCACCCAGTCGTAGCGGCCGGCGTCGCGGTAGCCCTGCTTGCGGACGGCCGCCGCCGAGCGCGGGTTCTCGGTATGCACCCACGACCAGAGCAGGCGCAGGTTCAGGCGGTCGAAGGCGTATTCGAGCAGGAGGTGCTTGGCCTCGGTGCCGAGCCCGCCGCCGCGGTGCTCCGGCCGGTGGATCCAGATGCCGGTTTCGGCGGTGCGGCCGATCCAGTCGAGGTAGTAGAGGCCGACCTCTCCGATGACCGCGCCCGTTTCGCGCAGCACGATCGCGAGGTCGAGTTCCTTCGGCGGGTCGTGCTCACCCATGCTGCCCCACCAGTCGGCCAGCAGCAGCGGGCTCGTCGGCGAGCGATGGTGGCCGAACGCCGATTCCGGTTCGCGCCGGAAGGTGTCGGCAACGGCGCGGGCGTCATCGACCTCGAACGGCCGCAGCGCCAGCCGCTCCGAGGCGATCAGCGCGTTCGGCGGCAACGGGAACGCGCTTTCTGGCCAGCGCCGGGGCGCGGGCGATTTCGGGTCCGAAACCGGGTCGCCGGCGAGGAGGATGCCGGGGCCGGGGTCGCCGAGTTTCGCCACCCAGTTCGGGTTGAGGCGCTGCCAGCACGTCCAGTCGTGCTGCGCGCCGTCGCGCCAGAAACCGCCGCGGAAGCGGTACGCCTCGTGCATGCCGACCTCGGCGGCGGCGGCGAGCGAAGCCGGCTGCCCGCCGTCGAGATCGACCGCCGCCGAGATCGTGCCGCGCTCGTCGATCAGCCACGGGACGGCGAGGCGCAGCACGTCGGCTTTCACGCGGTCCTGCGCGCCCGGATCGAGCCACGGCGCGGCGTGGATGCGGAACAGTGCCGAGGGCCAGTCCTCGTTGAGGTCGAGCGCGGTAGAGCCGACGATCTCGCCGTCGCTCCGGCGGCAGGCGACGAGGCGCAGGATGTTCTTTTCCCAGTCCTTCGTGACCTCTTTCTTGAGGTCCTCCTCGAAGCGCTGGGCGGAGATCGGGAACGGACTCGGGCGGGCGGCGGCCGACCGGGCGGCGTCCTCGGCGCGCGGCGCGCGCAGATAGAGATCCGGGCCGATGAGGAACGTCTGTCCGGCGTCGTCGGCGGGTGTTGGGGTCGGCGCGTCGCTCATGCGGTCGCTCCGGCGGTGAGGCCGAGGTCGAGGAGGTAGCCGGAGCGGGGCGCGGCCTGGGAGATGCCGAGCAGCCGGAGGGCGGCCCACGCGCCGGCGAGGTTGCTGGTGACGACCGGTTTGCCGCGGTCGGCCTCGATCCGGGGCACGGCTTCGAGGCAGTGCCAGTTGGTGCAGGAGATGAAGAGCGTGTCGGCGGCGGGCGAATCGACGCGCGCGACCAGCGCCTCGGCGTCGGCCGGGGAAAGGCGGCCGATTTCGGCATCAGTGCCGCATTGCAGCCCGGCGATCGCGCTGACGGCGAAGCCGCTGTCTTCGAGGAAGCGGCGTTCGATCTCGTTCAGGCTGTCGAGGTAGGGCGTGGCGACGGCAACGGTGCGCGTCCCGACGACGCGCAGGGCCTCCAGCACGGCGGTGGCGGTCGTGGTCGCCGGCACCCCGGCGGCGCGCTCCAGCCGGCCGACCAGTTCGCGGTCCCAGCCGACGCCGTGGACGAGGCTGCCGGTGGTGCAGGCGAAGACGACGGCGCCGACCTCGGCCCAGCGCAGCAAACCGGCGGCCCGCTCCAGCGAATCGTCGGCGAGCATCTCGTCGAGGGCTTCCGGGGTGACCTCGCCGCGCGGGAGCAGGATGGGCGCGGGGTAGACGGCGACGCCGGGCGGCATCAGCCGCTGGTACTCCGGCAGCACGCCGGTGTCGCTCGCCAGCGTCACCAGGCCGATCCGCCCGCGCTCGCCGTACATGGTGCCCTCCCAGGGTTGATGCCCGCGCCGTTGCGGTGCGACGGTAGCCGATCCGGCGCCGGACGGGAAGGGCCGGACGGGATGGCGTTCGTATTGCGCCGGCCACCGTTGTCCGGAGATGGCGGCGGTTGCAACGTTGTCGCGGGCATGGCTGCCCGCCCGGGGCCGATGGCGGTTGCCACATTGATCCGGCCACCGTCCACGCCCGCCCGGGGTTGATGGCGGTTGCCAAGACAATGCGGTCACCGGCGATGCGCGCCCGGGACTGGAAGTCCCGGGCTACGTCAACGAAGTCCCTCCGGGACTGATCCTGATGCGGAATCCGGGTGGTCGCCCGCGGCCGGCGGTGGCTGCTGGCGACCACCCGGCGGCTTTTTCCCTCCGCGCCGGGTGCGGCCTAACCGTGTCTTGCGCCGCCTTTTTTCGGTATTTGTTCGGCGTTTATTCGGTATTTATTCGGTCGTGGCGCACTGCGTACGTACGCGCCATCTCGCCCGAATTCGGATTTCTTCGCGCACCCTCCCAGCCTCAGTATCCCGATCCTCCTCCCGGACGCGCCTGCCCCGTTGGCGTCCGCGTAGGTGGGAGGGGCGCCGAAGAAACCCGGTTTCCGCATGGTTACGGGAGAACTGCCGCCGAATAAACGGCGAAACAATACCGAATAAACTGGCGTTGGCGGGTCGCCGCGCCGCCCACCGGCGTTGGGAAACGCCCGGGGTCCGCACCACACGGGCAGCCGACGTCATCCCCGGCAACGCCGACGAAACCCGGTCCGGGGCCGGTGCGGAATCCGCCCGATCGCTGCCGCTTCGCCCGTCCGCAAATCTCCTGCGACCGGCGACGGTTGTCCCGCACCGACCGGCCGGACCTCGTGGGATCTGGTGGTTGGCACATCCGGTCATCGGTCTCGACCCCAGCGGGGCTCGTTCCCGTCGTCCGGGCCGTCAACCCCGGGCGGTCGCCCACGGTGCCCGCATCGTGTCGGGCGCCGGTACTTTTCCCGGGCGGAGCGCGACGGGATGCGGACGGCGACAAGGTCGTGCGGTCCTGCCGCACTATTGGCGATGCAGTGAGCGCAGAGCATCGTTGCGTCCGCACGGGTTGGGGTCAGCGTGGTGGGGTTCCGAAACACGCAATCATCTTCGTTGGTGTGCCCCGGATGCCGGTCCGTCACGGTCGCCGGGGCCGCCGATCGTCAGGAGAGCGGCGGGCGACGCCGACCTGTGACCGGCGGGCATCGTAGAATGGCCGGCGAAGGGTGTCCGTTCGCGGTCGGGGTCGATCCCGCCGCTCCAGCCGGCCGTACCGGGCCGGACCCGAGGGAGGCCAGCCGATGCGGCTCCAGCCCGTCGCCGTCGCCGCCGTGGCGGCCCTGCTGCTCGGAGCGCCGGCAGCGCTCGCCCAGACCACCCCGGATTCCACGCCGCCGACCGCGCCGTCCTCGCCGTGGGCCGAAGCCGTCGGGGAAACGCCCGGCCTTGCCGCGTGGTGGCGGCTCGACGAACGCGACGGAACCGTCGCGGCCGACCGCGCCGGGGACAACGACGGCACGTACGCGCCGGGCGTTCGCCTCGGCGCGACCGGGCTGATCGCCGGCGATCCGGACGCGGCCATCGCGCTGGATGCGCGGGGCGAGGCGTTCGTCGATGCCGGCGACGTGCTCGATTTCCCCGGCTTCGCCCCGTTCACCGTGGAAGCGTGGATCGCGCCGGGCGAGTTCCAGAGCCCGTACCCGCGCATCCTCCAGAAGGACGGGGTGGACGAAAACGGCAACCGGCAGGGCTACCTCGTCTACCTGAACAAGGAGACCGGCAAACTGGGCTTCGAGCGCTGGCGCGACGGCGAGGCCGACGTGGTGACAACCCCGGAGGCGCTCGCGATCGACCGGCCGACCCACGTCGCCGCGACCTACGACGGCTCGTCGATGCGGCTGTTCCTCGACGGCGCGCTGGTGGCGGAAGCAGCGGCCCAGCGCGACCTGATCGACAACGATTTCGGGCTGCGGATCGGCGCGCGCTCCGACGGCGAAAGCCCGTTCTACGGCATCCTCGACGAGATCGCGGTCTATAGCGCCGCCCTCGACGCCGACACGATCGCCGCCCACTTCGCGGCCGGAACCGCCGGCGGCGTGGTCGAACTCCAACCGTTCTCGCCCGATGCCGAGGATGCGGGCGCGGCGGACGACCCGGCGGCGGAGCCAGCCCCGACCGAGGAGCCGGCGGCGACCGAGGAACCGGCGGCCGAGGCCACCCCGGCAGTCGCAGTGGCGCAGCCGACCGACGAAGCGCCGGCGGACCAGACGATCATGGGGCCGCCCGCGCCGCCGGCATCGCCCGAAGCCGATGCCGAACCCGAGGCCGCGCCCGAATCCACCCAGCCCGCGGTGATCGACATCGCTCCGGCGGAGACGCCGGCAGCCGAAACGCCTGCGGCCGAGACGCCGGAAGCGGTGGCGACCCAAGCACCCGCCGCGGCGACGCTCGCGCCGGCTGCGCCGGAGCCGACGCCGGCGCCCGACCTGATCCCGGCCACGACGACCGACGAGGTCAACTTCCGCGCCGGGCCGACCACCGACACGGTGATCATCGCCACGCTGCCGGCGGGTACGGCGGTCGAAGCCACCGGCAAGATCGTCGACGACTTCGTGCAGGTCGTCTACGATGGCCGCCAGGGGTGGATCTTCGCGGACTTCCTCGTCTACCCGTAGGCGACGGGAGACAGGCGACAGGCGACAGCGGCACCTGGCCGTTTGTCGCCTGTCGCCTGTCGCCTGTCGCCTGTCGCCTGTCGCCTGTCGCCTGTCGCCTGTCGCCTCGTCTACTGGTAACTCGTGCGCCGCATCTGCCGCAGTTGCTCGACGATGCGGCGCACGTCCTGGGCGCAGTCGCGGTTGATGACCAGCAGCGCGTCGTCGGTATCGACGACGGCGATGTTCTCCAGCCCGACCAGCGCGATCAGGCGGCCGGTTTCCGACCAGACCACACTGTTGCGGGTGTCGGACTGGATCATGTCCCCGCGAACCGCGTTGCCGTACGGGTCGCGCTGGATCAGTTCGCCGAGGCCGTGCCAGTCGCCGACGTCCGACCAGCCGAGGTCGGCGGGCACGACCGCGATGCGGCGAGCGTGCTCCATCACCCCCTGGTCGATGGTGGATTCCTCCAGCCCGGCCCACACCTCGGCGGTGACGGAATCCTGCTCCGGGGTGCCCCAGGCGTCGGCGATGCGGGCGACGCCCTCGGCGAGGACGGGCTGGAGGCGCGCCAGTTCGTCCAGCAGGGCCTGGGCCTTCCAGACGAACATGCTGGCGTTCCACAGGTAGCGGCCGGAGGCGACGTAGGTCTCCGCGGTCGGCAGGTCCGGCTTTTCGACGAAGCCGGCGGCGCGGAAGGCGGCCCCGCCGCCGGTCGTCGCCACCGGCTCGTCGGTGCGCTCGATGTAGCCGTAGCCGGTTTCGGGCCGGGTCGGGGCGATGCCGATGGTCACCAGCCAGCCGTCCTGCGCGGCGGCGATGGCGGTGCGGACCGCGGCCAGAAATGCGTCCTCGTGGGCGACTTCGTGGTCGGCGGCGAAGGAGCCCATGGTGGCGTCCGGGTCCTGCCGGGCGATGAGGGCGGCGGCGAGCGCGATCGCGGGGCCGGAGCCCTTCGGCGAGGGTTCGACGAGCAGGTTGCCTTCCGGCACGCCGGGCAACTGGCGGGCGACCGGGGCAGCGTGGGCCGGGCCGCAGATGACGAAGGTGCGCTCCGGCGGCGCGAGCGGCCCGAGGCGGTGCGCGGTCTGTTGCAGCAGCGAGCGCGAGCCCAGCAGCGGAAGCAGGAACTTCGGCCGGGCCGAGCGGCTGAGCGGCCAGAGCCGGGTCCCCGAGCCGCCGGCCGGGATGACCGCCCAGAAGGGCAGGTCGCGGCGGGAGTTGGGCGGGACCACCTTCCCTGCCGACGGGGACGCCTCGGACGAACCCATGCCTTCCTCCTCGTTACCGGCGGGCAGCCGCTGCCGCGCGCGCCGGTTGCCCGGTTCCGATGGGCGTGCTCCCCGCGCCGGTATGCCGGATCTCCGGCGGTGCCCGAACGGCGCTGCCGCTCCGCGCGATGGACGCGGTGCGAATCCGGCGCGGCTGCGGACTCTATCGCCTGGTTCGGAACCCCGCCGGCGCAACCCAACCCGTCGTCCCGGACCTGCCGAGGGATCTCGGCTCCGCGCCTTCTCGACTCAGGAACGAGATCCCTCGGCAGGCCCGGGTTTACGACGGAAGCAGGTCCGAAACGCGCCCTTGGCCGTCCGGTCGGGGTGGGTCGGCGGGCGTTGCGGGCCGAGCCTCTGGTACCATCGTCGCCAAGCCTAGCGCACCTCCGATCCGCCCCGCGACGGACGCGCCCGCGTCCCGAGGTTTCCCCGTGTCCGTGCCCGAATTTCCGCCCGCGACCTTCGACCTGGATAGCGACGCCGCCGAATGGCGCGCGCCGCTTCCGCTGCGCCCGCTACTGGACGCCAAGCCGTGGGGCGGGCGGCGGCTGGGCGGGCTCGGGTTCGCCCTGCCGGATGCCGCCGAACCGCTCGGCGAGGCGCTGATCACCCACGGCGAAGCGACCGCCGCATCCGGTCCGCTGGCGGGCGCGCGGCTCGCCGACATCGTCGCCGCCGATCCGGCGGGGTTCGTGGGAGAACGCGGGCGCGGCGCCGCCGGCGGTCACGACCTGTTTCCAGTGCTGGCCAAGTTCATCGACGCCGCCGGTGATTTGTCGATCCAGGTCCACCCGGACGACGACCTCGCGCGGGAGCAGGGCGAGGCAACCGGCAAGACGGAAGCGTGGCACGTGCTGGCGGCCGATCCCGGCGCGGCGATCTACGCCGGGCTTGCGGAGGGCATTTCGCCCAACGATTTCGTGGCGGCGGTGCGAGCGGGCGGCGACGGAGCCGCCGCGATGCTGCGCCGCGTGCCGGCCGTGCCCGGGACCAGTTTCGTGCTGCCGGCGGGCTGCGTCCACGCGCTGGGCCGGGGCGTGCTGATCTACGAGATCCAGCAGCCGAGCAACACGACCTACCGGCTCTACGACTGGGACCGCGTCGATGCCGAGGGGCGCGGGCGCGAATTGCACCTCGACCTCGGGCTGCGGGCGCTCGATCCTGCCCCGCGGCCGGAGCCGATTTCGCCGCTGCCGTTGCCGACCCTGGCCGGGCAACGGGACCTGCTGGCCGCTTGCCGCGCGTTCGCGCTGGAGCGCATCACGCTGATGGTGGGGGATCGCTTCTGGCTCCCGGCGGACGAGTCGCCGCAGGTAATGACGTGCCTCGCCGGGGCGCTGCGCCTGCGCGGCGGCGGCGAGCGGGTGACGATCCAGGCGGGGGACAGCCTGGTGATCCCGGTCGGCGTCGTGTGCACGGTGGACATCATCATGCCGTCGGTGGCGCTGCGCGGCTGGGTGCCGGACCTCGCCCGGGACATCGTGCGCCCGTTGCGGGCCGCCGGCGCGACCGACGAGCAGATCGCGGCGATGGCCGGGCCGCTGCCCGATGTGCGCGAGGCGCTGGCGGGGTAGGCATCGGCGGCCTGGCCCCAACTGAGGCAGGGCCGCCGCGATCATCGACGGCTACTTCCTGATGCACTGCTTCCGCCCGCACACCTCGTGCATCTGGCAGCACCGCTTCTTGCCGCAGCAGATCGGGGCGTGACGTGGGCAGCAGCGTTTCCCGCAGCGCGTGCGCCTGGGGCCGCAGCGCCCGCCGGCGGGTTCCGCTACGGCGGCGATGGGCGCGGGGCGATTCACGGGTGTCGGCAGGGAGACGGCCAGCGCGACGGTCGCGACCGCCAGCGCGCGACGCGACCCGGCGCCAGCGACGAACCGCCGCGTGATCCGGTCGAACCGCGATCCGTCCATTCCCGTCCTCCTCCTCGCTGCCCGGAGCAAATTCGGCGCGCCGCCGCGCCGAATTTGCTCCGGGCACGTCCAGTGTATCGGGCAGCGTTGCTCGTGGCGGCGGACGGCCACGCTCGACTCGTGCCGGCTCGGGCACGGAATCGCGGCGGTGAAATCCGACGCCCTACGTTGCCGCACCTGGCTTCGGAGGCGTGCGCCGGTGCATTGGCGTTCGCCAAAGGGTTGACAGACCCGGCCGGCGGTGGTTGAGTGCCGCTCCCCGGGCGACGGCGCCTCGGGAACGTCCGACGACGGATGACAAAGGAGCGAGGTCATGCGCGACGACCGCCTGCGCTCGATCTTGACCCGGCCGGCCAGCCGCCGGCGCCTGCTCGGCGGCGCCGGGGCGTCGGCCCTGATCGCCGCGGCGACGCCGTTCGGCCGCACCGGCGCCGGGGCGGTGACGCTGCGGCAGACGCCGACGACGCGCGACATCAGCGGCACCAACCTCTCGATCCTGATGTGGAGCCACTTCGTGCCGCTGCACGATGTTTGGTTCGACGCCTTCGTCGCCGAGTGGGGCGAGGCCAACGGGGTCACGACCAGCGTCGATCACATCAACACCGCCGACGTGCCGGCCGCCATCGCCGCCGAGATCAGCGCCGGCGAAGGTCACGACATCGTCGAGCACATCGCCTCGCTGGCCCAGTACGAAAAAAGCGTGCTGGACCTGACCGACCTGGTGGAGGAAGCGACCGCCCGCCACGGCGACATGCTGCCGATGGCCGTGCGCAACTCCTACAACCCGACCACGAACGTCTACTACGGCTTCTGCCACGGCTACGCGCCCGACCCCGGCAACTACCGGCGGTCGCTGTGGGAAGCGGCCGGGCTGGAAGCCGGGCCGACGACCTGGGAGGAGTTGCTGACCGGCGGCGCCGCGATCAAGGCCGACCAGGGCGTCCAGATGGGTCTCGGGATGTCGAACGAGATCGACTCCCGGATGGCGGCGCAGACGCTGCTGTGGGCATACGGGGCGGCGGTGCAGGACGAGAACGAGAACGTCACCATCAACTCGCCGGAGACGATCGCCGCCGTCGAGTACATGACCCAGCTCTACCAGCAGGCGATGACGCCCGAGGTCTTCGGCTGGAACGCGGCCAGCAACAACCAGTTGCTGGTAGCGGGCCGCGCGTCCTACATCCTGAACTCGATCTCGGCGTACCGGACGGCGCAGAAGGACCAGCCGGAAACGGGCGCGGACATCTTCTTCAGCCGCCCGCTCGTCGGTCCGGCCGGGGAGGAGAACGCGCTGGCCCACGGGCACGCCGTCTTCATCTCGATGATCCCTAACCACTCGCAGAACGCCGACACCGCCAAGGAGTTCCTGCTCCACCTCGTCGCCAACTACGCCGCCGCCTGCGAGCAAAGCGAGCTGTACAACTTCCCGTCCTTCCCCTCGACGGTGCCGGACATCGCGAGCTGGCTGGCCGACGATCCGTTCGGCTCCGAGCCGGCCGACAAACTGTCGGAGCTGGAGACGGCCAACGACTGGACGACCAACCTCGGCCACCCGGGCCCGGCCAACGCCGCGATGGGGGAGATCTTCGCCCTGCCGATCCTGCCGAACATGATGGCCCGCGCCGCCCAGGGGCAGCAGAGCGCCGCCGACTCGGTCGCCCAGGCCGAGCAGGAGATCAACGAGATCTTCGCCAAGTGGCGCGCCGAAGGGCTGATGGGGGGAGGGGCGTAGCGGGGTGAGGCGACAGGCGACCGGCGACAGGCGACAAGGCACGCGCCAGCGGATCGCGGCATCGACCGGTGTGTTCGTCGCAGCGTGTGCCGTTCGCCGCCCGCGCGTTGTCGCCGGTCGCCTGTCGCCTGTCGCCTTGCAACCATGGCTACCGTAGAAGTCCGCGACCTGACCAAACGCTTCGACGGCGCCGGGGCGGCGGCCGTCGATGGCATCGACCTCGCTTCGCGCGACGGCGAATTCCTCGTGCTGCTCGGCCCGTCCGGCTGCGGCAAGACGACGCTGCTGCGGATGATCGGCGGGCTGGAGCCGCCGACCAGCGGCGACATCCTGATCGGCGGCCGGGTGGTGACGCAGTTGCCGCCGCGCGCCCGCCAGATCGCGATGGTCTTCCAGAGTTACGCGCTCTACCCGCACATGAGCGTGCACGACAATATCGCCTTCCCGCTCAAGGCGGCCAAACTGCCGAAGGCGCAGCAGGAGGACCGCATCGCCTGGGCCTCCGGCATCCTCGGCATCGACCACCTGCTGGACCGCAAGCCGCGCCAACTCTCCGGCGGGCAGCGGCAGCGGGTGGCGCTGGCGCGGGCGCTCGTGCGCGAACCGAACGTCTTCCTGCTCGACGAACCGCTTTCCAACCTCGACGCGCAGCGCCGCGCGTCCGCCCGCGACGAGTTGCAGCAGTTCCAGCGGCGGGTGGCGACGACGACGATCTACGTCACCCACGACCAGGTCGAGGCGATGGGCATGGGCGACCGCATCGCGGTGATGGACCAGGGGAAGGTGCGGCAACTCGCTTCGCCGGAGGAGATCTACGACGAACCGGCCGACACCTTCGTGGCCACCTTCGTCGGTTCGCCGCCGATGAACCTGGTGCCCGATCCGGCCGCAGGCGAACTGCTCGGGTTCCGGCCGGAGCACTTCCATCCCGCGCCGGCGGAGGGCGACGGTGTCGTCCGCTTCCCGTTCCACGTCCACCGCACGGAATACCTCGGTGCGGAGCGGCTGCTCTACGGCGAAGTCGGCGAGGCGACCGTGGTGGCGCGCTTCCCGGCGACGGTCCCGGTCCCGATCGAGCCGGGGCAGACGGCGGAGTTCGCGGTCGAGCGCCGCCGCCTGAAGCGGTTCGACGCCGAGACCGGGCTGCGCCGCGACCGGGGCGCGTCGTGACCGCCGGCGCGCCCGCCGCCGAGATGACCGAGGTCCGGCCGGGCCGGTACCTGCTGGACCGCTCTGGCGTGCTCGGCCCGCTGATGCTGCTGCCGGCCGTCGTCTACATCCTCGCGCTGGTGGGGGTGCCGCTGGCGCTGGCGCTGATGTACAGCGTCAGCGACGTGACGGTGGGCGACCAGAGCATCGATTTCGTCGGCCTGCGCAACTTCAGCGACGCCATCAACAACGCGACCTTCCGGCAGGCACTGCGCAACACGCTGGTGTTCACGATCATCTCGCAGGCGCTGGTGATCCTGCTGGCGAACGTGCTGGCGCTGGTGCTGTCGGCAGACTTCAAGGGAAAGCGGTTGGTCCGCTTCCTGGTGCTGCTGCCATGGACGACGCCGATCGCGCTCGGCGTGCTCGGTTGGCTGTGGACGCTGGACAACGTCTACAGTCCGATCGACTACATCCTGCGGCAGGTCGGGTTGCTGGGGATGGATTCGCCGCTGGGGCAGCGCTGGCAGGGCACCAACGCGCTCTGGCTGGCCCAGCCGGACCTCGCCAAGGCGGCGGTGATCACGGTCCACGTCTGGCGCATCCTGCCGCTGGCGACGGTGATCCTGCTGGCCGGGCTGACGAGCATTCCGCAGGACATCAAGGACGCCGCCAACGTGGACGGCGCGGGGTTCTTCCGCCAGTTGTTCTACATCCGCATCCCGTTGCTGCTGCCGATCATGGCGGTGGCGGTGCTGTACGGCATCGTCTTCACCTTCACCGACCTGACGGTGGTCTTCATCCTCACCCGCGGCGGGCCGATCGACTCGACGCAGGTGCTGGCGAGTTGGGCCTACTTCAAGGGGATCGACGGCGGCAGCCTCGGGCAGGGCGCGGCGATCGCGCTGTTCCTGTTCCCGGTGCTGGTGGGCGTCGCCGCGATGATGCTGCGCCTGGCCCGGCGCACGGAGACCAACTGATGGCCGCGCCCGTCTACCGGCCGCCGGACCCGGCGAGCGTCGATGTCGCGGCCGAGGAGCGGCGGGCGCGCCGGGCCCGCATCGGCGGGCGGGTTGCGCTCTACGCAGCGGCGACGTTCTTCGCGCTGTTCGCGGCGCTGCCCTTCGCCTGGATGATCCTGACGATCTTCAAGCAGAACACCGACCTCTACAACCCGAACCTCAACCCGTTCCTGTTCAACGAGCCGCCGACGCTGGCCAACATCCGGCTGCTGCTCGACCAGACGGAGTACGTCGCGTTCGTCCGCAACACCCTGATCGTGGCGGTGCTGGTGGTGATCATCACGCTGGTCGCCTCGGTGCCGGCGGCCTACAGCCTGACCCGGCTGGCCGGGCGCTGGGGCGAGGGACTCGGCATCGCGATCTTCCTCGTCTACCTCGTGCCGCCCACGCTGCTGTTCATCCCCTTGTCGCGGGTGGTGGCGGAACTCGGGTTGCGGAACACGATCTGGTCGCTGGTGGTGGTTTACCCGACGTTCACGATCCCGTTCTGCACGTGGCTGCTCATGGGGTTCTTCAAGTCGATCCCGTGGGACATCGAGGAGCAGGCGATGATCGACGGCTACTCCCGGCTGGGCGCGATCTGGCGGACGGTGCTGCCGATCTCGGTGCCGGGGCTGCTGACGGTGGTCGTCTTTTCCTTCGCGCTGACGATGCACGAATTCGTGTACGCGCTGGCGTTCGTCACCTCGTCGTCGCAAAAGACGATCTCGATCGGCGTGACGACGGAGTTGATCCGGGGCGACGTGTATTTCTGGCAGTCGCTGATGGCGGCGTCGGCGCTGGTGGCGATCCCGACGGCGCTGCTGTACAACGCCTTCCTCGACCGCTTCATCGCCGGCTTCACGATGGGCGCGGTGAAGGGGTAGGGGACGCGGCAGGGGCGCGGCGCGGATGCGGGGGGGTCGCGGCGAAGCCCGGCGCGGACCCGGCGGCGGTCCCGGCCCTAAAGGACCGGGCTGAGAACGGAAAGGACGCTAAAGCGCCCTGACGAGGCCACGCCTTCGGAGCGCCCTTCAGGGTGCTTTCCCGGTTAGCCCGGTCATTGCGGGCCGGGTCCGCGACGGCCCCGTTTGCACGTTGCGAGAGACGACCGATGCGACGCACGACGCTTTCCGATCTGGACGCGGCGGGGATCGCGGCCGCGTTCAACCGCGTCTACCAAGGCTACGCGATCCCCGTTGCCGTCGATGCGGCGTGGGCCGAGCGGCACGCGCGCAATTTCGCCATCGACCTCGCGGCGTCGCCCCTGTGGCTGGACGACGACGGGCAGACCGTTGGGCTTGCCGTGCTCGGGGTGCGCGGCGATCGCGGCTGGGTGGGAGGATTCGGGCTCGCGCCGGAGCACCGCGGGCGCGGGCTCGGCCACCGGTTGCTCGCCGAGGTCGTCGCGGCGGCGCGCGGGATCGGGCTGCGCAAACTCCAGCTCGAGGTGCTGACCCAGAACGCGCCGGCGATCGCCCTGTACGAGCGCGGCGGGTTTCGCAGGACGCGGGAATTGCGGCTGCTGGACGGGCAGGCGCCAAGCCCGGCGGCCGGCGCGCCGACGGCCCATGCGATCGATCCGGGCCAGATCCTGCGCGAGTTCGACCGGCTGCACCCGGTTCCGCTGTCGTGGCAGCGCGAGGCGGCGTCGCTGGCGGCGATGGAGGACCTGCGCGGGGTCGGCGTCGGTGATCCGGGAGCCCTTCGCGCTGCCCTCCTCTACCAGCCGGGTCTGGACGGCGCGGCGCGAATCGTCGATACCGGCACATCCGACACCGGCCACGCGGCGGCCGAGGCGCTCGCGCCGGTGCTGGCGGCGGTCGCCGCCTCGCAACCGGGCCAGACGTTGCGGCTGATCAACGAACCGGAGGGCAGCCCGGTCGATGATGCGCTCACCCGCCTCGGCTGGTGCGAGAGCGGGCGGCAATTCGAGATGGACCTGGGGTTGTGACGTAGGCAGGCACTCATGCGGCTACGCATGCCCGGTGCTGGCGGCGGCCGCTTCTTGATTCGGACACCAGGCTGGCGCGGGCAGCGGAGGAGCGGGCGCGATTTTGGGGGATGCTTTCTTGATCCGGGCAGCGGCCACGGAGACGCCCGGGGTTGATGGCGGTTGCCTATTTGATTCGGATGCCGTTCGTTCTCAACCCCGGAGGGGTTTCGTTCCCGTAGCCCGGGGATTATGGCGTTTGCCAAAATAGTCCGGGCATCGGCGGGGCGGGCGTGACGGGTGTCCAGATCGACAAGGCAACCGCATCATCCCCGTGCTTGTGGCACGCCCGATCGCCCGGTCGGGTTCCGGGGCCGGCGCTACGGCATCCCGCCCGCGCCGTTGGACAGGCCGATGCTGGCGGCGGATTCCTCGCGCCAGGCGCCGATGCGGCGGAACTTGCGGTAGCGGTCCTCGCAGAGACGGTCGGACGCGCCGGGGTCGTCGCCTGGGTAGGTGGTGAGCAGGTCGCGCAGGTGGCGGGCGACGGCTTCTCCCGCCGCGGCGATCGTCGCCTTCGGCTGCTCGTGGGCGGGGATGGGCTCGGGCACGACCTCGTCGATCAAGCCGAGGCCGTGCAGGTCCGGCGCGGTGATGCGCATCGTCTCGGCGGCTTCGGCGGCGCGGCCGGCGTCCTTCCAGAGAATCGCCGCGCAGGCTTCGGGGGATGCCACGGCGTAGATCGCGTTTTCCAGCATCAGGATGCGGTCGGCGACGCCGATGGCGAGCGCGCCGCCGGAGCCACCTTCGCCGATGACGATGGCGACGCTGGGCGTCGGCAGGTCGGCCATCGCCAGCAGGCTCTCGGCGATGGCGGACGCCTGCCCGCGCTCTTCGGAGCCGATGCCCGGTTCCGCGCCCGGCGTGTCGATGAAGGCGAGCACCGGGAAGCCGAACTTGCCGGCGTGGCGCAGCAGCCGTTCGGCCTTGCGGTACCCCTCCGGCCGGGCCATGCCGAAGTTGCGGGCGATGTTCTCCTTCGTGTTCTCGCCCTTCTGGTGGCCGAGCACGACCACGGTCTGGCCGTCGAAGCGGGCGAGTCCGCCGACCAGCGCCTGGTCGTCGCCGAAGGCGCGGTCGCCGTGCAGTTCCACGAAGTCGGTCGTCAGTTCGCGCAGGTAGTCGAGCGCGTGGGGCCGCTCCGGGTGGCGGGCGAGCCTGACGCGGTCCCACGCGCTCGGCGCGGCGATCTCCGGGGCATCCGTCATGGGTGGTCGGCTCCGGCGCCGACGGGGACGCGCGCTTCGGCGGCACGCGGCGCCCGGCGGTAGTGGCCGAGGAGGGTCGCCAGCGTGGCGCGCAGCTCCTCGCGGGAAACGATCAGGTCGATCATCCCGTGGTCGAGCAGGAACTCGGCCGTCTGAAAGCCTTCGGGCAGTTTCGTCTTGGTGATCTGCTCGATCACGCGCGGGCCGGCGAAACCGATCAGTGCCTTCGGTTCGGCCACGATGACGTCGGCCACCGTCGCGTACGAGGCGGTGACGCCGCCGTAACAGGGATCGGTCAGCAAGGCGACGTGGGGTTGGCCGGCGCGCCCGAGCCGGGCGAACGCGGAGACGGTCTTCGCCATCTGCATCAGGGAGAACAGGCCCTCGTGCATGCGCGCGCCGCCGGACGCGGAGACGGTCAGCACCGGCATCCCGCGCTCTTCGGCGCGCTCGATGGCACGGACCAGTTTTTCGCCGAAGACCGAGCCCATGCTCGCGCCGAGGAAGTCGAAATCGGCGACCGCGAGCGCGACCGGGTGGCCCTCGATGGTGGCCGCGCCGGTGATGAGCGCCTCGGGTTCGTCGGCCCGGCCCGCCGTCTTCGCCAGTTTCTCGGCGTACGATCCCGAGCCGTCCACGAAGCCCAGCGGGTCCTCGGGCCGCACCCCGGCGTCCCACTCGGTGAACGAGCCGGGGTCGGCCAGCAGGTCGATCCGCTGGCGGGCGCGCAGCCGGAAGTGGTGGTCGCACTTGGGGCACACGCGCGCGTTGCGGTCCAGTTCGCGGGTGTAGATGAGTTCGCCGCAGCCTGGGCACTTGGTCCACAGGTCGTCGGGGATCGACGATTCGGAGCGGTCGTCGTCCGGGGTTTGCGGGCGGAACTTGCCGCGGCGTCCGAAGAACTCGCGCATCGCGGGCATGCCGTCCGTCCGTTTCCTGGGGTCCGTTTCGACCTGACCGCCGTCCGCGACAAGGCGCAGCGCGGCCCGTCCCGCCCGTTGGGCGTTCGCGTGAGGATACGCCAGCATGGGAGGAGGGGCAAGGTTCGACCGCCCGTCGTGCCGCCGCCGGAACCACGGCGGCGAAGGTTCGCGTGCCGGATGGCGTTCGAGCCCGGCAAGGCGCAGAAGAACAAGCGCGTTGGGTCCATTCATGGTGCATTCATTGAAAACTGTCATGATCCGCGGGCATCGATGCCGATCGGGTTGGATCACGGCCGACCGTGGCCGTTTCAGCCGGCTTGGCCCAACGTTGGAGGCAACCATGGGCGATGGAATGGCGCGCCGGGAACGCCCGGCGGGAGCGGTCCGGCTCTCCCGCCGGGCGGCGCTGGTCGGCGGCGGCCTCGGGTTGGCCGCCGCGCTGCCGGCGGCGGCGCGCGTGCGGGCGCAGGAGGCGACGCCCGTCGCCGGTGAAGGCGGCGGGATCGACCGGGCGGCGGTCGAAGCCGCCCTGCCCCAGATCGTCGCGATGGCCGAGGAGGCGGTCGCGTCTGGCGGCGTCCCCGGGCTTTCGCTGGCCGTGGTTTTCCAGGACGAGGTGCTGCTGGCGCAGGGGTTCGGCGTGCGCTCCACCGCCGACGGCGGGGATGTCGATGCCGATACCGTGTTCCAGTTGGCGTCGCTCTCCAAGCCGGTCGGTTCGACGGTGATCTCTGCGATCGTCGGCTCCGGCGCGGCCACGTGGGACGACCGGGTCTCCGCCCACCTGCCGGGGTTCGAATTGTCGGACCCGTGGGCGACGCAGGAACTGACCATCGGGGACTTCTACGCGCACCGTTCCGGCCTTGGCGGCGACGCGGGCGGCGACCTGGAGCGGGTCGGCTACGGACGCGAGGAGATCCTGGAGCGGCTGCGCTACCTGGACCTGGCGAGCAGCCCGCGCTCGACCTACGCCTACAGCAACAAGGGGATGACCACCGGCGCGATGGCCGCCGCCGCGGCGGCCGGCATGTCGTGGGAGGACGCCTCCGAGGCGCTGCTGTACGCGCCGCTGGGCATGACGAACACGAGTTCGCGCTACGCAGATTACGAGGCGGCGGAGAACCGGGCCGCCCTCCACGTCCGCATCGACGGCGCGTGGGAGCCGCGGTTCCCGTTCGATCCCGACGCGCAGTCGCCGGCCGGCGGCGTCAGTTCCAGCGCCAACGACCTGGCGCAGTGGCTGCGGCTGCTGCTGGCCGACGGGACGTTCGACGGGGCCGACCTGATCCCGGCGGCGGCGCTGGACGAGGCGCACACCCCGCGCATGAGCCGGGGCACCAACCCGATGACCGGCGGCCCGAGTTTCTACGGCTACGGCTGGGGCATCGACTACCCGGACGGACGGACGCAGTTGAGCCACGCCGGGGCCTTCACCTACGGCGCCCGCACGCTCGCCAGCCTGTCCCCGAGCGAAGACCTGGGGATCGTGGTGCTGACCAACGCGTTCCCGACCGGAGCGCCGGACGGCCTCGCGGCGGCGTTCTTCGACATCGTCCGCACCGGCAGCCCGAGTCGCGACTGGATCGCCGCCTGGAACCCACTCTACGAGTCGATCCTCGGCGGGTTTGCCGCCGGCGGCGCGGCCTACGAGGACCTGCCGGCATCGCCGTCGCCGGCGCTTCCGGCCGAGGCCTACGCCGGGGTGTACGAGAACGCCTACGCCGGTTCGGTGGAGGTAGCCGTCGAGGGCGACGGGCTGGTGCTGAAACTGGGGCCGGAGCCACGGTCGTTCCCGCTCACGCACTTCGAGCGGGATGTCTTCACCTACGAAGTCGATCTCGAACCGCCCGCGCCGCTGACCGGGGCGACCTTCGTCATCGGGCCAGACGGGAAGGCGAACGCGGTCCAACTCGACTACTTCGCCGGCAACGGGCAGGGGACGTTCCCGCGCCGCGAAGACGGGTAGTCACCGGAGCCGCTGCCCCGGATTGGCGGGGCGGCGGCTCGATCGCATTATGAACCGCGCTGGCGCTTGTAGGCGATGACCGCGAACAGGCCGCCGGCCAGGGTGGCGAGTGCCCACGGCATGGCCGGACGATCGGCGCGGCGGGCATCCCGGGCTATCCAGAGTGCGAGCGCGGCGTGGATCAACGTCGTCAGCGCGAGCGCCAACTGGAGCAGGCCAATCTTTGAATCCCTGTTCATGCGTCACCCTCGGAGCCGCTGACCGGCCAGCGCATCGACGACGGCGCGGATGCGGCGTCGCTCACCGCCGCGGTGGATCGTCTGTTCCCGGCGGCGTCACCGTCGGCGTGCCCGCGGCCCACGACGACGGCGGATGGACGTTCCACCCGGCTTGCCGCAACGCCGCTTCCAGCACATCGGCGCGCTTTTTCTGGCGAAGCCACAGCACCGCCAGCACGATCGTGCTCAGTGGGATGACGCAATAGAACGCCGCCACGAACCAGAAGAGGATTTCCGGGTAGCCGAGCCCGCCCATCGTATGAATCGCCTTCCGGGGAGCGTGAATACGCCATCGACGCCGCCGGGCTCAATCCGCGGCCGGCGAGGGCAGCGGCGATGCGCCGGCCATGCCCTCCGGCCGGAGTTGCGGGGCGCGCTCGACGAGCAGGATGGCGACGGTGGCCAGCGCGCCCATCAGCACGTTGACCCACAGCGAGAGGGTGTAGGAACCGGTCATTTCGAAGAGGACGCCGTCGGCGAGGGAGCCGACGCCGAAGCCGAGGTTCATGAAGGTGAACATCGCCCCGAAGATCGCGCCGAGGTGACGAGGACCATAGCGGTCGGCGGCGAGCGCGGCGGTGAGCGGCGTGGTCGCCGTCCACGAGATGCCGAGGACGACGGCGTAGAGGAAGACGAGGTTGCCGACCGGCAGCAGCGCCAGCAGCACGAAGGCGAGGCCACGCAGCGCGTAGACCAGCGCCAGCACGGAGGTGCGCCGGTGGCGGTCGGCGGCGATGCCGAGCAGCAGGCTGCCGCCGATGGAGAAGACGGCGGTGATGGAGATGGCGTTGGCGGCGTGGAGGACGCTCATCCCCATGTCGTCGGCGTAG
The DNA here is from genome assembly GCA_023423795.1 of Chloroflexota bacterium. Classification (GTDB taxonomy): domain Bacteria; phylum Chloroflexota; class Chloroflexia; order Thermomicrobiales; family UBA6265; genus CADCWF01. Next base: position 29,076 of record JAFAEX010000184.1, on the reverse strand, counting down.
GCCAGGAAGTGGACGTTGGGGAAGGCCATCGTCCAGCCGCAGACGACGAAGCCGAAGGCCATCAGCCAGAACGCCGGGCAGCGCAGCGCCTCGCGCACGCCGACCCCGGCCGACGCCGGTTGCTTCGCCACCGGCAGGCTGCCGGGCGGGCCGTCGCGCAGCAAGAGCAGCGAGAGCGGGGCCATGCCCGCCAGCAGCACGATGGCGAGGATGCGGTAGGTGCTGGCCCAGTCGGTCAGCGTCAGGACCCAGGTGGCCGCGGGCACGATCAGCAGTTGGCCGAACGCCGACCCGGAGGTGGCGACCGACATCGCCAGCGCCCGCTTGCGGTCGAACCAACGCGAAACGAACGCCGTCGCGTTGACCGGCGAGGTAGCGGCCAACCCGACCGAGGCGAGCACGCCCCAGAACAGGTAGACCTGCCACAACTCGTGGGCGAGCGAGAGCGGGAATAGCGCCAGCCCGAGCAGCACGCAGCCGACGACAATGATGCGCTTCGGGCCGACCCGGTCGATGGCGAACCCGACGAGCGGTTGCACGATCGAGAGGCAGACCATGCCCAGCATGACCGCGCCCGACATCGCGGCGCGGTCCCAGCCGAACTGCTCGGACACCGGCTTGAGCACCACCCCGAAGAGGAACCGCGCGCCGGACGCGACCATCAGGATGAAGGTCAGGGCGATGACGACGGTCCAACCGGCGCGACCGTCCCGGCCGCCCTGCCCGGCCTGGGACCCGGATGCGTCGTGCGGTTCGTTGACCGGCGGCTGCTGGCGAACGAGGCGAGGGGAGGACACGGTGGCTCCGCGATGAAACCGGGTTGGCCGACGCCGCCCCGGTGCGGCCCTGACCGGCGGGCGGGAATGGTACCAGTGCAGGGATGGAACCGGCCCGGTGGCCTGACCGGGTTGCGTGCGGTGACGATGCGGGGCACGTGGAGGTTGCGGGTATCGGCATGGAGGGACGCCCGGGCATGTCGGCGGTTGCCCAGTGAATGCGGCTATCGTCCACCCACGCCCGTGGTCGATGGCGGTTGCGAAACTGATGCGGCCACGGGCGACGCTCGCCCGGGGTTGAACCCCCTGGCTACGGGAACGAAACCCCTCCGGGGTTGAGACCGACGGACGATGCGGCAACGCCAACGAATCCCCGGAGGGACTTCGTTGGCGTTGCTCGGGGTTTCATACGGAATCCGGATGTTCGCACCCGTTTGCCCGTCCGCGAGGCCACGGGTTCGTAGGGGAGGGCCCGGCGCCCTCCCGCGTCCGTACGCGGCTCCGGGCACGAGAGGGCGCCGGGCCCTCCCCTACGAACGACGAACGGGGGGCGGTACCGATCAACCGAACTCCGTATCAAGTCCGGACGGGCGCGGCCGGTGGCCGGATCAATTTGGCAATCGCCATCGTCTCCGGGTGGGCAGCCATCACGGCCAGATCGACCGATGCGGCGGCGGAATTGCGCTGTGACCGTCGGCAGTGGCGAGATCAGGCGCCCCCAACGGGAGTCGGTGCGGAAAGCGGCAGGCGCAGCAGGAACGTGCTGCCCTGCCCCTCGACGCTGCGGGCGGTAAGGGAGCCGCCGTGCGCCTCGGCGATCTGGCGAGCGCCAGAAAGGCCGATGCCCGCGCCGGAGATGCGCCCGGCCACGTTGCCGCCGCGCCGGAACCGCTCGAAGATGCGCTCGATGTCGCCGGCGGGGATGCCCATCCCCTGATCCTCGACCGCGATCAGGGCGACCGGGCCGTCCTCGCGCTCCACCCGGATCTCGATCCTGCCTCCGTCGGGGCTGTACTTGATCGCGTTTTCGAGCAGGTTGCCGAGCACCCGGCCCAACCGTGAGCCGTCGGCCATGGCGACCAGTTCGGCGTGGGGCGTTTCCACCGCGATCTGGTGGCGCTCGGTCGTGCGCTGACCGTCCGCCGCGGCGGTTCGGGCCAGCGCGACGAGGTCGGTCGGCTCCGGGCGCAACTCCAGCGACGTGCCAGCGCCGAGGCGGGCGGTGTCCACCATCTCGTCGATCAGCGCGGCGGCCCGGTCGCCAGCCTCGATAATGGCGTTCAGCGCCCGGTCGATCTGCTCCGGGTCAATCGTGCCGTGCCGCTGGAGCCGCCGCTGGAGGAGTTGCGCTTGCCCGCGCACCGCCGTCAGCGGCGTCTTCATGTCGTGGGCGACCGCCGCGAGGAACGTGTCGCGCTCGGCGGCGAGTTGGTGGACCTCCTCGATGTCGGTCGAGGTGCCGAACCAGCGGACGACCGCACCGGATTCGTCGCGCACAGGGACGCAGCGGGAGAGGAACCAGCGGTGCTCGCCGTCCGCGCCGCGCATGCGCAGTTCGTCCTCGAACGGGATGCCTGCGGCGAGGGCCTCCGCCCAGCGCGCGGCAACCCGCTCCCGGTCGTCGGGGTGGATGGGCTGCGACGTATCGGGATCGCTGGTGGTCGCCAGTCCGGTGTATTCGGTCCAGCGCCGGTTCAGGTATTCGATCGTCGCGCCGTCGGCGGTGCTGACCCAGACGATCTGCGGCATCGCGTCCGCCAGTTGGCGCAGCCGGGATTCGCTGGCGCGCAGGGCTTCTTCGCCCGCCTTGCGGGCGGTGATGTCCACCGCGCTGCCGACGAGCCGCGCCGCCCTGCCCGCGTCGTCGCGGACGACGGCGCCGCGGTCCCAGATCCAGATCCAACCGCCGTCGCGGTGGCGCAGGCGGTATTCGTCGTCGTAGAAGTCCTCGGTCGGCTCCGGCGGCGTGCCGGGCGCGAACCGCGGGTCGGCGTCGTCGGGATGGACCAGCGAGAACCACCAGGCGCGGGTGGCGTTCTCCGGGGTCGGTTCGTAGCCCGTTATTCGCTCGAAGGCGGCGCTGCGCCACATCCGGCCGGTGGCGATGTCGGCATCGTAGATGAAGCCGCCGGAGCCGGTTTCGGCGGCGGCGAAGCGCTCGGCGAGGGTGCGGGCGCGGGCTTCGGCCTCGACGCGGCCGGTGACGTCGCGGCTGGCCGCCAGCACCAGCCGGCGGCCGTCCTGTTCGACGAGCTGGTGCCGGGTTTCGACCACGAGGCGCTGGCCGGCGGCGTCGTACTGGACCAACTCGTCCTCCCGCGCGCCGGCGCGCGCCAGCGCGCCGAGGAAGGCGGGCCACCCCTGCGGGTGTTCGGTCCGTAGCAAGTCGTGGCAGTTGCGGCCGAGCGCGTTCGCCTCCGGGATTCCATAGAGACGTTCCGCGCCGCGGTTCCAGTAGACGACCGCCCCGTCCCACGTCCAGGCGTGGATGGCGTCCCAGGCGTGGTCCAGCAGGCTGGCGCGCAGCCGCAGGTCGTCGAGCGCCCGCCTGCGCTCGGTCAGGTCGAGCGCCGCGCCGATGGCGTCCCGTGCTTCGCCGTCCGGCGCGAAGCGGAACAGGCCGTTGGCGGCGAACGTGCGCTCGTCCCCTGCCGGCAGGAGGATGCGGAACTCGATGGCGTAGTGGCCGTCCGACCCCGGTTCGGATGCCGTTGCGAGCGTGGCGGCAACGCGGTCGCGGTCGTCCGGGTGGATGCGCGCGAATACGTCCACGGCCTGAAGCGATGCCGCGCCGGGCTCGCCCCACATGCGGCCCATCCGGTCGTCGAGGTGGACGACGCCTGCCTCCACGTCGATGCGCCAGGTGCCGAGGCCGGCGACCTCGGCGGCCAGCCGCAGACGCTCTTCCCGCTCGTGGAGGGCGTTCGCCGCCGCTTCCCGCTCGGACACGTCGCGGATGACGCTGAGGATGAGGCGGTCGCCGTGGACGCTGGCGACGCTGGAATTGACCTCGACCGGGAAGGTGCTGCCGTCCCGCCGCCGGTGGCGGGTGGAGAAGAACGCGCCGTCGTCGAGGGCGCGCTTCAGGTCTCCGGGCAAATCGGGCAGCGTGGCCGGGTCGCGGATGTCGGCGATGGTGCGCTCGACCAGGTCCTCCCGCGTGTAGCCGTACGCGCGTTCGGCCGCGCCGTTGGCATCGACGATCGCGCCGTCCGGCCGGACGACGAGGAGGATGTCCCGCACCTGGTCGAACAGGTGACGCGCCCGCACGGCGCGCCGCCCGGACCGGTCCCTGTCCGCGCGACGCTCGCCCTGGCCTCGCTGCTGCCGCGCCTCGTCCATGCGGACAAGTTTAGTGCGTGCATCGTGCGGCCGTGGGAGAAACGAGTGGCGAGTGGCGAGTGGCGAGTGCCGAGTGCCGGGACGGTGAGTACGGGGGCGACGTGCCGAGTGCCGGGGCGGAGTGCCGCGGCGAACCCGGGGCTCCACCCTGCCCGTCGTCCCGAGCCTGTCGAGGGATCTTGTCGTTGCGCTGAAACGAGATCCCTCGACAGGCTCGGGATGACGGGCGGGGTGCGCCGGTGATGACGGGTTGGGTAAAAACGGGATGACCGGTTGGGTGCGCCTGGGATGACCGGGTTGACCGGGATGCGGGCGGGAGCAGGCGGTTGCCATGCCATGCCGCACGTCCCACGTCAGCCCGCCGTCGCTGCCCGGTCGAGGCGGGACAGTTCGTCGCGGTAGGCGGGCAGGAGCAGGCGCGGGGTGAGGAACCGCTCGATGAAGCCGCGCGGGCCGGGCGCGGCCGGAAGGGTGCTGTCGATGCGGACGCGGCAGCCGCCGGGCACGGGATCGATGACGAAGTCGGTGACCCCGCCGCTCTCGTCGTAGGTTTCCCGCAACAGCCGCCCCGGCTCCGGCTCCGTCACCCGCAGGGTCGCTGGCGTCGCCCGCCCGGCGAGCGTGATCGTGACGGTGGCGACCGTTCCCGCGCCCTGCCCGCCCTCGATCACCCGCAGGTCGGAGATCGCCGGCGGCAGGATGCTCGGGTGCCCCTCACGGTAGTCCGCGAGGATCGCGTACACCCGCTCCGGCGGCGCGGCGATCTCCCGCTCGGCGGCAAAACGGATCGGTTTTGGCGGCATGGCGTTCCCATCTTGTTGAGTGCCGAGTGACGGAGTCGGCACGTCGGCGGGTCGGCGAGCATAAGTCAACGTGCCGGCCTACCATTTCTCGGCCCTCGGCCCTCGGCCCTCGGCCCTCGGCCCTCGGCCCTATCGTTTGAACTGCCGTTCGAGTTCGCCGCGGGTCATGTGCAGCATCGTCGGGCGGCCGTGGCCGCAGGCGCGGGGCTGGGAGGACCGTTCGAGGTCGGAGACGAGTTCGCGCATCTCGGCGAGGGAGAGCGCCTGGCCGGCCCGGATGCTGGTGTGGCAGGCGGTGGAGATCGCCACGGCGTCCAGCCAACTCTCGCCCATGCCGCCCTCGGCGAGTTCCCGCAGGATCAGCCGCAGGCGCTCGGCCACGTCCACCCGCTGCACGAGGGCCGGAACGGCGCGGACGGCGACCGCCTGCGCGGCGAACGGCTCGATCTCGAACCCGATCTCGGCGAGTTCGTCGCGCGATTTCTCGAAGGCGGCCATCTCCTCCGGCGAAAGGTCCACCACCAGCGGGTCGAGCATGGGCTGGCGGACGGCCGCGCGGCCCTTGAGTTGACCGAGGATCTTTTCGTACATCACCCGCTCGTGGGCGGCGTGCTGGTCGATCAGGTACATGCCGTCCGGCCCTTCGGCGATGATGAACGACGCGCCAACTTGCCCCAGCACGCGCAGGACCGGGACGCCGGAGGCGTGGCGGTCGATACCGGGCGGCACTGGTTCCTCCTCGCGCGGGAGCGGGGACGCCGGCTGCTCCGGGATCGGAACCGCGGCGAACGCCCGCTGCTCGGCGCGCTCGGGCGAGAACGCCGGCGGTTCGAAGCGGATCGGCGGCAACTCGGCGCGCGGTCCCCGCGCCAGCGCGGCGTGGGTGGCGCGGGACAGGGCGCGGCAGGCGGCGCGCTCGTCGGCGAACTTGACCTCGGCCTTGGTCGGGTGGACGTTGACGTCCACCAGCGCCGGGTCGAGCGTGATGTGCGCGCAGGCGACGGGGTGGCGCCCGACCATCAGCAAGGAGTGGTACGCCTCTTCCAGCGCGAAGGCGAGCGCCCGGTTCTGCACCCAACGACCGTTGACGAACAGCACGATGCCCTGCCGGTGGGAGCGGGTGACGGTCGGCGCGCCGACCCAGCCACTGACGGAAACGCCGGGCACCGCCGCGCTCTCCTCCAGCGGTTCCAGCCGGAGCGCCGCGTTGCCGACCTCGGGACCCCAGATTTCCAGCGCGGCGGCGACGGGGTCGCCGGAGCCGGTGGTGGTGAAGGATCGCCGGTCGTCGCTCACGAACTCGAAGGCGACGCCGGGCCACGCTGCCGCGTAGGCGGCGACGGCACGGGCGATGTAGCCGGTTTCGGTGCCGGGCTGGCGTAGGAACTTCTTGCGGGCCGGCACGTTGGCGAACAGGTCGCGCACCGTCACCGTGGTGCCCGGCGGCGCGGCGGCGGGGGAGGGCGGGACGACCTCGCCGAACGCCACCCGGATCGTCGTGCCGTGGGAAAGACCCGCCGGGCGCGACTTGATCGTCAGGTCGCTGACCGCAGCAATGGATGGCAGCGCCTCGCCGCGGAACCCGAGGGTGGCGAGGTCGTCGAGATCCTCGAAGGCCGCCAGTTTGGAGGTCGCGTGGCGGCGGATGGCCAGCGGCAGGTCGTCCGGGGCGATGCCGCCGCCGTCGTCGGAGACCTCGATCAGGCCGGCGCCGCCCGCGCGCACCGCCACCCTGATCCGGGTAGCGCCGGCGTCGAGCGCGTTCTCCAGCAACTCCTTGACGGCGGAAACCGGGCGTTCGACCACCTCGCCGGCGGCGATCTTGCCGATGGTGTCTTCGGAGAGCAGGCGAACGGGCATCGATTGGCGGTCCCGGGCGAGCATGCGACGCGGGCAAGCAACGGGCGGGGCAAAGCGAGGGTACCACGCACCGTTGTCCCGACCGCCGACGATGCACGGGACCCCACGGGCGTCCGGTTGCACCGCGCCCGTCGGCGCAGCGGGGCGACCCGATTCGGAGGCCGCCGGAAACGGCCGGGCGTGGCGGGGAGTGGCCCATCGGCTCCTACCGGATGACGCCGCTTTCCCGCGCCCGCGCGATGGCGGCCGTCCGCGAGGTCACGTCGAGTTTGGAGAAGATGCGCGCCATGTGGCTCTTGACCGTGGCTTCGCTCAGGAACAGCGCGCGGCCGATCTCCTGGTTGGATTGCCCGTCGGCCGCCAGGGACAGCACCTCGACCTCGCGCCGCGTGAGCTGGCGGTTGGCCGTGCGCACGTGCGACATGAGCCGCGTCGCCACGGCCGGGGCGAGCGCCGATTGTCCCGTCGCCGCCGCCCGTACCGCGGCAAGGATTTCCTCGGGCGGCGAATCCTTCAGGAGGTAGCCGCTCGCGCCGGCCTCGATCGCCCCCAGGATGTCCGCGTCGGTTTCGTAATTGGTGAGGATCAGCACCGCCGGCGGGTCCGCGAGCCCGCGCAGCAGCCTGGTCGCCTCCACGCCCTGCATGGCGCTCGCGAATTGCAGGTCCATGAGCACGACGTCGATGGCGTCGCGCTCCGCTGCGGCAACGGCCTCGGCGGCCGTCCCGTGGTCGGCCACGATCTCGATGTCGGGTTCGGGCGCGAAGAGCGCCTTCAGGCCCGCCCGGACGACAGGATGGTCGTCGGCGAGGAGGAGTCGGATCATGGGGTCATCTCGAACGTGACGGCGACGGCGGTTCCCGAGCCGGGCGCGGATTCCAGGGCAAACAGGCCGCCCAGCCGCTCGACCCGCTCGCGCATCGTGGCCAAGCCGAACGATCGGCCGCCGCCGCCGGTCGAAAGCCCCTCCGGGTCGAAGCCGGCGCCGTCGTCGACGATGTCGAGGCTCACCGCATCCTCCATGTAAGTGAGCGTCACCGTGACGCGGGCCGCGCCGGCGTGCTGGGTGGCGTTGGCCAAGGCGCCTTGAGCGACGCGCAAAAGGGCCGTCTCGATCGCCGTCGGCAGCGGCAGCACGTCGCCGCTGGAGCGGAATGCGACCGCCGGTGCGCCGGTTCCGCTGGCGGCGGCGGCGCGCGCCGTCGCCTCGGCCAGCCGCGCCAGCGCGCCGACCAGACCCTGGTCGGCCAGCGCAGTCGGGGTCAGGGCGCGGATGAAGCGTCGGGTTTCCTCCAGGTTGAGGGCGGCGGTTTCGCGCGCCAGGCGGACGTGCTCGATCCCCGGGCGCCCGTCGTCCGCGCGTTCCGCAGCGTGCAGCAGCAACTGGATGCTGGCCAGCCCCTGGGCGACCGTGTCGTGGATTTCGCGGGCGAGGCGGGCCCGCTCGGCGAGCATGCCGGCTTCGCGCTCCTTCTCGGCCAACTCCGCGCGGGTCGCCAGCAGCGCGTCGATCAGGCGCTGGCGTTCCTGCGTTTCCCGGTACAGCGCCCGGTACCCCAACCCGAACGCGATCGCCGCGACGGCGGCGACCAGGGGGCCGACGACGCCGCCGGCGGAGAGTTGACCCGCGACCACGAACGTCATGATGGCGAGCCACGCGCAGCCGACCACCGCCGCCACGCCCCACCAGTCCGGCAGCAGGTGCAGGTACAGGACGAACAGCGGGAACACCAGGTACGCGGCGTCGGGGTTGAGGGCGCCGAGCGCGAGCGCCTCCGCGGTCAGCAGCACAAGCCACGCGACGACCAGGCCTCCCCGGGCGCCGGCGAGCCGCCCCGGGCGGAGGGCGCCGAGCGCGTACGTGCCGAGGAACGCCAGCGCGAGCGCGATCGCCGCGACCGTGCCGCGATCCGGCTGCATCCACTCCCGGACGACGACGAACGCCACCAGACCGGCGACGACCAGGTGCAGGGCGAGGCGGAGCCGTGCGAACACCGGGGCGAGGGGCGGGGCGTTCATCCCACCAGCGTACACGCCTCGGCCCACCGGGCGCATCGGTCAAAAGGTGCAATTGGGATGCCAACCAAAGCGGCGAGCCAACCACTCCCGGGCACGATGCCGCGGACGACGGGGTTTCCTACGGTTAGACCAGCAACCGGACGGCGGAGCGATACGGAAACCGTCTCCGGATGACGAACGAATCGATTGAAGAAAGGGGGTATCGATATGTTGGTGTTTGCGGTCGGCACGATCACGCTCGCGTTCATCCTCTACACCATCGGGGTGTGGGCCGAGCGGTTCGCCGGGCGGCTCCGTCCCTGGCACCTGGCGCTCTTCTGGGGCGGCCTGCTGTTCGACATCGTCGGCACGCGGGAGATGAGCATCCTCGCCGGCCCGGGCTTCAACCTCAACCTGCTCTCGGTGACCGGGCTGGTCGCGCTGTTCCTGATGGCCGCGCACACCCTCTGGGCCACCATCACGGTGATCCGCGGCCGGGAGCGCGCGCTGGTGACCTTCCACCGCCTCAGCACCGCCGTCTGGGTGATCTGGCTGGTCCCCTACGTCACCGGGATGGTGCTCAACACGGGGCTCGTCGCGTAGCGCCAACGGCAAGCGGTGCGTCGATCGACGCGCCGCCTCAATCGCATCGACGCACGAAAGGAGCGGAACCATGGCATACGACCTGACGCATTCCTACGCACCGGGCGAACGGCGCCGAAACGGATTGGCCACCGCCGGATGGGTCGTGGCAGGCTTGACCTCGGCGGTGATCCTCGCCATGGCGGCCCTCGCGGGGCAAGCTTGGTTCAACGGTGAAATGGCCCTGATTCGTATGCACGGCATGGTCGGCGGCTTCGCCCTGCTCGGAGCGGTCGCTTCGTCGGCGATCGCCGTCGTCGAGCGCCGGCGTTCCGGACGGTTCCTGCCGCTTGCCCTGTCCGTGGCGTTGCTCGCCCTGATGCTGGGGCAGACCGCGCTCGGCATGATGGGCCGAAGCAGCGCCGCCGCCGCCGCGCTGCACATCCCGAACGGCATCCTGGTGGCGATGGTCAGCGCCGTGCTCGTCGCGCTCGCGGCGGCCACCAACCGGCCGGCCACGCAGTAGACCCTTGGACCGGATGACGGATGAGCGACTGCGTCGTACCGGTTCGCGAACGGATCGACCGCCGTGTGATGATCCGCGAACCGGCGGATGTCGCCCTGGCGCCGAACTGCCATCCTGATGTCCGGAACGCGGGGCGCGGAGGCGGCGATGCGGGCGCAGTCGGACGAGGGCGTTGGCACGGCGGCGGCGCACGCCGCGGTGCCAACGCCCTCGTCCGCTCTGCCCCAAGCGTCGCGCCTGCTGTACGCCTCGGCCTCGTTCGGCGCGGAAGCGCTGACGCGCAGCCGCGACCTCTGGCTGCTCTTCTTCTACGCCCCGCCGGACGGCAGCGGGCGGCCGCAGATCCTGCCGCTGGCGCTCGTCGCCGGGCTGCTGGCGGTGCTGCGGGTGACCGACGCGCTCGACGAGTTCCTCATCGGCTGGTGGAGCGACCGTTTCCGCTCGCGTTGGGGGCGGCGCATCCCGTTCGTGCTGGTGGGCGCGCCGCTGTGGGCGCTGGCCGCGGTCGCGGTTGTCCTGCCGCCGTCGGGGGGAACGACCGCGCAGGTCGCCATCTGGTTCTTCGTGACCAGTCAAGTGTTCGGCATCTTCGCCACGGTCGCCGGTGCACCCTACGACGCGCTGCTGCCCGAGATCGCCCCGACCGACGCCGAGCGGGTGCGGGTGATGACGGCGCGGGTCGCCTTCGCGCTCGGCGGCGCGACGGTCGGGCTGGTCGGCTCCGGGCTGCTGGTGGACCGCATCGGCGTGCCGGGCATGATGGCGGTTGCCGCGGCGATCGCGTTGGTGACCCGCTACGCCGGGCTGGCCGGGGCGTGGCCGTACGCCGACCGGAACGCCGAGCCGTCGGCGCTGCCGCTGCTGGATTCGCTGCGGGCGACCGTCCGCAACCGGCACTTCCGGGCGTTCGTGCCGTCGTTCGTGCTGTTCCAGACGGCGCTGGCCCTGCTGCTGGCGGCGTTGCCGTACTACGTGGCGGCGCTGCTCGGCGGGGGAGCGGTTGGCGTCTGGGTTGCAGCCCTGTCAGGGGTGGCGGTGCTGGCGGTGCTGGCGGCGGTGCTGCCGTTCGCCCGGCTAGCGATGCGGCGGTCGCGGCGGGTCGCCTACGCACGGGCGATGCTGCTGACCGCTTGCGCCTTTCCGCTGCTGGCGTTCGCCGGGTGGCTGCCCGGCATCCCGCCGATGGCGCAGGCCGTCGTCGCGGTCGCCGTGGTCGGCGCGCCGCTGGCCGGGGTGTTCCTGTTCCCCACCGTGCTGGTGGCCGAAATCGCCGAGGACGAGGCGCGTCGCACCGGGCACCGCCGGGAAGCGACGTTCTTCGGCGCGCAGGGGTTCGTCGAAAAGACGACCGGGGCGCTCGCTCCACCCCTGCTGGCCGGGTTGCTGACGCTCGGCGCGACGGCGGAGAACCCGCTGGGGCTGCGCTTGCTCGGGCCGGCGGCGGGGCTGCTCGTGCTGCTCGGCTGGTGGCTGTTTCGCGGCTACGCGCTGGACGGCGACGATGGGGCTGCCGGCGAGCCGGAACCGGAGGAGGCACGATGACCGAACCGCCGAAGACGCCCGCGGCGCGGCGCGAGCGCGGACGGCGCGGCTGGTTCCAGCGGGCGCAGGCGGCGGTCGCCTACCGTGTCGTCTGGGCGGTCGCGGCCGGGCTGTTCCGGTTCCGGATCGAGATCGAGGGGCGGGAGCGCATGCCGCCCGGCGAGCCGCTGATCGTCGCCGGCGCACCTCACCGCAACTGGATCGACGGGTTCCTGCTGTTGATGGCCCTGCCGCCCGAACCTCGGGTGATCTTCCTCGGGTCGGAGGGCGGGCTGTTCAACACCTGGTGGAAGCGGGCGGTGCTGGCCGTGATCGGCGGGTTCGAGCCGGTCTCGGGCTCCAGCGCGCTGAACCGGGCGGCGCTCGACGGCGCGGTCGCGGTGCTGGCGCGGGGCGACCGGCTGGGCATCTTCCCCGAGGGGTGGCACAACCTCGGCGCGCCGCCGGAGACGATCCCGCCGTTGCGGCGCGGCGTGGCGTTCATCGCCCGCGAATCGGGGCGGCGGGTGCTGCCGGTGGCGCTCGCCGGGGCGAAGCCGCTCTGGCGCGGCAAGGTTCTGCGCGTCCGCATCGGCGACCCGCTGGCGCCGCCCGAACCCGATGCCGGCCGCGCCGAACAGGAGACGTGGAAGGAGCATCTGCGCGAAGCGTTGCAGGCGCTGGTCCCGCCGCAGCCGCCGGAACCGGCGGATGGCCGCAAGCCGTGGCCGTGGCTGACGACGTTGCTGGATTGAGGCGGCTGCTCGCGGTTGCCCTCGCCTGCTTCCCCGGGGCTATTGCGCCTTCGAGCGCGTACCCGAGCCTCTCATACAAGAGATGTTTGACATAGACCGTCTAATCGCTGTCCTTTCGCCCGGTCCCTCCCCTACGAACGATGAACGGAATCCCGAATCGATCAGCCGGATTTCGTATCACGTCGTCTGTCGAGGGATCTCGTCGTGACCTCACCGCGAGCGTCGGACGAGATCCCTCGACGTGCTCGGGATGACGGGTAGGGTCACGCCGGCGGGGTGCTGAACCGGGTGCTCATACCTCCGCCCCTTCCCGCAGGATGGCGGCCAGCAGGGACGTGTCGATGTTGCCGCCGCTGACGATGCAGGCGATCTTCCCGCCGCCGGTCTTGCCGGTGAGGGCGGCGGCGACCGCCGTTGCCGCCGCTCCTTCCGCGACGACCCGGTTGCGCTCCAGCATCAGCCGCAAGGCGGAGACGGTCTGCTCCCGATCGACCACGACCGATCCGGCGACCAGGCGCTGGGCGAGGCCGAACATCGCCGGATCGACGGCCGAATCGCTGGTGGCGTCGGCAATGTTCGGCGTGAACGGGACCTCGGTCGGCTGCCCGGCCGCCAGCGAGGCGGCGAGCGGCGCGCCGGCGTCGATCTCGCTGGCGAAGACGCGCACATCGGGGCGCAGCGCCGCGATCGCCGAAGCGATGCCGCAGGTCAGGCCGCCGCCGCCCCACGGGACGACGATCGCGTCCACGTCGGGCAGGTCTTCGAGGATTTCCAGCCCAATCGTGCCGTTGCCGGCCATCACGTTCGGGTCGGCGAACGGGTGGACCAGCCGGCTGGCCGCGCCCTTCATCTCGCCGGTCGCCCAAAACCGGCTGAGTTCGGCCAGCGGGCGCTCGACCACCTCGCCGCCGTAGCGGACGATGTTCCCGCGCTTGACGGCGGGAATCGTGTCGGGAACGAAGACGGTCGCCGGCACGCCGAGGGCGCGCGCCGACCAGGCGACGGCCTGGGCCATGTTGCCGGAACTGACCGTCCAAACGCCGTCCGCCAGCGCCGCCGGCCCGGCCTTCGCCATCGCGTTGTAGGCCCCGCGCAGTTTGAACGAGCGGACCGGCTGCAGGCATTCGAGTTTCAGGTAGACCTCGGCTCCGCCGCCGGCGTCGTCGGCGTCCAGCCGGACCAGCGGCGTCCGCAGCGCGACGCCGGCCAGCCGCCGCCGCGCCGCCTCGATCTCGACCAGCGGAACCGGGTCCAGGCGCGGACGTGCTGCCGATTGCGCCGCATCTCCGGTGGTCATCGCGCCTCCTCGCCGGCGCCTCGTGTCGCCGCGTAACCGAGCGCTGGCACTCGGCTCCCTATCCGCGGTCGAGCAACTCCAGCGTCTTCGCGAACTCCTCGACCCCGGCGAGCGTGGATGGCTCCAGCGACACCTGCGCGTGGGTGATGCCCTCGTTCGCGTACCCGCGCAGCAGGTCGGCCAGTTCTTCCGGGGAGCCGGTCGCGGGCGGGTCCGGCTTGGTCGTCGGCTCGGTCGCGCCGGAGACGGAGGCGCGGCCATCGCGGGCCGGGTCGCGCATCGGCAGGTCGATGAGGACGCCGGCGGTGCGCTCCAGCGTGCCGGGGTCGCGGCCGACCTCGCGGCAAACGGCGTCCACCGCGTCGCGCATCGGCGGGATCGCGGACGGCTTGCTGGTCCAGTCCGAGTTCCAGGCATCGACGTGGGGCAGCGTCATCCGCAGCATGCGCGGCCCCTTGGTGCCGATCATCAGCGGCGGTCCCTGCGGGCGCGGGCCGCGCGGGCGCAGTTCGCACGCGCGGGCCGAGTGGTACGTGCCCTCGAAATCGACCTTCCCCTCGCGCAGGAGGGAGCGGATGATGAAAAACGCTTCCTCGAAGCGGCTGGCGCGGTGGTCGAACGGGTAGCCGAAGGCGGTGTATTCCGGCTCGTGCCAGCCCGCGCCCAGCCCGAGGATGAGCCGGCCGCCGGAGATCTCGTCGATGGTGTCGGCCATCTTGGCGGTCATGGCCGGGTTGCGGAAACTCGCGCAACTGACGAAGGGACCGAGTTCGACTTTGGATGTGGTCGCGGCCAGCGCCGCCAGCAGCGACCAGCCTTCCCACATCCCGACGGGAGCATCCTCGCGGCCCGGCAGCCGGAAGAGCAGGTGGTCGGACACCCAGACCGAATCGAACCCGGCCTCCTCGGCGCGTTGAGCGAGCGCGAGCAGATCGGACCAGCGGGCGGTCTCGCCGGCCATCGTGCCCTCGATGGCCGGCAGCAGCAGGCCGACCTTGAGCGGCCGGCGTGCAGTGGTGGTGTTGCTCGTGTCGTCGGTCGTCACCCCGTCCCCCCTGGCGTGGCCGTTTCGGGCGGCAGCGTCGCGCCCCCGTGGCGCCGCATTGTGGCCGGGAACGGGGAATCGTGCCGTTGGTGCGGCGCCGGCTCTGGCGCGGGCTGTCCGGAGGGGGAGGGCGCGTGCCAAAAAACAACCTGGGCTTTGGAGGAGCGGGCGCGATGTTGGCAGTTGCCGAAATCATCCGGCCACCGGTCACGAACCGCCCGGGGTTGTTGACGGTTGCCCGGATACCCCGGCAACCACGCCCGCCCGGGGTTGAAACCCCGGGCTACGGGAACGAAACCCCTTCGGGGTTGAGCACGGCGGACGCAACCGGGACCCTCGTCCTCAGTCCCGGAGGGACTTCGTTGGCGTGGCCCGGGGATTCATCCCCGGGCGGGCGTGGTTGCCGGGGTATCCGGGCAACCGCCATCAACCCCGGGCGTCTCCTTGGCCGGATCGATTGCACAACCACAATCGACGCGTTCGCCATCATCCCTGGGCAGGGGCGGCTGGTGGCGGTCGCTACGCGGCTCGCCACCGGCCCGAATGGCGGAGCAATCGAATGATGCCGGCCGTACGCACCTACGGCCGGATCTCGAAGCCCATGTACTGGTTGCCGCCGCCGGCGTCGGGGAACTCCTGCCCGGCGATGGCGTGCGGACCGACCCACGGCGCCGCTTCGTGGCCGCCGCGCCCGCCGGTCAGTTTCCAGAGAGTCATGTCCACGTGGGCGGTGGACATGTAGCCGTCGCCACCGGGGCCGGAAACGACGCCAAGGCGCTGCCCGCGTTCGACGGTGGAGCCGCCGCGCAGGCCGCCGTCGAGGGTGACGTGGAAGAGCGCCACGCCGTAGCCGTCGCCCATGTTGATGAGCAGGCCGCCGCTGCCGCGGTCGGTCCATTCGACGGTGCCGGACACCGGGGCGTAGACGTCCTGACCGGCGGTCTTCCCGTCGGTGCGGGCCCAGTCGAGGGCGTACTTGTACTGGGC
Source organism: Chloroflexota bacterium (assembly GCA_023423795.1). Classification (GTDB taxonomy): domain Bacteria; phylum Chloroflexota; class Chloroflexia; order Thermomicrobiales; family UBA6265; genus CADCWF01. Next base: position 13,584 of record JAFAEX010000184.1, on the reverse strand, counting down.
GAAGCCGCTGCGGTTGGTGTGGGTGCCGTTGTTGTAGCCCTGGATCACCTGCCAGGTGCCGCCGGCGAACGGCCAGATGATGCCGGCGCTATCGCGCTGGCGAGGCGACGGATTGTCGGTCGGCGGCGCGGGCGCCGCCGCGGATTCCGACGCGACCGGATCGGGCAGGGCGGGGGCCGCGGCGGCGTCGTCCTCGGTCCCGGCGGCGGCATCGGCGGCCGGCGCGGCCTCCGGGGCCGGAGCGGCCAGCGGCGCGCCGGGGTCGCCGAGGTACTGGGCGTCGATCCAGCCGGAGAAGCCCTCGGCGGTGACCGGGAAGAAGCCGCTCACCGCGTCGCCGTCGATGGCGACCGGCGCTCCGGGCGGCAGCACCGCCAGCACCGGCGCGTCGTAACTGGGGCCGGTGCGGAGGTTGACATCGGTCGTGGTGGCGGCACTGCCGACCGCCGGCGCCGCCATCGCCGGATCGGGCGCGGCCGCGGGCTCGTAGACCGGTTCTGCCTCCGGCTCGTAGGCGGGTTCGGCCAGCGGCTCGGCAGCCGGATCGACGGCGTAGTCCGTGGCAGGATCGACCGGAGCGGCTTCCACCGGGGCGGCCTCGGCCGCCGGTTCCACCGGCGCCGCCATGGCGTCGGTCGCGACCGGGTCGGCGAGCACCTCTTCTGCCGGCGCGGATTCCGCGATGGGCTGCGCGGCGGTGGCCGTTCCACCGACGGCGTAAGCGGGCAGGTAGCCGCTCTGGCCGCCCGCGACGACCGGCACCCACGCGTTGCCGGCGGCGTCCCAGGTCTCGCCGCCGATGACCTCGATCGGCTCGCCGGGACCGATGGTCGCCAGCGCCGGCGCATCGTAACCCGGCTGTTCGCGGACCAGCACCGGCTCCGCCGCCGCCACGTTGGCCGGACCGGCCCCGGACATGTCCTGCGCGACGGCGAGCGGCGCGCGTGCGCCGGCGACCAGCGCGACGAGGACCGCCAGCGATGCCGCGCCCCGCGCGGCGCGTCGTACCACGAGGTGCATTCGGTTGTTCCCCCCACCGCGGCCGGCGGTTTTCGCGCCCGGGGCCTCACCCCTCGGTCGCGCGCCCGTCCGCGGCGCTCCCTCAACCCGTGTGCGTTGCCGGCGTCGCGCGGCCGCGCCCCGGCCCATCCCCGGGGTCGTAGCCTCGGCCGTCCCGGGCGCGCCCGCGGCGGGCGGAACCAGGAATCGCTCGGCAGCGTATGCGTCGGTTACGTCATGTCGTGGGGATTTGGATTCTTTTCGGGACAGGACGAACGTCCGGGGTTCGCGCCGAGTCGCACCGTTCGCCAATCACCGCGTCATCCCGAGCCTGTCGAGGGATCTCGTCCATCACCAGGACCGAGAACGACGAGATCCCTCGAAAGGCTCGGGATGACGATGTGATGGGAGCGTCTACAAGGTTCCAGATCACGCACCGGCGGGCGCCGCGTCGCGGCGCCCGGCGCATGCAACCCGATGCGCAGGCATTGAGCGGGTTGTCATGCAATCGAGGGTTTCCTTCATGACCATCGTCCGGTAGGCTGGATTCCGTCCAAACCGGGCGCGTGCCCGGCGCGCCCGGTCGCCTGAAGCGGGAGGTCGTCATGGGTCGGACCAGCATCGTCGTCGGGATGCTCGCCGTGTCGCTGATGACCGGGATAGGAACGGCCGGAGTGGCGGGCCAATCCGCTACGCCCGAAGCGGCAGGAGCGCCGCCCGCCTGCCCGGCAACGACGGAGGACGAGAACGTCGCCATCGCCCGCGTCTGGCACGAGGAGGTCATCAACCACCGGAACCCGGACGCGCTGGGCGAGGTGCTGGCCCCGGGCGTCGTCCACCACGCCGCGGGTGGTTATCCGGAGGTGATGGACGAGGCGGGCGTCGGCGCGATGATGAGCGATTTCCTCGACGCCTTCCCCGACCTGACCTACGCATTCGACTTCTGGGTCGCGCAGGACGACATGGTGGTGGAGCGCTACACGGCGACCGGCACGCAGGAGGGCCAACTCGGCGACCTCGCCCCGACCGGCCGGACGGCGACCTGGACGGGCGTCAACATCTTCCGCATCGAGTGCGGCCGCATCGCCGAAGTCTGGTCGGAAGTGGACGCCATCGGGCGCAACCGGCAAATCACCGGCCCGGAGGCGACGCCGGCGCCATAGTGCCGAGTGCCGAGTGGACGAAGTCGGCAGGTCGGCAAGTCGGCAAGCACGCAAACGGCGGCCGTCGAGCGGGCCTGCCATTCTCGGCACTCGGCACTCGGCACTACGTCGCGAGCGCCGCGATCTCGGCGACGGCGGCGGGGTTCTCCAGCGCGGTGGTGTCGCCGGGCGGGAGGCCGAGGTAGGCGGCGCGGATCACGCGGCGCATGATCTTGGCGTTGCGGGTCTTCGGCAGGTCGCGCACCCAGTGGACGCGCTCCGGGCGCAGGGCCGCGCCGAGTTGCTTCCCGACCGCGCGGCGGACCTCCTCGGCCAGCGCGTCGCTCGGCTCCTGCCCCGGTTTGGGGACGCAGAAGACGACCACACATTCGCCCTTGACCGGGTGGGGGATGCCGATCGCGGCGGCCTCCTGCACGCCCTGGTGGGCGGTCGCGGCGGATTCCACCTCGGCCGGCCCGACGCGCTTGCCGGCCACCTTCAACGTGTCGTCGGACCGGCCGCGGATGAACCACCCGCCGTCGTCGATCTCCGCCCAGTCGCCGTGGACCCAGACATCAGGGAAGCGGCGCCAGTAGGTGTCGAGGTAGCGTTCGGGGTCGTTCCAGAACCCGGCGGTCATGCCCACCCACGGCTGCCGCACGACCAGTTCGCCGACCGCGCCCCGGATCGGGTTGCCGGCCTCGTCCACCACGTCGGCGATCATGCCGGGCACCGGGCCGGTGAAGGCGCACGGCGCGATCGGGTGGAGGGTGTCGCAGCCGACGATGCCGCCGCCGGTTTCGGTGCCGCCGCTGTAGTTGATCACCGGGCAGCGGCCTTCGCCGACCTCGTCGAAGTACCAGCGCCACGGGCCGGGGTTCCACGTCTCGCCGGTGGAGCCGAGGACGCGCAGGGACGACCGGTCGCGCCCGCGTGGCCAGGTTTCACCCTTGCCCATTAGAGCCCGGATCGCCGTCGGGGCCAGCCCGAGGTGGGTGATCCGGTGGTCCTCGACCAATTTCCAGAGCCGGTCGGGCTCCGGGAAGTCGGGCGTGCCCTCGAAGAGCAGGATCGTCGCGCCGAGCATCAGCCCGCCGCCGATCAGCCACGGTCCCATCATCCAGCCGAGATCGGTCAGCCAGAAGATGGTGTTGCCGGGGCCGAGGTCGAAGCAGAACGCGAGGTCGTGGGCGGCCTTGACCATGAACCCGGCCTGGACGTGGACGGCGCCCTTGGGCCGGCCGGTGGTGCCGGACGTGTAGATGACCATCGAGGGGTCGTCCGCGTCGGTCGGTGCCGGCGCGAACCCGTCCGGCGCGGCCGCGAGGGCGTCGTGCCACCACCGGTCGCGGCCCGGCGTCCACGGCACGTCCTCGCCGGTGCGGCGCACGACCAGCAGCGTCTCGACGGTCGGGGCAAGCGCCGCGGCCTCGTCGGCGGTCGCCTTCATCGGGACCGTCTGCCCGCGCCGGCGCGCGCCGTCGGCGCAGATGAGCACGGTCGCCTCGCCGTCGCGCAGCCGGTTCGCCATCGCTTCCGCGCCGAAACCGGAGAACATCGGCAGCACGATCGCGCCGAGTTTGGCCAGCGCCAGCAGCGCGATCGCGGTCTCCGGGATCATCGGCAGGAAGATCGCGACGCGGTCGCCCTGCTTCACCCCGAGCGCGCGGAGTGCGGCGGCGGCGCGGTTTGTTTCGGCCAGCAATTCGGCCCAGGTCAATCGCCGGGTGTCGCCGTCGTCGCCTTCCCAGATCAGCGCGGTCTCGCCGCCCCGGCCGGCGTCGATCCAGCGGTCGAGCGCGTTGTCGGCCCAGTTGAAGCCGCCGCCGACGAACCAGCGCGCCCAGGGGACGCCGTCCGACAGGTCGAGTGCCTGCTCGTAGGGGCGTGACCACGCGAACCCGAGGTGGCGCACGGCGGCGTCCCAGTAGCGGCCCGGGTCTTCGGCGGCCCACTCCTGCAGCGCCTCGGCGGAGCCGAGCCCGAGGCCGGCGAAGAAGCGGCGCAGGCGGGAGCGCTCGGCGTACTCCGTCGTGGGCAGCCAGGCGGGCGCGGTAGCGAGGTCGGCGGCAGCAGTGTCGTCGGGCATGGTGGGGTGGGAAGTCCCTTCGCGGAACGGGCGGCAGACCGGTACGCCCCGGATTGTTGGCCGGGCCGGGAGTGGGGTCAAGACGCCCCGGGCCCGATCGGCTGTGCAGTCGATGAGCGCAACGATCGTGCATCTGACGATGTAAGGCAATCGTGAGTCATGAACCACGAATCGACGACAACCAATGAATATCGTTGTTGCAGGCGTTGGTTCTGGACTTCAATCAGTTTATCGGTCCCGGCGCGAAACCGGGGCCTCGTTTTGCGGTTCGCGAACCGCTGGGGCACGACACGAGGAGACCGGTCGATGGATTCCGGACGCTTCGACGATCTCGCGCGGACGATGGTGTCCACCAGTTCTCGGCGGGTGGCGCTGCCGGCGGTGGTTGGCGCGCTGGTGGGGCTGCCGGGCATCGCGGCCGCGCAGGGTTCCGACCGCTCCGGGGGAGCGGGCGATCCGGTGGGCGTGGCCGATCACGAGGCCGTGCGGAAAGATGCTCGGCTGTTCGAGCAGACCGATCCCGACGGCGACAATGGCCCGCGGACCAACGCGAAGAAGAAAAAGAAGAAGAAGGCGAAGAAGCAGCCGATTGGCTTCCGCCAGATCTGGTGGTGGGAGGGTTGCCGAACCCATGCTACCGGCGGCGTGCGCTGCGTCGTGACCTGCCCCAACGGGATGCAGGCCATCGGTGGCGGGGCGTTCATCACGTCGGACAACGGCATTTCGCCACTCGATTTCCCATCGAACAACGTGCGGGAGTGGGAAGTCCTCGTGCTTACCACGAACGGTGCCGTGGCCACGGCAACTCCGTACGCGGTTTGCATCCGCCGCTAGCAAACAGCATGAACCGATGGGCGAGCGGGGCAGGGCGGCCGTAGCCGCCCTGCCCATTTACGATAGTTCGAGAAGTGGCCCGATCGAGCGCCGCCAACCCGTCATCCCGAGCCTGTCGAGGGATGACGGGTTGGCGGCGGCGTGTCCGAGCGCGACCGCGACGGTCGGCCGGTTCTGCGTCCTGTCGGATTCGGCGTCATGCGGACCGGTTGTGCCACACTCCTCGGGAATGACCGAGGAGGCAACCATGCCGAGCTGGCGGTTCTGGGAACGCGACAAGGGCGACGATACGCCGCAACCGGCGGAACCGGAGCAGTCTCCAGCCGGGCGCAGGCTGCCGCCGCCGCGCGCCGCCGCTCCCGTCGCCGCCGATCCGGAGCAGGCCGCGCGCCTCGAAAAACTGCGCAAGCGGCGCGAAATGCTCGCCTTCGACCTCGAACGGGCCGAAACGGCGCACCGGCCGGAGAACCCGTGGGCGGAGCGGATCGCGTTGCTGGAGGAATCGCTCGGAACCATCGAGACCGATTTGCGCGACCTCGCCGCGATCCAGCCCGAAACGCCGTACCCGCTGCCGCCCGTGCCGGTGCAGGCCATCGAGGTGAACCCGGCCGAACCGGCGTCGGTGTCCTTCGCGATCGGGCCGGAGCGCTTCCTGTTCGAGGAGGAGCCGGATTGGGACCAGCGCGGCGGCCCGGTCGTCCGCGGCGACCTGCGCCAGCGCACCGGGGACGCGACGAACCTGATGCCGTCCGACGCGCCGCCCGAGCGCCGGGCCGCGCTGGCCCAGCACCTGGTGGAGACGACCATCGTTTTCGCCACGGACCTGCGCGACCGGGCGCTCGCCGGCGACCCGCTGCCGCGCGAGGCGACGCTGGCCGATCTCGCCGAGCCGTGCCCGGTCTGCGGCGGCTGGCGCGAGTGGAGCGGCACCTGCGAAACCTGCGCCCGCCGCGCCTACCGCAAGCAGCAACTCAACGCCGAAGCGCTGCGCATCCAGGCCGAACGCGAACACGAGGCCGAGGACCGCCACAAGTGGGCCGAACGGCTGCCGATCGCCCGCCGCCGGATGGCCGACCTCGACGCGGAGATCGCCAAAATCGCGGGCTGAGCCGAGGGGTTCTCCGTGGCGCCGGAGCGGGCCGCGGCGAGGCAGCAGACCCTGACGGGAGCGTGTTTGCTGCGAACACCGGCGCTGTACCGGGCGCGATGATGGTGCTTGTCACTTTGATGTGGACACTGGCTTGGAAGTGGACACGATGATGGCGCTTGCCTATTTGATCCGGATACCGGCCCAGCGGCGGGCGCGATGAATCGCGCCCCTACAACCCGCGACGAACCCGCCCTCCTGTAGGGGCGCGATTCATCGCGCCCGCTCCGTCGATGCCGGGGCTATATTGCCAACCGGCGTCGTTGTGCCAGTACAGCCGAGCCGGCTCGTCGTGGGTTGCGATCAGACGCGACGGTGCTGGACCTGTTCAGCTCCGGAGGGACTTCATTCCCGTAGCCCGGATCGTCCAGTCCCGGGCGCGCAGCGGCGGTATCCGCATCAAACGGATAGTCGCCATCATCCCGCGTCAACGTATCCGGTCGCCGGGGAAAACGGACCACCGCATCTCCGGCGCCGTCCCCGCGCCAGACTCAGGATGGATCGCTGCGGGCCAGTTCCGCCGCCGCTGCCTGGGCGGAGCGTTCCCGCGCCAGTTTCAGGCGGTGTTCCAGCTCGATCTGGCGCAGCGTGCGCGGCCCGGCGGTCGCGAGCGCCATCAGGTCGAGCGGGAATTTCGGCGTGCGGTCGGCGTAGAGCAGCCCGTTGGCTTCCTGGTAGGTGTCGGTGAACTGGGTGTAGCAATACCCGGCCAGCATCGTGCTGGCGCGCACGACCTCCAGCAATGCCGCGTAGGCGGCGGCGAGGTCGGCTTCGGTTTCCACCCGGCTGTACCCCCACGAAGCGTCGCGTTCGCTCGGCGGGGTGAAGGCGATGCCGCCGAACTCCGAGAGGATCAGCGGCTGCCCGGTGTGCTCGTGGCCGTCGAGGGCCAGCAGGCGGCCCGCCGGCCGCACCCGGTGGAACAGGTGCGGGATGCCGTCCGGCTCGGTGTAGCGCTCCCGCAGCGTTTCCGGGTCCTCGTGGTAGTCGTGGATGCCGATCATGTCGGTCGCCGCGCTTTCCCAGCCGTCGTTGCCGATGACGGGCCGGGTCGGGTCCAGCGTGCGGGTCAGGTGGTAGAGCGCCTGCACCCAGTCCCGCTGGGCCGGGTTGTTCGGCAGATCGGGCACCCCCCAACTCTCGTTGAAGGGGACCCAACTGACCACACAGGGATGGGAGACATCGCGCAGGACGGCGTCCTGCCACTCGCGGGTCAGCCGGGTCACGCCGCGGGTCGTGAATCTGTAGGCCGACGGCATCTCCGCCCACACCAGCAGCCCCAGCCGGTCGGACCAGTGGAGGTAGCGCGGGTCTTCGACCTTCTGGTGCTTGCGGACGCCGTTGAACCCCATCGCCTTGGCGAGTTCGACGTCGCGGCGCAGGGCGTCCACGCTCGGCGCGGTCAGCCCGCCGTCCGGCCAGTACCCCTGATCGAGCACGAGGCGCAGGTGGAACGGGCGGCCGTTGAGCAGGAAGCGGTCGCCCTGCACGCGCACCTCGCGCAGGGCGGTGTAGGACGCGACGTCGTCGATGACCGCGCCGTCGCCGTCGAGCAGGCGGACGTGGGCGTCGATCAGCGTCGGCGAGGTCGGGCTCCAGAGCAGTTCGTTGCGGAAATCGTCGATGCCGGGGTCCGAGAGCGCGATGCGGCGGTGGACCTCGCCGGCGACCACGCCGTAGACGTCGTGGGCCAGCACCGTCTGCGCCGGGCCGTCGCCGGCGGTCAGCCGGACCTCCAGCCGCAGGTCGTCGCGGCGCGGCCCGCCGACGACGGCCTCGATGCCGATGTCCCAGTCGGCCAGCGAGGCGCTCCAGCGCAGGGTGTCGATCCAGTTCGCCGGCAGTTTCTCCAGCCAGACGGTCTGCCAGATGCCGGTGGTGCGCGGGTACCAGATCGAGTGGGGGAAGCGTTGCCAGTCCTGCTTGCCGCGCGGCTTGGCGAGGTCGTGGGGGTCGTCCTCGGCGCGCACCACGATCTGGTGGGGCGCGTCGGGCCAGAGCAGGTCGGTGATGTCCAGCGCGAACGGGGTGTAGCCGCCTTCGTGGGAGCCGGCGTAGCAGCCGTCGATCCAGACGGTGGCCCGGTAATCGACCGCGCCGAAGCGGAGGATGATGCGCTCCCCCGGCGCCGCCGCGGGCGGGTCGAATTGGCGGCGGTACCAGACGGCGTCGGTGAAGGATTCGTCGCCGATGCCGGAGAGCGGCGCTTCCGGGGCGAACGGAACCCGGATGGTGCGGTCGAAGGTGACGCGGTCGGGGTGGGTCAGCGCCCCGTCGCGGTCGAAGGCGAACTCCCATTCGCCGTCGAGCGAGATCCAGCCGTCGCGCTGAAGTTGCGGTCGCGGGTAGTCGGTCGAGAGCGTGGGCACGGACGGACTCCTCCGGCGCGTCGGCGCACGGCGCGGCGCGGGATGCATAGGCACGTTATCGATGGCTGCGAGTTGTACGCGGTGCGGTCGCCGGGCGCAACCGGACTCCATCCCCGCGGACGCGCAGGGCGGATGCCACCGGCGCATCGGATCGGTTGCCGCGCCATCGGCATCTGTCGACCATCGCGGCATCGGCGCGGAAGGACCCGTGCCGGGGCAACGATGGCGTGTGGCGGAAGGGATCGCGTGCGTTCGCGGACCGTCGCGGGAGTCGGAATGTGCGCTGCCTTGGCCGCGGGGATGACGGCGGGCGCCGCCCAGTGGCCGGTCGGCGGCATCGTCTCCACCGGCCATAGCCGGCCGGCGACGGCATTCCGTCCGCCGGGGAGGGACCTGTGCCATCCCTCGTCCGTACGCGGCTCCGGGAACGGAAAGGCACAGGTCCCTCCCCGGCGACCGACTGGCCGAACCTCTGATCACCGACCGAATCCCGTGCGACAGGAGCCCGGTCGGTGCGGCACCCGCGCGGGGCGAACGACGGGGGCGTGCCTACCGCCGGCGCGGCTGTGCGTCCGCGTCCTCGCCGTCCTCGGTCGGCAGGCCGTGCTCGGTCACGAAGGCTTCCAGCATCTCGGTCAACTGCTCCATCTGCTCCGGATTGAGACCGAGGCCCATGTCCAGCAGGGCGTCTGCCGTCGCGCCGACCTGCCAGGAGGCGGCGACGGCGTAGGCGAACGCCAGCAACTGCTCGTCGCCCGCGCCGTGCCACGCGATCTCCTTGAGCCGGCCGCCCGAGAAGTGGCGCAGGGCCGATATCACCGCTTCGTCCACCAGGTTGCGGGCGGCGACCAGTTTGTCGAGGTCCCCCTTGCGGCGGCCGGACTGGCGCCATTCGAGGTGGAGGCTGTCGAGGAAGCGCCGGGTGAACGCGCCGAGGACGAGTTTTTCCAGCAACGGGTCGTCGTGGTCGAGCGGTTTGCCGATGGCGTTCTCGAACACGGCGGCGGCGTTGTCTTCGAGGTAGTCCGCCACGTCACCCACGAGGAGCGCGAACGAGGCCATCTCCTCGGCGCGGGCGGCCTCGTCGTCCTCGTCCTCGTCGCCGTCGCCGATGTCGTCGGCGGTCGCCTCGGTGGCGGAGCTGGCGTCGTCGATCGGTTCGATCGCGGATTCCTGCGGCTCGTCCTTGCTGCGGCGGGGCACGGCGCGCTCCTTTCGCGAAGTTTGGCCAATCCTACCGCCGGGCCGGGCTGCCGTCGCGGGCCGGGTGCGGGACAATGCCGCTCCTGCCGCCGCGCGCCGAACGGAGCCGACCGAATGCCGACCGAGACCGAAACCGCCGAGACAATCGCCCACGCGCCCCGGACGATCCACCCGTGGGTGGCCGCCGGGCAGGAGCGGGTCCGCTTCGCCGTGAGCATCTACCCCAACCCGCCGGACTGGCTCGGCTTCATCCGGCACGTCCGCTGGATGGAAGAGCACGGCATCGACGGCTACTTCGCCTACGACCACCCCAGCGCCAACGCCGACTGCTGGACGGCGCTGGCGGCGCTGGCGGCGAGCACGGGGCGCATCCGCCTCGGCACCGCCATCGACTGCGTCTACTACCGTTCGCCCTACCTGCTGGCGCGGCAGGCCGCCGACGTGGACCGCATCTCCGGCGGCCGGCTGGTGCTGGGCATCGGCATCGGCGACCGGCCGGACGAATTCGCCGCGATGGGGCTGGCCTACCCGCCCGCCCGCGAGCGGCTGCGGGCGCTGGAGGAAGCGATCCTGATCGTGCGCGGCCTGTGGTCGGGCCAGCCGTTCTCGTTCCGGGGCGAGACCTTCGCCGCCGAAAGCGACGGCACGTTCCTGCCGCCGGTGCAGCAGCCGCACGTGCCGATCGTCATCGCCGGCGGCGGCGAGAAGGTGACGCTGCGGCAGGTGGCGCGCTTCGCCGACGCCAGCAACATGGGCGCGCACGACTCCATCGGCGGCGCCTTCTCCGCCGAGGACGTGGCGCGGAAGTTCGCGGTGCTGGACGGCTACCTCGCGGAGCAGGGGCGGGTTCCGGGAAGCGTGCTGCGCTCCCAGTTCACGATGCCGCTGATCCTCGCCGAAACCCCGGATGCCCTGAGCCGCAAGATGGCCGCGATGCCGCAGGACGTGCTGGCGTGGTGCGGCCCGGCCCTGTTCGCCGGCACCCCGGATGACGCGATCGCCTTCTACCGCGACCTCGCCGCCAAGGGCTTCCGGTATTTCATCGCCAACATCCTGATGGGCGACGAGGAATCGGTCGAACTGCTGGCCGAAGCGGTGCAGCCCGCGTTCGCGGCCGTCTGATCCGGATTCCGGGTGGGTGCCTCCGCTGCCGCCGGCCGCGGGCGCCCTCCTCCGCCGCGAGCGGCGCCCGGCGGGGCTCCGCGACGGCCATTTATTCGGTATTGATTCGGCGTTTATTCGGCATTTATTCGGTCATGGAACGCCGCGAACGTACGCGATGTGCCGGCCGAATCGGACTTTATTCGCGACCCCTCCCAGCCTCATGCGCATCCCGGCTGGTCGCTGCCGTTTCGCCCGCGCACGACGCCGACGGACGGATTCCCTCATCAATCAGCCGGATTTCGTGTCAGCACCCCGAACCTCCTGCTGGTCGCGACCGCCCCGTTGCGCGTGCGTGGCTGGCAGGGGGTGCCGAAGAAACCCGGTTTCCGCATGTCCATGGGAAAACCGCCGCCGAATAAACGCCGAATAGATACCGAGTAAGTACCGAACAAATGCCGAGGCAACCGGGCGGGCCATGCCGCCGGTCCGTTCACCGGCGGCGGCGGTGCAAGACCTATCGCCCGGTTTTCGAATGAGCGACCCCACCGCGGGAATCGTTCGATCCCGACCGCATCGTTTCGCGTGACCGGGCGACACCGCAACCGCCCGCCGCGCGTTCCTGATTCACGACGGGGCGGCCATGCCCGGGCTGCCCACACGGCGCGTCCGGCGGACGCCCCGGGAACGCGGCGCGGCGGGCACGCGCGGACGAAGGGGGTTCGGTCATGGACGACCGGTCGTTCGACCGGCTGGCGCGGGTCGTTTCCGGCCTGCGGAGCGGCGCGACCCGCCGCGGGGCGCTGAAGGCGCTGCTCGGCGGCGCGCTCGCCATTCCCGCGCTCGCCGCCGCCGACGATGGCGAGGCGAAGAAGAAGAACAAGAAGCGGAAGAGCCGCAAGGCCCGCAACCGGTGGTGGGACAACGACTGGGGATGCCGCGCCAACTGGCAATACTGCACCCGGAACGCGCAGTGCTGCAGTGGGGCGTGCCGGAACAACATCTGCGGTTACTACGACCCCGGCTACCCGGGCGGCACCTGCAAGAACACGAACTGTCCGGATGGGTGGAGTTGCAGAAAGGTCGCCAACGGCGTGCACGTCTGCATGCCGAACGGCTCCTCGTCGTGCTGCAACGGCGCATGCTGGCCCGACGGCTACCGCTGCTGCAAGGGCGGCGCCTGCGGGCCCGGCATGTCCTGCTGCGGAAACGGGACCTGTTGCACGAGCGGGCTCAAGTGCTGCGGATCGAGCTGCTGCCCGACCGGAAACGGCTGGCGCTGCCAGAACGGGCGGTGCAAATTGAGGGTCAAGGCCGGCGCGCAATCCCAGGCCGGAATCGGCCCGATGGACCCGGTGCCGACGGACTGGTCGGTCGCTACCCCGATCCCGGGTGGCGACGCCTAGAACGGCCAAACGACAACTTCAGCGGGATGGCGCGGAGGGCCGGTCGAAACGACCGGCCCTCCGTGTGCCGGCGTGCGGTCGGCACGGGCGCACGGCCCGGAGATGCCGGTCCGCGGCGCGTCGATCCCAGAATTTCAGCCGCAAGGCCATTTCCGGTCTGTGATAATAACCGTGGATTCAACAACGCTTGACGCCCACCCTGTCGGCGCGACAATGCGCCATTCGGCGCTGCCCGGCGTGGGCGACGCCGCGGCTTCGGGTGGAGGTTCGACCATGCCCCTGACTCGTCGCGCCGCGCTGGCCGCCGGCCTCGCCGCCGGCGCCTTCGGAACCGCAACGCTCCGCGCCCCGGTCGCGCGGGCCCAGGATGCGACGCCAACCGCCGAGCCGGTGGCGCCGCCGCAGGCGCTGCTGCCACCCCAGCCCGAGGGGCAAGAGGGGCAGACCGTTTCGATCAACGGCGCCGACATCTACTACGAGGTCTACGGCGACGGAAAGCCGGTCGTGCTGATCCACGGCGGGCTCGGCAACGGCGACTACTGGGTCAACCAGATCCAGCCGCTGGTCGATGCGGGCTACCAGCCGATCGTCATGGACAGCCGCGGCCACGGCCGCTCGTCGTTCGACGAGCAGACCATCTCCTACAAACTGATGGCGTCCGACGTCATCGGCCTGATGGACCACCTCGGGATAGACAAGGCCGACCTCATCGGCTGGAGCGACGGCGGCATCATCGGCATCGAGTTGGCCATTTCCCAGCCGGAGCGGATGAACCGCATCGTCGCCTACGGCGCGAACGTGGACCCGACCGGCGTCCGGCTCGACGTCGGCACGAACGACTACTTCAACGCCTACATCGAGGCCGCCGCGGCCGACTACCAGCAGATCGCCCCGGCCCCGGAGCGGTGGGACGAGTTCCTGACCAACATTTCGACCATGTGGGCGACCGAGCCGAACTACCCCGACGCCCAGCTCGAAACCATCACCACCCCGATCCTGATCCTCGACGGGGCGAACGAGGAGGCGATCGACCTCAACCAGACCAAGTGGATGGCGCTGGTGATCCCGAGCGCGGAACTGCTGATCATGCCGGACACCGGCCACTTCGCGATGATGGAGCAGCCCGACGAGTTCAACCGGATCGTCCTGGAGTTCCTGGGCGGGGAGTAGCGTCCGCACCCGGGCGGGCGCAATCCGTGTCCGCGTCGTTTCGGCGATCCCGGGCTGGTCCGGGCTGGCGTTGCCGCCAGCAGGCGGGTAGCGGGCATCGCGCGATGCCCGCTACCCGCCCGCG
>JAFAEX010000110.1 GCA_023423795.1 Chloroflexota bacterium | reverse complement strand
ACGTAACGAGATCCCTTGACCGGCACGGGACAACGGGTCGTGTCACGCAGGACGGCAGTCGGATCTTCCCGCCACGCCCTCAAGGATGGACGACCGCCTTGATGAACCCCGGCGGTTTGTCGCGCAGGTCGGAGTAGGCGCGGTCCACTTCGTCCAGCCCGTAGCGATGGGTGACCAATACCCCGAGGTCGATCAGCCCGGCCGCTTCCAGCTCCAGCCCGATGCGCATGTTCTCCATCAGGTCGGCGTGCCGGCGGACGTGGGCGTTGACGACGTCGATCGCCTTCCAGTTCCACATCCCGACGTCGACCTGCCGCGGCCCGCCCTGGTGGTAGCCGAGGATCGAGAGCACGCCGTGGGCGCGGACCAGTTTGCCGGCGAGGTCCAGCCCCAGCGGCGTGCCGGACCCTTCGACCACCACGTCGAACCCGCGGTCGCTGTCCCAGTCGCCGAAGTTCGTCAGCAGGTACTCGCCCGGCACGTCGTTCGGGTGCAGCGCTTCGTGTGCCCCGAGCCGCAGCGCCGCCTCGCGCGACTCCTCGCGGACGTCGATGGCGACGATCCGGCTCGGCCCGCGCAGTTTCAGCAACTGCAGCAGCCCCAGCCCCATGTAGCCAAGCCCGACGATGGCGACCCGGTCGGCCAGGTCCACCGGCGTGCGGCGCTGCGCGTTGACGAGGCAGGCCAGCGGCTCCCCCAGCGCGTTTTCGTCGGCGACCCCGTCCGGCACCGGCAGGGCGTCCGCCGTCCGCGCGAGCACGACGTCGGCGTAGGCGCCCTTGAACAGCCCGGTGACCCGGTCGCCCTCGCGGAACCCGTCCGTTTCCGGCCCCACCGCGACGACGGTCCCCACCGGTTCGTGCCCGAACCGGCGCGGGTAGGCGTGCGCGCCGTCCATCCACGGGTGCAGCTCGGACGCGCACACCCCGCACGCGGCGACGCGCACCAGCATCTCGCCCGGCCCCGGCTCCGGCGTCGGCTCCTCGGCCACGACCGAGCGCCGGGGCGCAATCATCTGGCTGTATCGCATTCTGGAAATCGTCCCACGCTGTCGCCGCGGGCGCCGGGCACGCTCGCCGGTCGCCGAATCCTGCTTACCCCTTGAGCGCTCCCGACGCCAGCCCCTTCACGAAATCTCGCTGGAACAGGAGGAAGAGGATGGTCACCGGCAGCGACAGGATCAGCACGCCGGCGGTCATCAGCCCGTAGTCCATCGTGAACCTGCCCTGGAAGAAGAGCATCCCCACCGGCAGCGTCCGCAGGTCGTCGGTGACGAGGAAGACGAGCGGCAGCAGGAGGTCGTTCCAGCTCCAGAGGAACTCCAGCAGCGCGACGGTGACGAGACCGGGCCGGGCCAGCGGCAGCATCACCTGCCAGAAGACCTGGAACTCGGACGCGCCGTCCACCCGCGCCGCGTCGTCCAGTTCGCGCGGCAAGTCCTTGAAGAAGGCGCGCATGATGAAGACGAAGATGGGCGCGGCGAGGGCGATGTCGGCCACGATCACCGACCAGTGGGTGTTGAGCAGCCGGACATCGCGCATCGTCACGTAGAGCGGGATGATGATCGCCGCGACCGGGATCGTGAGCCCGATCAGCAGGAGGTAAAGGAGGACCTTCTGCCCTGGGAAGCGCAGCCGGCCGAACGCGTACCCTGCCAGCGACGAGACGACCACCATCCCGATCACGTCCGCGATGGAGATGAGCAGGCTGTTCTTGAAGTAGACCCCGAAGCGACCCACCGTCCACGCCTCGACGATGTTGTCCAGCGTCGGAGGCATCGGCGGCCGGAACGGGTGCTGCAGGATCTGGTCGCCCGTCTTGAAGGCGGTGAACCACGCCAGCAGCAGCGGCGCGACCGCGAACACCAGCAGGATCACCAGCGGGATGTAGACCAGCCATGTCCACGGCGAATGGCGGCTGCTACGTCCACCACCCGGAGCCGAACCCGCGAAATCAGTCATCGCCGCGCTCCCGGAGGGTGACGTTCGCGATCGAGGTGACGAGGATGATCAGCGCGAGGGCGACCGCGATCGCCGAGCCGTAGCCGTACTGGTTCTTCTGGAACCCTTCCTTGAACATGTAGGTCGCCAGCACCTCAGTGGCCCGGATCGGCCCGCCCTGCGTCGTCGCCCAGATGATGTCGAAGACCTTGAAGGCGTCCACCAGCGCCAGCAGCACCACGATGGTGATGGTGTTGCGCAGCGACGGGATGGTGATGTCGAGGAACATCCGGCGCGGCCCGGCGCCGTCCACCCGCGCCGCCTCGTAGAGCGTCGGGTCGATGCCCTGCATCCCGGCCAGCAGGATGACGATGCTGAGGCCGAAGGTCATCCAGCTCGACGCCACCGCCAGCGCCGGCAGCACGACCGCGAAATCCCCCAGCCAACCGCGGGCGAGGAACCCCAGCCCGACCGTTTCCAACGCCGTGTTGAGGATGCCGGTCGGGGCATAGATCCAGCGCCAGATCATCGCGGTGACGATCGAGGCCTGCACCACCGGCAGGAAATACCCCAGCCGGAACAGCAGCCGCCCGCGGATGTTGCCCGCCAGCAGCGCCGCCGCGACCAGCCCTACGACGAGGTTGAAACTGACGACCACTACGGTCCAGACCAGGCTGTGACGCAGCGCCTGCCAGAAGATCGGGTCGTCCAGCAGGCGCCGGAAGTTGTCGAGCCCGACCCACTCGCGGTCGATCGAGATGCCGTTCCACTCGTAGAACGCCAGCCAGAACGTCTGCAGCGTCGGCCGCAGCACGAAAATCGCGTAGAGCAGGACGACGGGCAGGATGAACAGGTAGGCCGCGGCGTACCGCCGCAGCGCGTAGCGCGGCAGCCTGCCCGCGCCCCGCGTCGCCACCGGTTCGTCGATGCCTTGCGGATACGATCCGGCGGCCATGTCGAGGCGTCTCCTGGGTGGGGAATGAACGGATCTCGTCGCCGGCAAGCCCCGCCGTTCGTCCACCCTGCCGCCACCCCGGCGTCATCCCGAGCTTGTCGAGGGATCTCGTCCGTCTGCTCTCGTAAGGGAATGACGAGATCCCTCGACAAGCTCGGGATGACGTTGGGGGATAAGCTCAGGATGACGTTGAGGGGCAAGCCCGGGACGACGGGGGATTGGCCGCCGAGGCGGCGGGTGTGCGAGACGGGACGGGCGCGACGCGCTAGCTCGCTTCGCAGGTCACGCCGCCGGGCAGCAGGTGCTGGTTCTCGGCCTTGGCCGCTTCCCACGCCGCCTGCACCGCCGCGTTGAACTCCTCCGGCGACATCTGGCCCGCCAGCAGCGCCTGCAGGCCGTCGTAGGTCACGTCCGTCATCGCCGCCGGGGTGACGGTGTCGAGGAAGGCGTGGATCGTGCCGTTGCCCCGGAACTCGTTGTTCTGGGCGAAGACATCCTCGAGCAATTGCGGCAACTCGACGTTGGACAGGTCGATTTCGCCGACCGGCACGTTGTCGCCGCTTTCCAGCAGCAGGTTGCGGCTCTCGTCGCGGAAGAGCATGAAGTCGAGCACGTCGGCCGCCACGTCCGGGTTCGCCGTCCGGCTGCTGATGTACCACCCCGTGCCGATGTCCTCGGTCGGGTAGATCGGCGTGCCGTCCACCGGCGGCGGCGCCTGGAAGACGCTGAAGCTGGCGATCCCCTCGCCGAGGTCGCGCACCGCGTCGCCGATGATCCACGGCCCGGTGTAGATCATCGGCACCTCGCCGCGCCAGAACTGGGCGACGACGTTGTCCTGCAACTCGGCCAGCGGGTTGGGACCGAAGCAGCCGGCATCGGCCAGTTCCTTCAGCTTGGCGCTGGCCTGCACGAACGGCTCGTCGTCCCAACGGCCCTCGCCGAACATCACGTTGTCCACGCCCTCGGGGCCGGCGTAGCGACCCCAGAGCATCGACTGCCAGTGGGAGATCGGCCACTTGTCGGCCCCGCCGAGGCCGATCGGCATCGCGAAGCCCGCCGCGTGCAGGGTCTCGCAGGCGGCCACCAGGTCGGACCACGTCTGCGGGATCTCGATCCCGTTCTCCGCGAAGATGTCCTTGTTGTAGAACATCAGCGTCGTCTCGACGCTGTCGCCGACCGCCCAGAGCTTGCCGTCGGACGAGGTGTAGTTGACGATCCCCTCCGGGATCACGTCGTTCCAGCCGAGTTCGCAGAAGTAGGGCGTCAGGTCGAGGGCGTGCCCGGCCTCGATGATCGCGGCCGGCTGCCCGGGCCCGGTGCCGCCCATCCAGATGTCCGGCCCTTCGCCGGCGTTGAGCGCCGGCAGCAGGGTCGGGTTGAACAGGCTGCTGCCGACGAACGTCGTCTCGATGGCGACGTTCGGGTGCTCCTCCACGTACTGGGCGAGGATCTCGGTGACGGCGTTGGTAGTGCCCGGTTCGCCGTTGAGCCAAACCGTCAGCGAAACCGGTTCGCCGCTTTCCTGCGCCGCCGTCCGCACGGCCAGGTTCGGGCGCGACAGCGCCGCCACGCCCAGCCCGAGGGCCGCGCCGCTGCGCAGCACGCCGCGGCGGGTCAGCGCGCGGGACGAACGAACGTCATCGGTGGTTGCCGCAACACGATCGGACATCGTCTCCATCCTCTCTCGGTGTGACGTGGCTTCGGGGTCTCCCGCCCCGGCGCCCGGTGCATCCCGTCGGTGGCGCGTGCTGCCGTCCCTCCTCGCGTGGGCGCCGGCTCCGGCCGGAACCTAGGCCGATTCGCGGACGATCAACTCGTAGGGCATCTCGACCCGGCGGCCGGGGCCGCCGACTGCGCCGGCGAGCCGGTCGAAGAGCATCTCGGTGGCGCGGCGGCCGAGCCGCTCGGGGAACTGGGCGACCGTCGTCAGGGGCGGGTTGGCCAGTTTCGCCACGGTGATGTCGTCGAAGCCGGCGATCGCGATGTCGTCCGGCACGCGCAGCCCGGCCTCGCGGATGGCGACCAGCGCCCCGAGCGCCATCATGTCGTTGACCGCGAAGACCGCCCGCGGCAGCGGCGAACGGGTGAGCAGTTCCTTCATCGCGACGTAGCCGCCCGCTTCGGTCGGGTCTGCGCCGCGAGCCAGCATTTCCTCCTGCGGCTCCGCGCGTTCGGCCATCAACCGGCGGTACGCGTGGATGCGCCCGAGGCGACGCCGCACGTCGGCCTTGCCGCTGAGGAGGCCGATCGGGTGGTAGCCGCGCTCGATCAGGTAGGCCACGAGTTCGCCGGCGGCCCGTTCGTCATCGATGTAGATGCTGTCGAAGCGGGGCGGGTCGGGTTCGTCCTGGAGTTCGCCGAAGACGACCACCGCGATGCCCGCGTCGATCACGGGCGAGAAATCGGCCGCCGTGAGCTGGAACGGGGTGGCGATGACGCCGTCCACCCGCGCCCGCTGCACCGAGCGAAGCGCCCGCAATTCCTTCTCGCGCAGGCCGTCGGTGTTGTAGGCGATGAGGTCGTAGCCGTGGTCGTCGGCCACGTCCTGGATGCCGCGCTCGAAGGCGGGGTAGAAGGGGTTGGTGATGTCCGGGATCAGACTCGCCACCAGCAGCGACTTGCCGGTGCGCAGGCTGCGCGCCGCGCCGTCCGTCACGTAGCCGAGGTCGGCGATGGCGGCCAGCACGCGCTCGCGGGTGGCCGCCGAGATGGAGATGGACGGGCTGTCGTTGAGCACCAGCGAGACGACCGACTGCGAGACGCCGGCCGCACGGGCGACGTCAGCCTGGGTTGGCCGCTTGCGCGTCGTCGTCCCGTCCACGTCGTGCCGCGTCCTTTCCGATCGCCCGAACCAGACGGCTACTACGTATGAGTCATGCGTATTACTACCGAGTGGCGGGCTGAGTGTCAATCCGCCGCGCCGAAGGCTCTCCGGCGCGAAGATGCGCAGGCCCGGTCCGCAGCCCGCGTCGCCGCCGTGCGGACCAACCGTTCCGGCCATACGACGTACGCGCGCGCCGGGGATGGCGGTCGTCCTTTGACCGTCCTGCTGCCCGCCAAGAATCCGGGCCGGCGGATTCCAGTGTCTGCCGACGGGTGTGCTGCCGACCGTGACCCCGCCCGTGATTCAATACGACGATCGGCTCGGCGAGGAGGCCCGGCGCATGGCGATCTTCGACCCCAACGGACTTCCCAACGCGATTCGGACGCAATCGATCGTGGTCCAGATGGTGAGCCCGTCCGACCTGTCGGACGCGGTCAACGAAACGATCGAGCGGCTCGTTTCCGAGGGACACCGGATCGTCGGCATCTCCGATCCGGCGGTGTACTTCGAGCCCCCGCAATGGGCCACCGGCAAGTCCTTCACGTGCGTCCTCATCAGTTACGTGGACGCCGCGGCCTGGACCTGACGCCCGATCCATCGACCGCCGCACGGTCTGGCTGGGGCAGGCTCAGCCTCCCGCGAGCCGGCCGGCGTTGTGATTCACCCTGCCCGTGACGCGCCCGGCTTGTGTCCGAATCGGTGTCGAGCGGGCTGCCCTCGGTCCGGGCGCCGTCCGGCCGTGGCGCTGGACCCGTGTGCGCTCGCGGGCCCGCGTCGCGGCGCTCCGTCGTCGCGAACCAGAGGCGCCGCCCGATCGGCCGCGGATGCGCCGCCCGACTTCCCAGAGGGTCCGATTCTCGTTGCGCGTCACGCCAAATCGGCCGCGGCCCCACGTCAACGCGTCCATGCGAACGTTTGCATGCACCCGTGGTACGTATTAGCATCGGCGGCCACGGACTCCCGCCAACCGCGGGGAGGCGTTCCGGGTTCGGCCGAACGGCCAACCGGACGCGCCCCGCGATCGGGAGCGGCCGCTGGGCCGGCGGGCGATGGGACGCCGCCGGCCCGAATGGGGGAGCGCAGCGTGGAAACGACGCGGGTCGGCATCGTCGGCGCGGGCTGGATGGGCCACGAGCACGCGCGGGCGTGGCGCGCCAACGCGCCGCGCGGCGCGGTCGTCGCCGTCGCCGACGCGTCGCCCGACCGCGCCCGCCACCTCGCCGGCACGCTGCCGGACGCGGACGTGACGCTCTTCCCCGACCTGCCGGCGATGCTCGCCGCCGGCGAGATCGACGCGGTGGACATCTGTCTGCCGCACCACCTCCACACCGAGGCGATCCTGCAGGCCGCCCGCGCCGGGGTGGCGATCCTGTGCGAGAAGCCGGTCTGCACCACGATGGCCGACCTCGCCGAGATCGGCCGTGTGCTGGCCGACACCGGCCTGACGTTCATGGCCGCGCACAACCAGCTTTTCCAGCCCAGTCTGGTCGAGGCGAAGCGCCTGCTCGATTCCGGCGCGCTCGGCCGCCGGTTCGTGGTGCGCTCGATCGAGGCGGTCCAGAACCGCGGATTCGGCACCGGCAAGGTTCCCATCGACCTCGGCGGCGGCGAAAGCCCGTGGGCGTGGCGCGCCGATCCCGGCAGGATGGGCGGCGGCGAGGTGCTCGACACCGGCTGGCACGCGACCTACCGGCTGCTGGCGCTGGCGGGCGCCCGCCCGGTCGAGGTGGTGGCGATGACCGACCGCTTCCACCTGAAACAACTCGCCGTCGAGGACACCGGCGCGATGCTGGTCCGCTTCGACAACGGCACGATCGGCGAACTGCTGACGAGCTGGGCGTTCGGCACCGTCGGCGCGATGCATTTCGAGGTCGCCGCCCAGCACGGCAGCCTCGCCGGCGGCAAGACCCGCCTCGTCCACCAACTGCACGGCTGGCCGGAAGCGGTCGAGACCACCAACGCGCTGCACGACACCTTCACCGACGAGGTGAGCCACTTTCTCGACGTGCTGCAAGCGGGCGCGCCCTCGCAGGCGTCGTTCGCCCACGCCGCCCGCGTTTTGCAGGTGACGATGGCGGCCTACGCCTCGGCCGCCCAGCGCCGCGTGATCGCCCTGCCGGAGGACCCGACGCTGCCCGGCGAACCGGTTGCCTGACCGGTGCGGGCGGACGGCCGCCCGCACCCCGTTGTTCCGAGGTTCCCACCCCGTCATCCCGAGCCTGTCGAGGGATCTCGTCGCTCTCAAC
>JAFAEX010000099.1 GCA_023423795.1 Chloroflexota bacterium | reverse complement strand
ATAAACTCGTTCCAACGGTAAGGACTGGAGGTGCCGGCCGCGATATTGCGGCGGGCACGTTTCCATTGGGGTCTCTGTGGAACCGGCGACGCGCCGCCGGAAGCGTCCGGCTTGGTCAGGCGAGCCCGTGCGGGCCGAGCCGGTCCCTCACTTGCACTCGATCCGGCCAAGCGGTTCCGGTGAGGACGCGAACGCGGCGCGCGCCTCGGCCCAGGCGGGGTCTTCGGGATAGAGCCCGCTGCGAAGGTAGGCCCAGGTCAACCGCTGGATCAGCGCGACCCGTTCGGGGTTCTCGTCCGTCGTCTCGGCCACGTCGTACCCGGACACTCCGCCGAGCCCGTGCTCCGCGCCGAACAGCGTCAGCAGGCATTTCGGCCCCGGGCTCAGGTGGTACGGATCGGCGTGCCACGCCGGGCCCATCACCGTCAGGAAGGTTGATTCGTCCCTGTCGCCGGCGACCACCAGCGCGGGCGTCGTCATCCGCGAGAAGTCGGTGGCCAGGAGGAACGGGTAGTGCTCGGCCACGAACGGGGTGACGGCGACGCCCCCCGGCCGGTCGAGGCGAGGAGCACGCCCGCCTTGATCCGGGGTTCGGCGCGATTGGTCTCGGCGCCGTCGTGCGGGTCGGTGACTCGCGTGCCCAGCAGCAGGCTCGTCGTGTGCCCTCCCATCGAATGCCCAGCGGCGGCGATGCGATCCTTGTCGAGCCGCCCGGCGAGCGCAGGGACCGCCGCTTCGATGGCGTCGAGCCCGTCGATGATGCGGGTCATGTCCTCGGCCCGCGACCGCCAGTACATCGGGCCTTCCTTCGTGCCGGGATCGAGGCGCAGCCTCGCCGAGGAGAGGTGGGTGGGCTGGATGACGACGAAGCCGTGCGCGGCCCAGAAACTCGCGAGCGGGGCGTAGCCGTCCAACGATGACAGGTGGTTGGAGAAGCCCTGACCGTGGGAGAGCAGAACGATCGGCAGGGCGTCGCCGGAAACGGGCGCGGAAATCCGCATCTCCAGATCGACGGCCCGCCCGGGCACCGGCAGTGTCACCGGGCTGACGGAGACGACGGGAGTCGGCTGGGCAACCGGGATACGGCCGGCGTTGGCGCTGGTGGTGCTCATGGCGGGTTCGTCCTTTCGTGGCGTAACGGTCGTCGTTGGCGGTCGCCCGGCGGGCCGTGCGAATGCCGTGCCTGGCCCCGGACGGACAACGGGGACGACGCGGGCGTCGCCGGCCGGCTGGGGAGAATCCGGGTCGCGGCCGGTGCGAGCGGCAGCGTAGGCCCGTCGCCGCGACCATCTGGGCGCAGCGGTTCGTCGTTCGCGACCGCCGGGAGGCGGCCGTGTTGGGTGGTAGAATCGGATCCGAACGCAACCGGACAGCCTGTCCGCTGCACGATACCAGCTACCGGATAGGTTGTCCACTTGACTTCCGCGCCCATTGAACCGCAGCCGTCGCCCGCCCGGCGCGCCGACGCCGAACGCAACCGCGCCCGCATCCTGGCGGTCGCGCGCGCCGCGCTCGCCGCCGACGAAACCGCGCAGGTTTCGATGGCCGAGATCGCGCGCCGCGCCGGGGTCGGCATGGCCACGCTGTACCGCAACTTTCCGGGCCGCCGGGAACTGCTCGAAGCCCTGTATACCGACGAGGTCGACGCCCTCTGCGCGGATGCCGCGGCCATCGGGGGCGAGACGCCCGGGGCGGCGTTCGTCGCGTGGCTGCGCCGGTTCGTCGCCTTCTTCACCAGCAAGCGCCGGGTGGCCGCCGAACTGCTCGACCAGACGGGCGACGGCAACCCGGTCTTCGGCGAAAGCCGCGCCCGGGTGCTGGCAGCCGGGCAGCCGCTGCTCGTCGCCGCCCAGCGATCGAACGAGGTCCGGGCCGACCTGAGCATCGCCCAGGTGATGGACCTGATCGGCGCGGTGGCCGCGATCCCCGGCGATACTGGCTATATCGAGCCGATCCTCCAGGCCGCCATCGCCGGCTTGCGTCCACCCGGCCGCGACGATGACGGACTGGAGAGATGATGGCATTTGCTTTATTGATCCGGACACCGACCACGCTCGCCCGGGGTTGATGGCGGTTGCTTATTTGATCCGGATACCGGCCCAGCGGCGGGCGCGATGAATCGCGCCCCTACATCCGGCGAAGGCCGCGCGCTGTAGGGGCGCGATTCATCGCGCCCGCCCCGCCGATGCCCGGACTATATTTGCAACCGCCATAAACCCCGGGCTACGCCAACGAAACCTTTTCGGGACGGGGACGGGGGGTGGTCGCCCTGATATGGCAACCGCCATCATCCCCGGGCGTCCCCTGGCCAGTGCCGAGATCGATCTGGCAACCCGCAGCACCCCTGATCGAACCCGCCGGAACGCGCGGCTGGGCGACGCGCACCTTCCGCAGGGCCGTTCCAGGTCCCGCCGCAGAAGAGGCCAGGCGCCTCCGCGCTACAGTCCCAGCCCGGCGGCCAGCAGGTCCCGGCCGATCGGCAGCGCAGCGGTTCCGCCGCCGCCGCCGCGCTCCAGCAATACGGCGACGGCGAGCAGGCGGTCGTTCGCCTCGGCGTAGCCGATGAACCAGGCGTGGGGAGCGCGGCCCTCGCCGGTTTCGGCGGTGCCGGTCTTGCCGCCAACGCGCGCGCCGGGAATGGCGGCGGCGCGGATGCCGCCCTCGGCGACCGCCCATTCCATCATCCCGCCGACGGACGCGGCGGTTTCGGCGCGGACCGCCCGCCGCCAGACGGACGGACGGGCGCGCCAGGCCTCGCTGCCATCGGGCCGCTCCATCGAGGCGACGAGGTACGGGCGCGGGATGTCGCCGCCGTTGGCGATGCCGGCGGCGACCAGCGCCATCTGCAACGGCGTCGCCAGCAACTGACCTTGCCCGAACGCGGTTTCCGCCAGCGCGACCGGCGCGTCGAGGAACCCGGGATCGACCTCGACGACGCTCGGGGTGACCGGAAGGTCGTAGGGAATCTCGCCGCCGAACCCCCACGAGGACGCCGCCTGCCGCAGCCCGCCCGCGCCGATCTGGATGCCGATCTGGGCGAACACGACGTTGAGCGACCAACCCAGCGCTTCGCGCAGCGTCCAGGCGTCCCGCGTTTCGTCGGGCCGGTTCAGTTCGGGGATCACGTGGCCGTCGATCTCCAGGCTGCCCGTGTCAACGTAGACCGTGTCGGGGTCGGCGATGCCCTGCTCGATCGCGGCGGCGGCGGTGACGACCTTGAAGGTGGAGCCGGGCGTGAAGAGACCCGCCGTCGCGCGCGGCAGCAGTGGCGCCGCCGGGTCTTCGCGGATGCCCGCCCAGTATTCGGTGGCGGCGGCGAGACCGGCGTCGTCGATGGCGGCGATGCGGTTCGGGTCGATGGTCGGCGCGCTCGCCAGCGCCAGCGTCTCGCCGGTCCGGGCGTCGAGTAGCACGGCGGCGCCGGGCCGCCCGGCGAGCAGGTCGGCCGCCATCCGCTGGAGATCGAGATCCAGCGTCAGCCGCAGGTCGAGCCTGCCCGGCGGGCGGCCGAGCAGGCGGTCCATCTCGCGGGCCAGCGCGCCGGGGCCGCCGGTTCCCGAGAGTTCGTTGTCGAAGGCCGCCTCCAGCCCGGTTGCGCCGTAGCGCAGCGGCGAGAAGTAGCCGGTGACCGGGGCGGCTGCCGGGTCGGTCACCGTGCGCCGGAATCCCTCGGGATCGGCCACGCTTCCGGCCAGCAGCGAGCCGGAGCGGTCGAGGATGCGGCCGCGGCTCGTGGTGCGGGCGCGGGCGGCGCGGCGCGGGTCGGCAAGCACGTCGCCGGTTTCGGGGTCGGCGCCCGTGCGCGCGCCGATCGCCCGGCCGATCACGACCTGCGTGCGCAGCGCCTGCACCAGCAGCGCGGCGAACGCCGCCGCGAAAAAGACGGCGAGGCGAAGGGCGGTGCGCAACGTCACCGGCGTGCGCGGATCTATGCGCGGCCAGATCGCCACCAGCAGCGCGATCCAGGCCAGCCCAAGCAGGACGAGCCACTGGGTGTCGGCGATGCGCGCGCCGGCGGCCAACCCCGCGCCGGCCAGCAGAACGGCAAGGAGCAGCAGGGCGCGGCGGCGGTCGAAGGTCGGCATGCGGGAAGCGTAGGCGACGGCGCGGCCGGGGGTCACCCGTCGGCGCGGGCCGCCCGCGTTCGGCCGACCGCTAGTCGGACTCGACGAACGCCCAGACGTCCATCTCCGGCGGCTCGATGCCGAATTGGGTGAGGGTGGTGGCGACCTGCGTCCGGTGCTCGGTGGCGTGGTTGATCGCCTGCGCCAGGAACAGGCTCACCGGCATCCGGTGTTCGCCGTGCCAGTGGGCGGTGATGATCCGGTCATCGCCCGTCTCCTCCGCGATGGCGATGAAGGCCCGGCCCGAAGGGTCGAGGTGCTCGCGCAGCGTGGCGAGGTCGGGGTTGCCGTCCTCCAGCACCGTGGCGGGGGAATCCTCGCCGAGGAGGGCGCGCAGGTAGCGCTCCTCCGGCCCGGCGATGAGGCCCAGGGTGTCGCGGATCGAGCCATACCCGCCGACGGTACTCGCGTCCAGGTGCTCGTCGGACAGGCCGGCGCAGGCGTCCAGCAGCCGCAGGTTTGCCCAGTGGTTGTGGCGGAACAGGAAGGCGAGCGGCGCGGTCATCCGGCCTCCGGCGGCGCAAGGCGGTGTTTGGGGCGCGAACGATACCGCACCGGTGCGCCGGTGAACGGACGCCCGGGGATGAATCTCATCCAGGGCTGGGAACGGGCGGCACCGACCAACCCGTCAGCCTGTCATCCCGAGCCCGTCGAGGGATCTCGTCGTTCCCCAGTTCGGGAGAAGAACGAGATCCCTCGACGGGCTCGGGATGACGATTGAGGGGATGGCGATGGAGATGGTTGGCGACGGTGGTGGATCGACGCACGCCGGAGCGCTCGGCGGTCTCCCCTACCCCCGGTAGGTGTCGGCCCAGCGCAGCAGCCGGCTCTCGGCCAGTTTCAGCAGCCAGTCGGTGCCGGTGCCGAGCAGGGCGAGCAGGACGATCGAGAGGACGATGATGTCGGCGCGCCCGGAGTTCTGGGCGTCCACCAGCAGGAAGCCGAGCCCGCGCGACGCGCCGATCAGTTCGGCGGCGACGAGGAACAGCCACGCCTGCGCCAGGCCCAGCCGCAACCCGGTGAACAGGCTCGGCAGGGCGGCCGGCAGCATGACGCCGGCCGCGAGCGACGGCCCGGCCAGCCCGTAGGCGCGCCCGGCCTCCACCAGTTTGCGGTCGATGGAGCGGATGCCGGAGATCAGCGCGGCGCAGACGGGGAAGAACGCGCCGATGGCGATCAGCACCAGTTTCGGGCCTTCGCCGATGCCCATCCAGAGGATCAGCAGCGGCACCCACGCCAGCGAGGGAACGGCGCGGATCGCCTGCACCGTCGGCGCGAGCAGCGTTTCCGCGACCTGCGAGCCGCCGATCAGCAGCCCGACGATGACGCCCGCCAGCGCGCCGAACCCGAACCCGATCGCCACCCGCTGCACGCTGGCGCCGATATTGGCCCAGAGGATCTCGCGGCCCAGCAACTCGCGCAGCGCGGCCACCACGTCCAGAGGGGCCGGCAGTTGGGCCGTGCTGTAGATGCCGGCGTTGACGGCCAGTTGCCAACCCGCCAGCAGCAGCAGCGGCACGACCAGCCCCGCGAGGCGACGCGGCGACGGGAGCGAGGGCAGCCGCACGCCGCCATCGCTCCCGAACGCTGCCCGTTCCACCGCCGTCTCCCGCGTCGCCATGCATCACTCCGTTCGCGCCGAGTGCCGAGTGCCGAGTGCGGAGCGCCGCGGGCCGGGTGGGCTGTGCGCCACGCGCACCCGGCATCGCGGTTGCTCCCCACCGGCCGAGTGCCGCGCCGGTTCACTCGGCTCTCGGCACTCCGTCCTAGGCGGTCTCCTCCGCGAGGACCGCTTCGATGTACTGGGGTGCGAAGAGCGAGGCGAGGACCGCCGGCAGGTCGGTGCCCGGCTTGACCTGCGCCTCGGCCTCGAAGATCGGGATGACGGCTTCCAACGCGGCGGTCTGGTCCGCCCCGGGCACCGGGGAGATGTCGAGGACGGTCCGCTCGGTGAGGACCCTGGCGGCGACCTCGGGCTCGATCTGCGATTCCTCGGCGAGGATCGCGGCCGTCTCCTCCGGGTTCTCCTGGATCCACGCCCGCGCCCGTTCGTAGGTCGCCAGCACCGTTTCGGTGAGGGCCGGGTATTCGGCGAGGAACGCTTCGCGCGCGTTGAGCGTGCCCCAGGTGTTGAAGTCGATGTTGCGGTAGATCAACTTCGAGCCGGCCTTGATCTCGGAGTCGGCCATCATCGGGTCCAGCCCGGACCAGGCATCGACGTCGCCGCGCTCCAGCGCGGTGCGGCCGTCGGCGTGCTGGAGGTTGACGACCTCGACGTCGGAGCCGGTCAACCCGGCGGCGTCGAGCGAGCGCAGCAGGAAGAAGTAGGGATCGGTGCCCTTGGTGGCGGCGACCTTCTTGCCCTTCAGTTCCGCCACGTCGGCGATCGGCGAATCCTTGCCGACCACCAACGCCGACCACTCCGGCTTGGAGTAGAGGTAGACGACCTCGATCGGCGAACCGTTGGCGCGGGCAAGGAACGCCGCCGCGCCGGCGGTGGAGCCGAAATCGATCGCGTCCGAGCGGAGGAATTCGTTGGCCTTGTTGGAACCGGCCGAATGCACCCACTCGACGCCGATGCCGTCGGCGTCCAGCGCCTCCTCCAGCCAGCCGAAGCGGCGCATCACGAGGCTGCTCGGGTTGTAGTAGGCGTAGTCGAGCCGGACCTTCTCCGGCTTCGAGGCGTCCTGCGCGGCGGCCGGGACGCCCCGGCCGACGAGGGCCCACGCCAGCGGCGCGGCGCCGGCGGCAACGATCAAACGACGACGGGTCAGCGACATCGGGTTCTCCCCTTGATCGAGTTCAACGCGTTCAACGTGCCGAGTGCCGAGTGCCGAGTCGTCCCCGCATCCGTCATCGCGACGAGGTCTCGAGCCCTCGCCACGCATCGACGTTCTGCAAGATGCGCCGGTGATCGCGTGCGCTCCGTCCGGCGTCCGCCGGCATCCAGCACTCGGCACCAGGCACTCGGCCCTTCGAGGGTCAGGCGACGGCCACCTCCGGGGCGGGCTGGGATGGGTGGGGCGGATGGGCGTGGTGGAGGCGGTCGCCGCCGAGCCCGAAGAGGCCGAGGATTTCGGCCCGCAGGGCGTCGATGGCGGCGGCGTCCTCGCGGGACGGCGTGTGGTAGACGGCGCGAACCCCAGCGGGACGGCCGCCGAGCACGATCACCCGGTCGGCGAGGCGGATCGCCTCGTCCACGTCGTGGGTGACCATCAAGGTGGTGGGCGCAGGGTCGCCGCAGGCCTCGCGCAGGAGGTCCTGCATGCGAAGGCGGGTCAGGGCGTCGAGCGCGGCGAAGGGTTCGTCGAGGAGGAGGACGCCGGGCGACCCGGCCAGGGCGCGGGCGAGGGCGGCGCGCTGGGCCATGCCGCCGGAGAGTTGGTGCGGCCATGCGCCGGCGTACCCGGCCAGCCCGACCCGCTCGAGGATTTCGCTCGGGGAAAGCACCCCACCGCCCCGCCGCGCGCCGAGCGCGACGTTGCCGGCGATGGTCCGCCACGGCAGCAGGCGCGGCTCCTGGAACACGACGGCGCAACGGGTATCGACGCCGGAGACCGGGCGGCCGTCCAGCAGCACGTCGCCGCCGGTCGGCGTTTCCAGCCCGGCCACCAGCCGCAGCAGGGTGCTCTTGCCGCAGCCGGAGGCCCCGAGCAGCGCCACGAACTCGCCCGGGGCGACGGCGATATCGACGCCATTGAGCACCTCGGCGGTGCTCCCGTTGGCCCCGAACGTCTTGCTTACCCCGGAGATGGTGACGGCGACTGGCAACGGAAAACCCCCGGCCTTGCTGGCTCGGGGGTGGGCAATCGCGCGGCCCGATGGGGCGCGGCGTCGCCAACCCTCATCTGCCAGCACGAATGCTGTCGGAATTGGCACCTACCCGCGAATGGGTGGTTGCCGGGGCTTCATCGGGCCGTTCCCTCTGCCCCTCTGGATGAGGTCGTCGCGTTCTTTGGTTGTGGCGCGGATCGTAGAGTAGTGGATCGGCTTTGTCAACAACCCGCGTCGATGGCCTGCGTCCGAGAGGGCCGAGGCGACGGGAACGACAAGACCCGGGGATGGCGACGATCGCGCGAAACGGCGACCGCCGCCATCCCCGGTGGGGTGTCGTTGGCGCAGCCCGAACCTCCGGTCACCGGTGTTCGCGATCGGCGGCCCGTCGTGACCGCGCGACCATCCCGCCGGAACGAATCCGACGGCCGCCCGGCTCCGCGTCGTGGGATCGAGCCAGACCGACGCGCCCGGAACGGTCTGCCGGAAACCACCACGCAGGCCATCGACGTCCGGGAAAATGGGCGAATCGCGAGGCGTTGCCGGTGCATGAGCCAACCATCCGGCACGAACGCGACGCCGACGCGGTACGTACGCGCTTGACAAGCCGGAACGGACCGTGAGAAAACGGGCGCGGTTTCCGGTGGCCATCCCTGCGGGGAGGCATGCGCGTCCGCGCCGCCAGAACCACGGGCACCGAGAGGGAAGATGCCCGTCGCCGTGCCGGGGCGCGCCGTCGCGATCGCGATGGCCGTCCGGCGCCGGTCGGCGCGGATCGGGGATCGGTCAGGCTGTGAGGAGCCGCCGCGCCCGGGCTGCGCCGGAAAGGGAGCGGTACGTGCCGACCCTTCTACCCCGCGGCCGACGCCTGGCCGCAACCCCGCTGATCTCCGCCCTGCTGGCGGGGGTCGTCGCCAGCGGCGGGCTCGGAATGCTCGCCGTTCACCCCGCACCGGTCTCCGCCGAAACCGCGACCGCCGACGTCTCCATCCTCGCCGGACCCGGATGGGAATACGAGGTCCTGGGCGCCGCCCCTGCCGGCGGCTGGATGAGCGTCGATGGCGAAGCCGTCAACGGGTTCGTCCCGGTCACCTCGCAAGGTGTCAGCGGCTGGGTCGAAGCGTGGGCGGTTGGCCCCGACCAGACGGCCTCTGCTGCCCAGACGGTAGACGACGGCGCGGGCGAATGGGTTCCCGAAGAGGAGTACGCCGCCGAGGGCGACTATTCGGGCGAGTACGCGGCCGAACCCGAATACGTGGCCGAAGAGACCTACACCGAAGAAACCTACGTCGCCGAGGAGGCTCCCACCGACGGCGGGTACGCGGCCGAGGGCGAATGGACGCCCGAGGGCGAGTACGCGGCCGAGGGCGAATGGACCGCCGAAGGGGAGTACGTCGCCGAGGGTGAGTACGCCGCCGAAGGCGAGTGGGCTCCCGAAGGCGAATACGCCGCCGAAGCGGCCCCGCAGGACGGCTACGCCACCGGCGAGACCTACGCCACCGAGGCCGCGCCGGCCGACGGCGGGTACGCGGTGGACGGGTCGTACGCCGCCGACGATTCCGGCGTCGTCGTCTCCGAGGACCCGGTGACGTCCGAGGCCGCCGCCGCGCCGGCGGATACCGCGGGCGACCTGAACCCGCCGCCCGGGCAGGCGACCTCCGCCGGAGCCAGCAGCGATTACGGCAACCGCGACATCGCGGGCATCATCAAGCGGGCCGCGCGCGCCCACGGGCAGAATCCGGAGGCGATGCTGCGGGTGGCGCGCTGCGAATCCGGCCTGAACCCGTACGCGGTCGATCCGAGCGGCAGCTACTACGGGCTGTTCCAGTTCGTGCCGAGCACCTTCGCCGGCACCCCTTACGGCGACGCCGACATCTTCGACCCGGCCGCCAACGCGGGCGCCGCGGCGTGGATGTGGGAGCAGGGCCGCAAGGGCGAGTGGGCCTGCCAGTAACCCGCGGCAGCCGGTGAACCGGGAGCGAACGGGACTTCGGTCCACCGTTCGCTCCCGGTTTTCGCACGCCCGCCCGATCCTGCGCTACGATCCAGCCATGATGCGACACGGTGGCCGACCGGGACGATGCGGCGGGCCGCCGGCACGGGCGCAGGTCGTCGCGCTCGCGCTGGCGCTGCTGTCCACGTCCGTCGCCGCGGGCGGCGCGCTGGCCCCGTTGACCGACGCCGCGACCCGGTTCGCCGTCATCGGGGACACGACGACCGCGGTCCGCGTCCGCAGCGCGCCGACGCGCGACGCGCCGGTGGTCCTGAAACTGCCGAAGGGCGTGCGGGTCTCCATCACCGGCAAGCCGGAGGACGGGCACTACCCGATCGCCTGGGGCGCCGTTCAAGGATGGGCGCCGACCGGGTCGGTGGAGACGCCGGACCGCACGCGCACCCTGTCGCGGCAGGATCGGCGGGCGGTCCGGCAGCAGCAGCGGGTGGTCTCGGCGGCCAAACTCAACGTGCGCGCCGATCCGGACGCGGATGCGCTGGTGATCGCCGGGCTGGGCAAGGGCGAGGAGGCCGACCTCACCGGGGAGGAACGCGACGGCTTCCTCGAAGTGCGCGTCGATGGCGCGACCGGCTGGGTGCTGGGGCGCTATCTCAACGGGCCGCACGAGATGACCGCGGACGCCGGGTCCGGGTCCGAAAACCTGCGGCGGGCCGACGTCATCGCGATCATTTACGAGGCCGCCGACCACTACGGGCAGAGCCGCGAGGACATGCACCGGGTGGCGCGCTGCGAATCGGACCTGATCCCGGAGGCGGTCAACAGCGTCGGTGGGTCCTACGGGTTGTTCCAGTTCAAGCCGTTCACGTGGGACTCGACGCCCTACGCGGAGTACGACATCTTCGATCCGCGGGCCAATGCGTACGCGGCGGCGTGGATGTGGTCGGTCGGGCGGCGCAACGAGTGGGTCTGCCAGTAGCGGGGTCGATGCGGGCTGCTGATTGGGCCCCGGCCTTGCCGTCGTTCCGAGGCTGTCGAGGGATCTCATCGGCAACACGGGCCGGTAGTGAACGCCATCCCTCGACAGCCTCGGGATGGCGGGGAAACCACGATGCCTCGGTGAGACCCACGGTCCCTCCCTCACCCCTGCCCGGCGGCGCGGGGCGAGCGCGGCCGATTGCGGCTACGC
>JAFAEX010000072.1 GCA_023423795.1 Chloroflexota bacterium | reverse complement strand
CCCGCACCCGGGAATCGCCGGTCCACGAACGGCGCCGGGGTCACGAGCCGCCGGCCTTCCAGATGATGCGCTGGCGCGGCGTCGCCTTCTCGACGAAGGTGATCAGGTTGGGGCGGTCGATCAGCATCTGGATGCCCCAGTCGCGGTGGACCTGGATGAGCCCGTGGACGCGGATCACCTGCCCTTCGTAGACGGACGGGTCGATGCCGGCATCCGTCCAGTTCCCGGTGTAGCGGTTGAAGATGACCAGCCGGAACCCGTCCACCGGGGAGCGGGTGCGCTCGAACTTGACGAACCAGTTGCCGGTGGAGCGCGCTCGGTAGACCTGGTGGACGTAGCCCTCGAAATCCACCACCTGCCCGACGTACTCGTGGATCTTCTCCAGCGTCACCAGCGGCACGTCGCCCGCGCCAACGAGGGGGACCGGCGGCTGCTTGCCCGTCGGCGGCACGCCCGGCAGGACGATCGCGACGAGCCGGTCGTCGCGGTTGCAGCCGACGCAGCGGCCGTGGTTCTGCTGGCGCAGGAACGCCATCGTATCGGCGTGGTACCCGAGCACGCACCGGGAGCAATAAGTGACCCGCTCGCCGGGCTGCAGCGCGCTGAGGGTGTAGGGATCGCTGGAGCCGACGAGGTGCGCCGGATCGAAGGCGCCCCACGAGATGCCGCTCATCGGCGGCCCCGCCGCGATCGCATGCCCGACCGCGCCGCCAGCGCGAACGAAAGAACCGCGCCGGCCAGCGCGGCGAGCGGCGCCCAGGGGACGGCGAGCGGCGCGGGCTGCATGCCTTCCGGCTGCTGTACCGGCGGCGCGAGCGGTGCCGCGGCGACATGCACGCCACCGCTGTGGGCGGGTGAAGGATTCGTGCCGGCCATCCGGGATGGGGCGGGCGCGACCGTGGCGGGCGACGAGGTGAGTGATTGGTCGGGCGACAGGGCGGGCGACAGGGCAGGCGCGGATACGGTGGGCGGCACGGCGGGCGCGCGCCCACTCCAGCGCCGACTATCCGGCTCACCCACGCCGTACACGAGCCAATCGTGCCCGCGCCCGTCGAACCCGTCGTCGCCTCGTTCGCGTTCGCGCACCGCGCCATCGGCCATGCCCTCGCGAACGGCGGGAGCAATCCCCTCCCCGGCGTAGACGACGAGGTGGGCGGGTGAAAGCCGCTCGCTCTCCTCGCCGCGAAACAGCGCGATCTCGTCGCGCTGCGGATCGATGACGAGGCCGATGTTCCACGGGCGGTTGAAGAAGGCTCGCTGGGAGGCGCGGTCGGTGCCGGAGAAGAAGACGCCCAGGCCCGGATGGGTGTGGTACCAGCCGACCGTCAGCAGATCGGGATGGAGCGCGGCCCGCTCCCGCGAGATGTGCTCCCACGCGGCCTCGGTCAGCCGGAAGTAGGCGGCTTCCTGCACCGCGCCGAGGGCGGGGATGGCGACGGCGGCGTCCACCAGCAGCCGCCCGGTCTCGTCGCGGAAAACCTCGCCGACAAGCAGGCCGCCGACCTCGACCGGGGCGGAGCGGGCGTGGTCCGTCATCGCCCGCCACGCGCCCGAGGCGACCGCCAGCACGGGGTCGGTCTGGGCGTCCGTTGCATCTTCCGGCAGCCCGCGGGCGGCGCAGAACGCCGACCGCGCGACCTCGGCCGGTTCGACCGCCACCACGCGCTTCCACGTCACCCCGGTTGGGCTGGACGCGGGAACGAGCGGCGCTGCCGCCGGGGTCGGCGCGGACACGGCGGCCCCGGCGGCCTGCTTCCGGCGGGCGGCGATCCGCGAGCGGCGGCGGCGAGAGGTCATCGGGTGCTCACCCGTTCCACGCGATGCGCGGTTTCGGGGCCGCCGGCGCGGACGGCGCGGCAACCGGGTCGATACGGTCGAACGGGACGGCGGCCCGATGCGCTTCGTACCAAGCCAGTGACTCCAAGTCGGCCGGGCTCTTCGGGTCGATCACCGCCGGGTCCCAGACGAGGATCCGCCAGATGCGGCGCACGAAGAGATCGAGCGATTGCCCGGGCGACCACTCGCTGCCCAGGCAGATCATCTGCGAGGGGAAGATGTGCGGGTTGCGGACGGGGGTCAGCACCTGCACCGTCGGCTGCTTGATCGGGTAACTGGCCGGCAGCCGGACCCGCACGAGGTGGCTGGCGCGCAGGATCGGGCCCTTCGGGCCGAGGTCCTCCACGCCGCGGCAGCGCAGTTCGATGTCGTAGCCGGTGGGCGGGTTGCCCACCTCCTGCACCACCCGGATCGCCTCCGGGTGGGCATCCGCAAGCGCCCGCAGGCGGTCGCGGTCGGCCAGCAACCGCGCCTGCACCGGGTTCATCGTCGCGCCCATCGTTGCCTCCCGCCCCTGGGCCATGGTCGTGCCGAGTCGTGTCGTGGTAGTTGGCATCACACCGGATCGGACCCGGGGCCGAGCCGACGCGCCGCCCGCCGCGCGGGGATGCCGCCAGGCTGACGCGGTGTTCGACCGGATGCCGACCCTACGTTCCTAAAGATACGACACATTGCGGACAACTTGCGGCCTTCGCGACACGGCAAGCACCGATCCGGGAGCCGCCGGGCCGGGTGGCGACGGGTGCGCGCTTCCGCCCACTCCGGAGCAGGCCGCCGAGGTGGATACGGACGCGCCGGCATCGTGGTTCCCGGTCGGCCACGACGGTGCGGAGCCACGCGGCGCGGGCGGCAGCGGCCCGGTAGGATACGGACCCGGGTCGCCGGAACGACCGGCGGGAACCCGATTCGCCGGCCGCCTTCGTCGCGGCGTTCGGCCATGCCGCCAAGCGCGGCCGAACGCCGCGACGAAGGCGTGCCTTCCGACGTGGAGAGGGGATTTTCAGGATGAGCAGCGCCAACGCCCGCCGGTTCCGCGAACTGCGCGAGGCCCGCAACTGGTCGGTCGATGAGGTCGCCCACCGGGTCGGGGTGGACGCCGCGACGGTGCGTGCCTGGGAGGGCGGCGAATCCGAGCCGGACGAGGCGACGCTGCACCATGTGGCCTCCGCCTTCGGCGTCTCGCAGGACCACTTCCGGCACGACCAGGACGAACTCCACCACCCGAGCCGGTAGATCGCGGGCCGCGCCCGCCGGGGGATGATGGCGTCTACGTTATCGATCCGGCCACCGGCGACGTCCGCCCGGGGTTGAAACCCCGGGCTACGCCAACGAAGCCCCTCCGGGGCTGAGCACGGGCGGCGGCCGCCCTGTGTTGGCAAGCGCCGTCATGCCCGGGCTACGGGAGCGGACCCCTCCGAGGTTGAGCCCGACGACGCACGCACCGACGCGCGTTCCCAGTTCCGGAGGGGCTTCGTTGGCAACGCCCGGGGGTGAGGGCCCGGGCGTCCCCGACGTATCGACACTAGCCATACGTCGCCAATTCTGGGTTTGGCGGGAGAACTCCGCCGCCGGTCACATCACCCGCACGCAGCGGCCGCCTTCGCACATGAGCGGCACGCAGCACGTGAGGGTCGAACTACAGGTCGCCCCGTTCCCGCCGCAGCACGTGTTGCTGCCGCTGCCGTGGCTGGTCGCGCAACGTGTCTTCTTGCCGCAGCATTGGGCCGACTTCGTGCAGGCGGCGCGGCGCTTGCGGCACTTTGTCTTGCCAGCGGCAGCGGCGGCCGGCGTACCGAGCGCCAGGCCCGCGGCGAGCAGGCCGAGACGCCGGCGCGACACGGCCGAGGTCAACCGGCGGACGGCGTTTTCGATCGATCCGAATTCCATGGCGGGAACCTCCGGGCCGCCGCGCTACGCTTCGCGCGGCGGCCCTCGATTATCGGGTTGCCAGCGTGCGCCGATCTCGGTGGATGCGGCGGGGCCAAGGTCCTAGGCGCGGACGCACGTGCCCTTCTTGCGCGGGACGAAGCCCGGGTCCCCATCCATGCCGCTGGTGGAGCACCGGAAGTTCGCGCAGCACTTCTTTCCGACCGCGTCGCCGTCCTCGTTGGACCCGCCGCAGGTGGCGCCCTTGCCGCCGCAGCAGTAGGTGTCGCTGTTGCTGCCGTCGGTCGGCACCGCGCACTTCAGGTCCGACTTCGAGCAGCACTGCTTGTTGGACGAGCACTTCTTGCCGGACTTGAGGCAGCGCTTGTTGCCCTTCTTGTCTTTCTTTCCCTTCTTTCTGCCGGCTTCGGCCGGGTCCGCGCCGAGCGCGGCCAGGCCGAGCGAACCGGCCGTCGCGACCGATGCGCCGACGATCCCCGCCCGCAGCGCCCGCCTCCGGGACAGCCCGCTTCCGAGCAGCCGCGCGATCGCGTCGAACTTCTCGCCGTCCATGGCCGTTTCCTCCTCACCGCCGCTTCGCCGCGGCCGGTCGTTCGTCGCCGGTCCCAACCCCTCGGGATCGGCTGTCCCCATTCCAGCAGCGACATGGCCGTGCGGCCGTCGCCTGGCGAACAGGTCCGGTGTCAATCGGGCGACAGGCGCGGCTGGACGGCGCGCTTCGGAGTGGCGCGCGTGCGAAGAGAAGGCCCTGGGCAGACGAGGCGAAGACGAACGGCGCGCGGCATCGCGCGGGCGGGGAGTCCGCCCGTGCTGCCTGCCGGCCGGTTCCCGCCGGATCGCGTCATCCCGGCGCATGGGTCCACCCTGACCGTGCGGCTGCGTCCTCGCCCGAGGAGACCGGTTTCGCGTTGGCAGTGCGTGCCTTGCCCGGCGCCTCGTGGCCGGGATCGACCTGACCAGCCCTCGCTGCCCGACGGGCTGGAGGCGACAGCGGCTCTGGCGTTCAAGGCGCGGCCAACCTGGTCAGGTGGACCGCGGCGCAACGCCCGCGATCAATGGCAATATGACACCTTTCCCAATGGGAGACAATGAGTAATTGAAGCCCGGCGACGAGGGTAAACGGCACCACCAACCGAGACCGCGCGGCCCGGTTCGGTCGCAACCGGGCTGGGCGCCGCGCCGGCCGATGGCACGGCGGCTGCGTGACCCCTCCGCAGGACGGCCGTGTTTCCCCCTTCCCTCCGGCCGCGCCAGGTTCCTCCGCGAGCGAACCGCCCGGCGCCCTCGGCCTCACCCGAGGGCGTCCTCATGTGCGCAACGCGACGAAGCCGCCCGGGTTCACCCCCGGGCGGCTTCGTCGTCCATTCGCACGTGGCGGCTAGATCTCGTCGTCGTCGCGAAGGCAGGTGCCCTTCTGGAAGGGGACGAAGTTCGGGTCGTCGATGTCGCCGGTGGAGCAGCGGAAGTTCACGCAGCAGACCGGGCCGACCGCGTCGCCGTCCTCGTTCGCGCCGCCGCAGACGGAGCCCTGCCCGCCGCAGCAGTAGGTGTCGCTGTTGCTGCCGCCGGTCGGCACCTCGCAGATCAGGCCGGACTTCGAGCAACACTGCTTGTCGCTGGAACACCGCTTGCCGGACGTCAGGCAGCGCTTGTCGTTCTTCTTGCCGCCCCGCTTGCCGCCCTTCTTGCGGGCGTCGGCGTCGTCGAGGGCGAGCACGCCGCCGCCGATGGCGGCGATCGCCCCGGCGACCAGGCCGCGCAGGGCCGACCGCCGGGTGAGGGCGGAAGCGAACGTCCGGGTCGTCGCGTCGAAGATGGTGGATTCCATGAGAGATTGCTCCTGCCGCGTCGGCGGCTCGTTGCCGATTGGTGCGAACCGAAACCGCTCGGTTCTCATGGACACATTTCAGCAGCGCCAGGCCGCCACGGCTGTCGCGCAGGGAACAGGGGCGCTGTCCAATCGGTGACGCCTCCCGCGCGGTTGCGGCGGGAGGGTCGCGTTCGGCACGGCGATTCCGGAAAGCACGAGGGCAGGGGCGACCGCGCCGCGGCCGGCAAGCGCCGCGCGGCACGGAGATGGACCGGGCCGGGAGGTCTAGCCTTCGCCGTCCGTCGCTCCGGCGAGCGCGGCGCGCAAGCGGGCGATCTCGATCGCGATGGCGGCCTGGTTGGCGACTGCCTGCGCGAACGCGAGCTGGTCGGCGTCGAGCGCAAAGGCGCGGCCGCCGCGGTCGCCTTGCAGCGTTCCCAGCCGGCGGTCGCCGACCCGCAGCGAGGCGGCAAGGAAGCGGCCGACGCCCAGCATCTCGCCCGGCTGCCCTTCGGGCCGCGGCACCTGGCTGAGATCGGCGATGTCGAGCACGACGGCGGAGCGCAGGTTGGCGATCCGCGCGAAGTCGGTCGCCTCCGCCAGCGGGATGGCGTCCGGCAGGGTGCTCAACGCCGGGCCGAACGCGGCGAGACGGCGCACGAAGCCGGCGCCCTCGTCCAGTCCCCAAACGGATACGCGGGCCAACCCCAACGCCTGGGCGAGCCGTTCGCACAGGAGGTCGAGGAAATCGTCGAGCGGCCGGTCCATCGCGGCGGCGTGGAGCCCTTCGGCGAGCAGGGCGAAGCGTTGGGCGAGGTCCACCCGGTCGCCCGAAGCGAGATCGAGCAGCACCGGGATCGCGCCGGGATCGGCATGGCGCCGGCGGTACTTTTTCGGGGCGCGCTGGATCATCGGGCGCCACTCGGCCAGGTCCGACGCGGCCACGAACGCCATGCGGCCGACCCGATGGGCCGTCAGTTTGCCGGAGCGGATGGCGCGCGACACGGTGTGGTAACTGACGCCCTTCAGCCGCGCCGCCTCGGAAAGGGTGTAGACGGCCCCGGTCTCGGGCGGAACCGTCGTGGTCACGTTCGCCAAGGCGGTTCTCCCGCGGAAGCGTTGCGCGGAACCGTCGAGCCGGCTACGCATGGTGCATCCGTGGCGCGCCGAGCCCCGGCCGGCGTCCCGGTCGCGAAGCGGCCAGGGCGCGGACCGGCGGCGACGGGCGGGCCGACCGCGCGCCAGCGGAAAACGTCCCGCCGGTTCCGCCGGCCGCTCGGCAGCGGTCGCGGCCGACGTTCCGGCACGTCATCCATCAGCACGTTGCCCGATTGTGCCATGCCGCGGACGTCCACGGCGGCTCCACGCCGCGCTCCCGGCGAAACCGGGTACGCCTGCCCGGCGTTGCTTGAACTAACCGCCGGTCCATCCTCCGTTCCGTTCAGTGCGTGTTGCAGAGCCCCGCCGGCGACGGTCCCGATACGCACTAGCCGAGCTCGCCGGAGCGACGAACCGTCCATGACCACCGCCATCCGGCGCCCGCTCCTCCTCGCCGTCCCGATCCTGCTGGTCGCTGCCGGTCTCGCCGGGGTGCTGAGCTGGATCGCGTTCTCGTCCGGCGGCGCGGAAACGGCGGACCCGAACCGGCCCGGGCCGTCGTTGCCGGCCCCGACCGAACCGGTGCCGACGGTGCCCGCCCCGGCCGTCACGGCAGCTGTCCCATCGTCAACACCGCATCCGAACGATGCCGTCGTCCCGACGCCGACGCCCCGGGTGATCGCCGTGCCGAGCGCGGCGCCGACGCTGCCGGGAGCATCGGCTCCTGGTCCATCGCCAGCGGCGACGGCGGCGACCGCGCCGGCGGCCATCGATGGCGCGATCGCCGTGGCGCTCGCGCCGACGCCCGGTGCGGCGGGTCCGGCGGCAACACCGGTCCTGCTGCCGCCGGTCGCGATCGCCGTCGATGCCGCTCCGGCCGCACCGCCGCTGGCGACGATCGCCCCGGTTGCGGCCGAGGGCAGGTCGGCGGATAGCGGCCAACCCCGCGCCGCGCGCGATGCGAGCACGAACCCAGCACGTGACGAGAAACGGAGCGGCACCGGCAAAGCGGGCAAGGACGCCCGAAAGGCCGGCAAGCAGGACCGCCGGGCATCCGGCAAGAAGCGCGGCGGCAAAGCGAAGGGGAAACGGAACAAGGGCGGCGGGAAGGAAAAGGACACGCGCGAGAAGGGAAAGGGGAAGAAGGCGGACCGCAAGGCGAAGCGCAACTGGCGGTAGGAGCGCACGTCATCCCGCCATCCCGTCACCGCGTCACCGCGTCACCGCGCCATCCCGTCATCCCGAGCCTGTCGAGGGATCTCGTTTTCCCGGAATGACGCGGTGGACGAGATCCCTCGACAGGCTCGGGATGACGGGATGGCGCGGTGACGTGATAGGCGACCCCGGCGGGGCTCCGGGACGGGCGACGGCGCCGGCCAGTTGCCGCGAGCGGGCGGGTTCCCGTCCCGGCGAATGCTAGCGGCCGCGCGGGCCGGTCAGCGCCGCGATCTCCGTTTCC
The DNA here is from genome assembly GCA_023423795.1 of Chloroflexota bacterium. GTDB lineage: Bacteria > Chloroflexota > Chloroflexia > Thermomicrobiales > UBA6265 > CADCWF01. The sequence continues at coordinate 2,337 of JAFAEX010000072.1, read as the reverse complement.
AGCCGGGCGACGACGGCGTCGATCTCGGCGCGGTGGGCGGTTCGGAACTCCGGCCCCAGTTCCCTTGCCCGGGCGAGGTTGTAGGCCAGCGTCAGCACGAGCACGGTGCGTTCGGCTTCGGCCACCCCGGCAGCGGACCCGGCCCGGGCACGTTCGAGGTCGCGCACCGCGGCGAAGTGGGCCTCCGACAGCCGGTTGGAGCCGGCGGCCAGCAGGTTGTCCGGCAACCCGTGGGCGGTGGCGAAGTCGGCGCTGCGCGAGTCGCCGGCCCGCGCGGCGAGCACCGACTCGCGGGCGACGACGCCGCGGAACTGGGCGGCGACGTCGCGATCCCGCTCGGCCCGCAACCGCGCGCGGACCGCCATGAGCCCTTGCCGCTGGACGTCGGTCGCAGGCGAATCGCCGGCGCCTGCCAGCGCGGCGAGCGACGCCCGCACCCAGCGCTCGGTCCAGCGCCGGGGCAACGGATCATTCGCCCGGATCGCCGGCGTTTCGTCGGGTTTCGTCACGCCGCTCCCTTTGCGTCCAACGCGCCGATTCGTTCGCGACGCGCCGACCATTGGCGGCGCGCTCCATCATCGCGCGCCCTGCCGGACGGTGCATCGCCGGCGTGCGTGGGGATCGGGCGTGCATCGCGCGGGGAACAGGCCCGCCTGGTGCGACGCGCCGGCAGTTGACGCCCACCCCGCGCTCACGTAGCATCAAATCCGACTAATTTAGTCAGAATTAGACGGAGGGCACGATGCACGTCCCGAAGGATTCTCGCGCGCACACGACGGCGGTCAGCCGCCGCAGGGTCATCGCGGCGGCCACGGCGGTTGCCGCGGGCGGCGCGTTCGCCGCCACCGGCCGGGCGCTGGGGCAGGCGACGCCGGACGCCAGCCCCGTCGCGGGCGGCTGGAGTTTCACCGACGCGATCGGCAACACCGTCACGCTGCCGAAACCTCCGCAGCGGATTGCGGCGGCGATCAACGTGGCCGCATCGCTGTGGGATTTCGGCGTCGAGGTTCCGACCGTCTTCGGCTGGACGGCCTCCAACCACCCGGACGGCGACCACGTCGCCTGGGGGAACATCGACGTCGAAACGGTCGCGATCGTCAGCGACACCGAGGGCAACATCGAGGTCGAGCCGCTGCTGGTCGCCGCACCGGACCTGATCGTGACCTGGACGTGGGACAAGGACGACCCTGACAACGCGTTGGTGGCCCTGCCGGCAAAGTTGATGGATGCGGTGTCGCAGATCGCCCCGGTCGTCGTGCTGAACCAGGGCGATTCGAACGAGGTCGAACTGGCCCGGGTCGAGCAGTTCGCCGCCTCGCTCGGCGTCGATCTCGACGCACCCGAACTGGTGGCGGCGCGCGAGGCGTACGAGGCGAAGGCGGCGGAACTGGAGCAGGTGGCGGCCGAGAAGGCGGGCCTCTTGGTGCTGTTCGGCAGTTTCGGCGAGGACATGATCTACGTCGCCAGCCCGGACTACGTGGGCGACCTCGGTATGGTCCGCGAACTGGGGGTGGCGATCGCCAACGACGGTTCGGCGGCGGGCGACACCTACTGGGAGTCGCTCAGCACGGAGAACGCGCTCCAGTACCCGAGTGACGTGCTCTACATCGACCAGTACGGGGCGTGGACGACGGTGGAGGAGTTGCAGGGGCACCCGACGATCGCGCAGCACCCGGCGGTGAAGGCGGGGCAGACGGCGCCGTGGCCGCGCGACCTGCCGCTCAGCTACGAGGGGATGACGGCGTTCCTCGAATCGGTCCTCGCGCCGCTGCGGACGGCGGAGAAGGTGAGCTAGCGGAGCGGGCGGCCGACCGGGAGCCGGGCGGGAACCCCGGGCGCGATCCGGCCGTATGACTGGTGAACGGCGGCCGCTCCCTTCCCCCCACGGCCGCCGCCCGCTCCTCCAGCCGAGGAGACGACGGACGCCCCTGGCCATCCCCCAGGGGCGTCGTCGCGTCGTGGGAAGTCCGTTTCTCGCCGCGGCGGAACAGGCCGCGACGCGCTGCCGCGGTGGTTCGCACGGATTCGGCACGGGTCCGGGCGCTGAGGGTGGGAGGGGTGGCGAAGAAACCCGGCATCGGTCGATTTGCCGCGTACGTACGCGGTTTACCGTAACCGGATAAATGCCGAAAAAGGGGATCGGGCGCGGCGCGGAACCGAGGAGAGCCGGGTCTCAGGGCGGTTGCGCCACGGGTCCGGCCGTCGGGATGCCCGGGGATGGTGCCGATTGCCCATTCGATGCGGACACCCGGCGACCGGCAAGCGCGATGATGGCGGCGGCCAAAACAGGGTGGCCACCGCCCGTTCTCGGCCCCGGAGGGGTTTCGTTCCCGTAGC